>NZ_JBEOTA010000022.1:0-164808 GCF_040303265.1 Streptomyces sp. NPDC096040
GTACTGCAGGGGGGACCCTGTGGGAGAGTAGGACACCGCCGAACAAATATTGGGAAAGAGCCCCACACCTCACGGTGTGGGGCTCTTTCGCGTTTATGGGCATTGTCCGGCTAGAAGGTCACGTCCGCTGTGTCGACCGTGCCGCCCTTGCGGCCGGGGGCCTCCTGCCACTGCCAGTAGAGGTTCGTGTGCGCGATGACCTGTTCCGGGGCCGGCGCGCCGTAGGCGGTGAGGTCCTCCGTGGTGTGGGCGTCGCCGACCAGCGTGGCGTCGTAACCGCGGACCATCGCGCCGTGCAGGGTGGAGCGGATGCAGGCGTCGGTCTGGGCGCCGGTGACCACCACGCGCCCCACGCCGTGTTCGGCCAGGACGGACTCCAGCTCGGTGTCCTCGAAGGAGTCGCCGTAGCGCTTGTGGACGAGGGGCTCGGTGGCTTCCTCGCGGGTCAGTTCCGGGACGTACTGCCAAGGGGCGCTGTCCGGCTTCAGCTCGTCGCTGGAGTGCTGGATCCAGACCACCGGAACCGCCTCGGAACGGGCCTTGGCGATCAGGGAGTTGATGTTGGCGATGACCTCGTCGCGGTTGTGGGAGCTGTCCACCACCCCGTTCTGCACGTCCACGATCAGCAGGGCGGTGTTCGGGCGGTTCTGCAGAGTCGTCATGGCGTCCACGGTAGGCGCAGGCACTGACAACGGGCCCTTGGGCGAGCGCCGTAAACGAGGTGAACGGGGCGGTTGGTGGCGGCTACCGTGGCCGTATGAGTGCGATGACCAGCGGTGATTACGTTGTTCGAGCGATACGGGCTGATGAGTGGGAGGCCGCGAAGCGGCTGAGGCTCGTCGCGTTGCGGGACCCGGTTGCGGGGATCGCGTTCCTGGAGACCTACGATGACGCCGTCGCCCGGCCGGACTCCTTCTATCAGGAGCGGGCCGCGCGGTCGGCCGAGGAGCCCAGTGGTGCGCGGCAGTTCATCGCCGAGGCGGCGGACGGGGTGTGGGCCGGGAGTCTGACCGTGCTCATCGAGGAGGCGGGGTCGACGGACTGGGCCGGGGCTCCGGTCGAGCGGCGGCAGGGGCATGTCGTCGGGGTGTTCGTGCGTCCCGAGCACCGTGGGAGCGGGCTGATCAAGGCGCTGTTCGACGCCGGTGTGGCTTGGGCACGGGAGCGGGGCGCCGAGCGGGTGCGGCTGCTGGTGCACGAGGAGAACGTGCGGGCGCAGGGGGCGTACCGCAAGGCCGGGTTCCTGCCGAGCGGTGTACTCGTGCCGTTCTTCAAGGACGAGGTGCAGAACGAGGTGGAGTTCGTTCTGGAGTGGCCGTCCCCGGCATCTGCCTAGACCGGCAGTTCCCGGTGTGGCCAGCGGGAGCGGGCCTGTTCGTGGGAGCGGAGCAGGGCGAGGGTCGGCAGGCCCTGCTCGGTGCCGGTGGTGAGAAGGTCGGGGAGCTGGGGGAGCGGGGCCACGGCCGCCACGTCGTCCAGGACCAGGGTCAGTGGTGGGTCGAGCCGACCGGAGGATGACCGTTCGGCCATGCGCCGGCCGCGCTCGACCACGCTTGAGACAAGGGCCGTCAGGAGGGGCATCGCGCCGGGGTTGGTCCTGGGGTCCTCGATGGATTCACCGACCACATAAAGCGTGCCCCCTTCGGCCACGAAGGAATCCAGGGCGAGTGCATCGGATCGGTGGGGTGTGCAGGCCTCGCGGACGTTGACCGTGAAGAGGGCGGCGAGTGCCCGGGCGGTCAACTCCTGGGCGATGTCCCGGCGTTCGGGGTGGGAGGTGAGCGCGGCTTCGAGTTCGCCGGCGGCGCCGGGGGCCGCCTTCGGGTGGGTGCGGAGGGTTCGTACGGCGTCCTGGATGCCCGTGCCCTGTGCCCAGCGGTGGACATGGCGGATCGTGCGGTTCTCCAAGGCGGCTGCGTGGAGGTAGCTGCGCAGGAGCGTTTCGGCCGTGTCGGTGACCGCCTGGTCGATCTTGGCGGTGGGTTTCACGGGGGTGAGGAGTGCCTGGGCGCACAGGATCGCGGTCTGCTTGTCCTCGCAGTTGGCCGTGGGCGACCAGTGGAAGCGGGCCGGGGTGTCGCAGAGGTGGTTCGGGTCGTAGAGGAGGACTGGGCCCAGTTTGGCTCGGGCGTCCTTGGTGTCGGACCAGAGGGCGGGGTTCGAGGTGACGATGAGGGCGGGGCCGGCTGCGTCCTGTATGGCCTGGGTTGCGGCGGCGTGGCGGGTATCCCTGGGCGCGATGTGGATTTTCGTCCGTCCCGCCCATCCATCCGTCCGTTCACCGTTCGAAGAGGGGTGGGCGTAGAACCTGTTGGGGGCCGTGCTGGTTTGGTCGCCGTCCGTGTGTTCGATCCCTGGTTCCGGGACGGCCGGCTCCGGTGCGGTGGGTGTCCTGCTCGGCTCCGGTTGTGCGCGTGGCTCCGGAACCGGGGACGTCGCCGCCCTGTTTGGCTCCGTCGCCCGTCTCTTCCTGCCCGCGCGCCATCTCGCCACCGTCCCCATCACGAACACGGTGAGGACGATCAGGATCATCAGCTGGCCGATGAACAGGCCCCAGAACAGCCCCCACCCGGACAGCTGCGCCGCCGGTGTGTCCGGCCAGGCGCCGGTGATGTCGTGCGGTTCGCCGATGAGGTGGCGCATCGCGAGCGGAGTGCGGGAGAGGTTGACGGTCGACGGCCAGGTGCCGTGGGAGAACCAGGCAGCCAGGCCTGTCGCCGTCCACACCAGTACCGTGATGCCGAGCAGGAACGCGAGTGTCGCGATCAGCAGGCCGTCGGGGATGCCGCCGCCCTGCTGTTCGCGTTCCTGCCGGGGGTCCGGTCTCACGATCGGGTCCTCCCTACGCCACCGTGGATTCCGAGTCGCCGAGGTGGTGTTCGACGAAGGCCGCCGCCCGCTGCTCCGCCTCCAGTTCGGCGGCGTGCAGGGCGTCGTCGGCGGCGGCGAGCTGGTCGGCGGACGACTCGGTCATCGCACGGTCCGTGAAGACGAGTGGGCGTTCGGTCTCGGTGATCAGGTGTTTGACCACCTGGACATTGCCGTTGACGTCCCAGACGGCGATACCGGGGGTGAGGGTGGGGATGATTTCCACCGCCCAGCGGGGGAGGCCGAGTACCCGGCCCGTCGCCCTGGCCTCGTCCGCCTTCTGGGCGTAGATCGTCCTTGTCGACGCCATCTTCAGGATCGCCGCCGCCTCCTTCGCCGCCGCGCCGTCGACGACGTCGGAGAGGTGGTGGACGACCGCGACGAAGGAGAGGCCGAGCCGTCGGCCGAACTTCAGCAGGCGCTGGAAGAGCTGGGCGACGAAGGGGCTGTTGATGATGTGCCAGGCCTCTTCGACCAGGAAGATGCGCTTCTTCCTGTCTGGGCGGATCCAGGTGTGCTCCAGCCACACGCCGACGATCGCCATCAGGATGGGCATGGCGATGGAGTTGCGGTCGATGTGGGAGAGGTCGAAGACGATGAGGGGGGCGTCGAGGTCGATGCCCACCGTCGTGGGGCCGTCGAACATGCCGCGCAGGTCGCCGTCGACCAGGCGGTCCAGGACCAGGGCGACGTCCAGGCCCCAGGCCCGTACGTCGTCTATGGCGACGTTCATCGCCTCCGCGGACTCCGGCTCGGGGTGCCGTAGCTGCTCGACGATGTCCATCAGGACCGGCTGGCGGTCGAGGATCGTCTCGTTGACGTACGAGTGGGCGACCTTCAGGGCGAAGCCCGAGCGTTCGTCGAGGCCGTGGCCCATCGCGACTTCGATGATGGTGCGGAGCAGCGCCAGCTGGCCGGTGGTGGTGATGGACGGGTCCAGCGGGTTCAGCCGGATGCCGTGGTTCAGGGCCGCCGTCGGGTCGAGCCGGATGGGTGTTATCCCCAGCTCTTCCGCGATGAGGTTCCATTCGCCGACGCCGTCCTCGCCCTGGGCGTCCAGGACGACGACCTGGCGGTCGCGGAAGCGCAGCTGCCGTAGGACGTAGGTCTTCTCCAGGGCCGACTTGCCGTTGCCGGACTCGCCGAGGACCAGCCAGTGCGGGGCGGGGAGCTGCTGGCCGTAGAGCTGGAACGGGTCGTAGATGTAGCCCTTTCCGGAGTACACCTCGCGGCCGATGATCACGCCCGAGTCGCCCAGGCCGGGGGCGGCCGTGGGGAGGTAGACGGCCTGGGCCTGGCCGGTGGAGGTGCGGACCGGGGAGCGGGTCGTCTCGACCTTCCCGAACAGGAAGGACGTGAAGGCTTCGGTGAGGACGGACAGCGGGTCCCTCATCAGCGCATCAGCCTCTACCTTCGGATTCCGGTGGCGAAGGGAAGTGTGTTCACGAAGGCGCGGTGGTGCTCACGGTCGCACCACTCCAGTTTGAGGTACGACTTTCCGGCGGACGCCCTTATCGTGCGTTTGTCGCGGTTGAGGGCCTCCGGGTTTCGGGAGGAGACGGTGATGTAGCCGACCAGGTTGACGCCGGCCGCGCCGCTGGCCAGGTCCTCGCCGCGCTGGTCGATGCGGTTGTGGGCGGCGACGTCGCGCGGGTCCACGGTCCGGTTCATCTTGGCGGCGCGGGACGCCTCCGCCTCGTCGTTGGTCTTCTCCGTGAGCATGCGTTCGATGGCCACCTCGGTGGGTTCGAGGTCCATGGTGACCGCCACCGTGCGGATGACGTCCGGGGTGTGGACGAGGAGGGGTGCCAGGAAGTTGACGCCGACCGGGGTCATCGGCCACTCCTTCACCCAGGCCGTGGCGTGGCACCAGGGCTCGCGGGTGCTCGACTCGCGGGTCTTCGCCTGGAGGAACGTCGGCTCCATGGCGTCCAGTTCGGCCGGCCAGGCGTTGCGCTGGGTCATCGCCTGGATGTGGTCGATGGGGTGGTCCGGGTCGTACATGGAGTGGATCAGGGAGGAGAGCCGGCCCTGGCCCAGGGGCTGGCGGACGCGGATGTCCGCCTCCTGGAGGCGGGAGCAGATGTCGGTGAGCTCGCGGGCCATGACGACCGCCAGACCGGCGTCGCGGTCCAGTTTGCGGCCGCCCTGGGGGCGGGCGGCGCGGGCCATCGCCTGGGCCTCGGCGGCCAGTTCGCGGGAGTAGTGCATACAGGCGACGAGGTAGGCGCGGTGCTGCTCGCTGCTGGTGGAGACCATGGACTGGAGCTGGTCGTAGGAGCGGGACAGCCACTCCGGGGCCTTGTCGTTGCCGCGCTGGGCGACGTCCTTGGCGTGGGCGTCGGGGTCGGCGGGGAGGGTGCGGGCGAGCATCTGGAGGCGGGTGACGAAGCCGTCGCCGTTGGCCACGTGCTTGAGGAGGGTGCCGAAGCGGTCGACGAGGGCTTCCTGGTCCTCGGAGTCGCGCAGGCCGACGCCGGGGCCCTCGATCTCGATGGCGGCGGTGACCGTCTTGCGGTCGGCGTGGAGGAGTACGGCGATCTCGTCCGGGCCGAACGGGGCGGCGAGCCAGGAGATACGGCCGATGCCGGGCGGGGGCCCGATCTCGACCTCACGGCCGTCGATCCGGGTGCCGGCCTCGGCGGCCGTGGAACGGTAGACCGTGCCGCTGCGCAGGGTGCGCTTGTAACTGCGGTTGATCTCGAACCACTTGTAGAACGTACGGCGCTTGTACGGCACGTAGACCGCCGCCAGCGCGAGCAGCGGGAAGCCCATGAGCAGCACGATCCGCAGGGACAGGACCGGGACGAGGAGCCCGCACATCATGCCGAGGAACGCGCCCGCGATGATCAGCACGATCTCGCCGGACTCACGGTTCCGGCCGACGATCGCGTTCGGCCGGGCGCGGCCGATCAGATACGTACGGCGGGGCGTGATCGGATGGGACAGATGAGACTCGGTCGTCAACGCCCTTCACCTCCCGAGCTGTTGTTGCGGGTGTTGCCGGCGTGCGGGGTGTTCACCGGGCTGGGTGCGCGGGGTGCGGGTGCGGCGGAGGGGACAGATCCGCCGCCACCACCATTCGGGGTGCGCGTGCTGTGCGCGGCGACGCCGCCCGAGGCCGGGTTGGACGGGCGGGGACCGGCGGAGGCGGAACCGCCGCCCCCGCCGCCGTTGTTGTCGGTGCGGGCGCTGTGCGTCCTGATGCCCTGGGCGACCAGGTTGGCGGGGCTGCTGATGACGGCGGCGGCCTTGCCCTCGGCGCCCTGCATGATGCGGTTGCTGCGGCCGGCCGCGATCTCGTCGCCGAAGCCGGGGACGAAGCGGTAGATCATCGCGCTGGCGAAGATGGCGAGCAGAATGATGGCGAGGCCGGAGACGACGGCGGAGAAGGCGTCGGGGCCGCCGTCGGAGGACAGGGCGCCGGCGAGGCCGAGCACTATCACGATGACCGGCTTCACGAGGATGACGGCGATCATGATGCCGGCCCAGCGCCGGACGTGGCCCCACAGGTTCTTGTCGACGAGACCGGCGTAGACGACGGTGCCGAGGAGGGCGCCGACGTAGAGCAGGGCGGCCCTGATGACGAGCTCCAGCCAGAGGACGCCGGCGGCGAGGATGCTGACCAGGGAGACGACGATCAGCATGATCGGGCCGCCGCCGATGTTGTCGCCCTTGCTGAGGGCGCCGGAGAAGGTGCCGAAGAACGCGTCCGTCTGGTCGCCGGTGGTCTTGGCGAGGACCTCGGAGACGCCGTCGGTGGCCGATACGACGGTGTAGAGGATCAGGGGCGTGAAGGCGGACGCCAGCACTGTCAGCCAGAGGAAGCCGATGGCTTCGGAGATGGCGGTGCTGAGGGGGACCCCGCGTACGGCCCGCTTGGCCACGGCCAGCAGCCACAGGAGGAGGGTGAGGATCGTCGACGCGGCGAAGACGACGGCGTACTGCTGGAGGAACTTCTCGTTGGTGAAGTCGACGTTGGCGGTCTCCTTCACGGCGCCGCTGAGCTTGTCGACGGTCCAGGAGGCGGCCTTGGCGCAGCCCTGGGCGAGGGAGGAGAGAGGGTCGAGGGTGGAGGTGAGGCGGTCGGTGGTGGAGCCGCCTCCTCCGGTGGGGCCGCTGTCGTTTTCGCAGTACTGCTTGGCGGGGCCGATCAGCAGGCCGCAGGAGTCACTGCTCGACGATGCGGAGGGCGACGGCGAGAGGGTGGGGGTGGCGGACGGTGACGGGTCCGCCACGGCCCGGGTGGCCAGCAGCACCAGTGTGGTCTGTACAGCGGTCAGCATGCCTGCGAGCTTTAGTGCGCGACGCGGGTTACCGGGCATAAGTGAACCCTCCGTACTGCTCGACTGCCTTGCTGATCTCGTCGGATGTGGCGGCCTGGTCGTCACCGGGAACCGGCGCCGGTCCGTCCGTCTGTGTGTCCGCTCTGATCTTCCAGTCGCCGCCAGTCCACTGGAGGTCGAAGGTCCAGGTCTTCCAGGTGGTGGTCACGGGGTTGGTCGAGGAGTTACCCGACATGCCGATGAGCCCCATGTACCAGACGGCGATCTTGGCGCTGCTGTCGCTGTACTGCTCAGCCGTGGTTCCCACCGGTACCGTGCGCGAGACGAAGGTGCTGCCCTGCGGCGGATTGCCGGTCGCGTCCAGGCCCATCTTGCTCAGGAAGTTCGCCGAGTATGCCGAGTCCATGGCGCTCTGGAGCTGGTTCGCCGCGGTCGATGTGTAAAGGCTGGCGACAATCTGGTGCCGGTAGTCCTTGTTGAACATGCCGGTCGAGCCCAGAGTCACCGCGTAGTTCGCCGCCGCGCTCTGCGCCCCCTGCGAGGTGTGCGCGAACCCGGTGGGGATTCCCTCGTTGCTCTTCGTCTCCACCGGCTTTGTGCCGCTCGCCGCTGTTGACGAGGTCGTCGGCCCGCCCCCGCTGCCACTCGCGTCGCCCGTTGCCGACGACGAGTTGCCGTCCCCGCCCCTGTTCGCGAAGGCGATGGCCGCGATGAGGAGGACGACCACGCCGACGACGGTGACCAGGCTTCTGGAGGAGGAGCGGCCGCCGCGGCGGGAGGCGCCGCCGTACGGGTCGCTCCCGGGCAGGCGGGTGCGGGTGTGGCCCGTATCCGGGTAGCCGGGCTCGTCTCCGAGGCTCATGCCGCGTACTCCCCCTCCACGTCGTACCGGAACGCGTAGCAGTACGACGGTAGCCGTGCTGGTTCCCGCGCGGGCGCGGTGTGGTGACTCGACATCAGGGAAACGCAACCTCGGAGCGGGGGAAAGGGAGGTGCAGATTGGCTAGACGGCCATGCCGTACACGATCGTGAACAGGGTGCCGAGTGAGCCGATGATGAAGACTCCGGTCAGTCCGGCGATGATGAGGCCCTTGCCCTGTTCGGCACTGAAGGTGTCGCGGAGAGCCGTGGCGCCGATGCGCTGTTTGGCGGCACCCCAGACGGCGATGCCGAGGCAGAGCAGGATGGCGACGGCCATGACCACCTGGATCATCGTCTTCGCCTCGTTGCCCAGGCTGCCGAAGGGGCCCCAGTCCGGAGCGATCCCGCCGATGATGGTGTTGATGTCTCCCTTGTCGGCCGCATAGAACACGTAAGTCACCGCCCCTGGTGGGTAGTTCCGTTCGCCCCTGCCGGGTGCAGAGGTCACGCCTCATTCTCGCCGAAAACGTCGCCGGAGTATGTCGACTTGACGTCATCGATTGGCGGGTTTCGTACGAATGGCCCGTACGGTCACTCTGTGTATCACGGCAGGTCACGCCGGGCAATGAGGCCTGAGCGGAACCTGTCGTGTGGTTCCGTCGTTGACCCCCTTCGCGACCTGGCACGTTCTGTGGCGGCTGGTCGGGTGACGGGTCGAGACGATGTTCTCACGGTACTCATACGGAAAAGGCCTGTGGGCCCCGGCATCTGCCGGGGCCCACAGGCTTGCTGAGGGCGGATCAGGTGTGCTCAGCCCGCGAAGGCCGTGATGCCCTCCGGGGTGCCCCAGCCGGTCGGACCGTCGTAGCCGGTCGTGGCGGTGCAGAAGTACGACGTGGTGCAGGTGCCGTTGCTGCCGCTCGTCACGTCGTTGAGGGACGAGGTGCCCGCGTAGCCGTACGGGAACTTCGCCGGGTAGGAACCGCTGGACGGGGTGCCGGCCAGGGCGTAGACACCGGCGATGATCGGCGCGGAGACGCTGGTGCCGCCGAAGGTGTACCAGCCGGCGGTGACCCCGTAGGAGTCGTAGACGGAGACGCCGGTCGCCGGGTCGGCCACCGCGGACACGTCCGAGATCATGCGCTTGGTGCAGCCGGTGTCGGTCTGCCAGGTCGGCTTGGCGTCGTAGGCGGAGCAGCCGGAGCCGGTGCCCTCGGTGGAGCTGGTCTTCCAGACGGTCTCGGTCCAGCCACGGGTGGTGGAGGACGTCGACAGCTTGGTGCCGCCGACCGAGGTCACGTACTTGGAGGCGGCCGGGTACTCGGCGCCGTAGCCGCTGTCACCCGCGCTCACGGTGATGGCGACACCGGTGTGGTTGAAGTACGAGGTGTCGTACGAGGTGTCCGAGGAGGACTCGGAGCCGCCGTAGCTGTTGGACACGAACTTCGCGCCCAGGGTGACCGCCTCGTTCACCGACTTGCCCAGGTTGGCCATGGTGGCGCTGGTCGCCTCGACGAGCAGGATCTTGCAGTTCGGGCAGATCGCGGAGGCCATGTCGAGGTCGAGGGAGATCTCCTCGGACCAGCCGGAGTCGGACGTGGGCAGCGAGGTCGTCGAGCCCGTCTGGCTGACCTTCTTGAAGCAGCCGTTGGCCGTGGTGCAGGCGGAGAGGCCGTAGTACGAGCGGTAGGTCGCGAGGTCGGACTCGGCGTTCGGGTCGTTGTACGCGTCGACGATCGCGATGGTCTCGCCCGAGCCGTTGGAGGCGGCGGCGGAGGTCAGGCCGTAGGCCGAGCGGAGGTTGGTCGGGCTGTAGCCGGAGGGGGTGGACGCGTCGGCGGCCTTGGGGGTGATGCCGGTCTTCGCGGCCTGCTGCTTCTGGTAGGCGGTGAGACCGCCGGTGACGCGGTAGGAGTTGCAGGCGAGTTCGCCCTTGTGCTTGGGGGTGGCACAGGGGGTCGCGGTGTAGGTCACCTTGGCGGAGGAGACGGAAGGTGCCGCGTCGGCCTGGACGGCGGTGCCGAATCCGGTGAGCAGCAGCGCGGCCGTGGCCGCTGCAGCTGTGCCGATGCGGCGCCAGCCACCGCGTGTGGACGGTCTGTTGGGGGGAGTGGAACGCATGCGTGCAGCCTCCTGAGTTCCGGTACGGGGTTGGAACAGGGGCGGTGCGGGTGCGATCTGGTGCGGTTGACCGCCGGTACGGGTTCCCCGGCGATCGGGCGGCGGCCCGCGAAGAGAATCCTTTGTTGAGTACGCGACAACAAGGGGCTACGGGAATCATGACTTCCGCATTGCCGAACGGGGCGTTCGCGTGACCCTTCGATGGCCGCCCGTTGTCCTGCGAGTGACGGACGCTTGACTCGACGCACAGGATTCTCAAGGGACTTGCCAAGGTGTCACGAGGTGCTCAAGGTGCGAAAAACGGGTCACGGCCGGCTGCCGTGACCCGTTTCCCTTTCCGTGCCGCCGAGAGGAACCCCACGTCCCCCTCACGGTGGCGGCTCCCCGTGACCCGACGGGGAGGTTCTGCCGGGACCTAGCCGGTGAAGGCGTCGGTCCCTTCGGGGGTGCCCCAGCCGGTCGGGCCGTCGTAGCCCGACTTGGCGGTGCAGAAGTACGACGTGGAGCACGAGCCGTTGTTGCCGCTCGTCACGTCGTTCAGCGCCGAGGTGCCGGCCGCCGCGTACGGGTACTGCGCCGGGTAGTCGCTGCTGCCCGGGGTGCCGGCCAGGGCGTAGACCGAGGCGATGATCGGCGAGGAGGCGCTGGTGCCGCCGTAGGTGTTCCAGCCGGTGCCGTCGGCGCCGTAGGAGTCGTAGACGGAGACTCCGGTGGCCGGGTCGGCGACCGCCGAGACGTCAGCGATCATGCGCTTGGTGCAGCCGGTGTCGGTCTGCCAGGTCGGCTTGGCGTCGTAGGCGGAGCAGCCGGAGCCGGTGCCCTCGGTGCTGGAGGTCTTCCAGACGCTCTCGGTCCAGCCGCGGCTGTTGGAGGACGTCTTGAGAGCGGTGCCGCCGACGGCGGTCACATACCGGGAGGCGGCCGGGTACTCGGCGCCGTAGCCCTCGTCACCGGCGCTCGCGGTGATGGCCACGCCCGCGTGCTTGTAGTACGAGGTGTCGTACGACGTGTCCGACGACGACTCGGAGCCGCCGTAGCTGTTGGAGACGAACTTGGCGCCCAGCTTGACGGCCTCGTTCACCGCGGTGCCCAGGTTGGCGTCGGAGGCCGACTTGGCCTCGACGAGCAGGATGTTGCAGTTCGGGCAGGTCGCGCTGACCATGTCGAGGTCGAGCGAGATCTCACCGGCCCAGCCGCTGTCGGCGGAGGGGAGGGAGGTCGTCGAGCCGGTCTGGGAGACCTTCTTGAAGCAGCCGTTGCCGGTGGTGCAGTCCGACAGGCCGTAGTACGACCGGTAGGTCGCGAGGTCGGACGCGGCGTTCGGGTCGTCGTAGGCGTCGACGATGGCGACGGTCTCGCCCGAGCCGTTCGAGGAGGCGGCGGAGGTCAGACCGTAGGCCGACTGGAGGTCCGAAGGGCCGTATCCGGTGGGGGAGTCGGACGCGGCGTTCGGCTTGACGGTCTTCGGGGTCACGCCCTTGAGCGCGGCCTGCTTCTCCATGAAGGCGGTGGTGCCGCCGGTGACCCGCAGGGCGTCGCAGGCGGCAAAGCCCTTCTTCGGGGTGGCGCCGCAGCCGGCCTTCTCGTACTGCACATGGGCCTTGGCGACCTGGGCGGCGATGGCCTTGGCGCTGACCTTGTGGGTCGTGGTGGCGGTGGCCGCGGTGGCGTGCGCCGCCGTGCCGAAACCGGCGACGAGCAGCGCGGCGGTGGCCGCGGCCGCCGAGCCGACGCGGCGCCATCTGCCGCGTATGTGGGGGGTGGTGGGGGTGGTCGTACGCAACGTACAGCCTCCTGGAAGAGGGGGACAGAGGCCTGCGAGTGGGGAGCCACCGGTGTGGTTGCCGGTGGGGGCGGCGGCCCGCGACGACCATCGCCTTGTTGGGTACGCGACAACAAGACGGGTTTCGGAATCCTGACTCCTGCGTTACCGAAGGGCGGCAGGGGCTTACTGATCATTGGGGCGCGGATGGCCGGGAATTGGGGTCCGGTTGACCTGAGGCGTGGCCGAGTGGGGCCTCAATGCGCGTTGATCGGGCGTACCGAGCCTTGGATGCGGACGGCTGAGCCGGCGTCAGCGGGGCTTGAGGCCGTGCAGCAGGAGGTGGACGTGTTCGTCCAGTCCGGCCAGCGCCTCGGCCGCCGGGAGTGCGCCGTTGGCGACCAGGGTGGCCAGGCCGTGGACGGCGGACGCGGCGACCAGGGTGAGGTGCTCCGGGTCGCCCTCGACGATCTCGCCGCGCTGCTGGGCTTCGGCGACCAGCCGGACGAAGGAGCCCATGGAGAGCTCGACCGCGTCGGCGAGTCGGCTGTCGATGTCCGGGTCGTGCTTGCGGGCGTACATCAGCTCCAGCAGCTCGGGGTTCTCGATGGTGAAGGTGAGATAGGCCCGGGCGAGCGCGGTGACGCGGGTTTCGAGGGGGGCGTCGGGTACGGCGGCCGAGGCCAGGCTCCGGTTCAGCCGGTCGAACCCGCTGAGCGCGAGCGCGTCCAGCAGGGCCTGCTTGTCCTTGAAGTGCCGGCCGGGTGCGGCGTGGCTGACGCCGATGTCGCGGGCCAGTTCGCGCAGGGAGAGCGCGGCGGCACCCTTCTCGCGCAGGGTGCGCTCGGCGCTGGTGAGCAGGGCGGCGCGCAGGTCTCCGTGGTGGTAGGGGCGGCTTTGCGGCATGGGGGTCATCGTAACCCGGATGTTGGCGATGCCAGCTTTGTTGTCATTGACATCATTGTTGGCGACGTCTACTTTGGCGGCATGGCTGAGAAGACAGGCAAGAAAACCGGCGGGAAAACCCGGACGTGGAACGCGTCCGATCTCCCCGACCTCTCCGGCCGTACGGCCGTGGTCACCGGTGCCAACAGCGGCATCGGCTTCACCGCCGCGGACGCGCTGGCCCGGTCCGGCGCGCATGTGGTGTTCGCGGTACGGGACCCGGAGCGCGGGCGCGCGGCCGCCGCGCGGGTGAACGGCAGCACGGAGGTACGCCGCCTGGATCTGGCGGACCTGGCCTCGGTACGGGAGTTCGCGGCGGGCTGGGACCGCCCGCTGGACCTCCTGATCAACAACGCGGGCGTGATGATGCTGCCGGAGCTGTCCACCAAGGACGGCTTCGAGATGCAGTTCGGCACGAACCACCTGGGCCACTTCGCGCTGACGAACCTGCTGCTGCCGTACCTCACGGACCGGGTGGTGACGGTCTCCTCCGGGCTGCACCGCGGGGGCGTGATCCACTTCGCCGACGTCAACCTGCGCGGCACCTACCAACCGACCCGCGCCTACGCCCAGTCCAAGCTGGCGAACCTCCTGTTCACCCTGGAACTCCAGCGCCGTCTGACGGAGGCCGGCTCCCCGGTCCGCGCGCTGGCCGCCCACCCCGGCTACGCGGCCACCAACCTCCAGAGCCACACCGCCAATCCACTCGCCCGGCTCGGCATGCGCCTGGGCAACCTGCTCGTCGCCCAGGACGACCGCGGGGGCACGCTGCCCACGCTGTACGCGGCGACCCAGGATCTGCCCGGCGCCGGCTATGTCGGCCCGAGCGGTTTCGGCGAGCTGCGGGGCGCACCGGCGCTGGCGGGGCGTAGCGCGGCGGCGAGCGACCCGGTGGCGGCCCGCCGACTGTGGACGCTGTCGGAGGAGATGACCGGGGTGATGTGGCCGCTCGGGGTCGAGGCCGTGTGAGCGCCGCCCAGTACCCGGACGCCCGTCAGGCCGTGGCGGCCCGCCGGATACGGTGAGCGGATACGACGGTTCTCCGGGAGGTGGCCGGATGAGCGGTGGCGTGGACTTCGCGCTCGACGGGCGTACGGCCCTGGTGACCGGCTCCGTGCGCGGCCTTGGCCTGGAGATGGCCCGGGGGCTGGCGGGCGCCGGCGCGCGGGTGATCCTCAACGGCCGGGACCCGGCGACGCTGGAGGCGGCGGCCGGGGCCCTCCGCGACGACGGTTTCGACGCGGTGGGCGCGGCGTTCGACGTGACCGACCGCGAGGCGGCCGAGGATGCGGTGACCGCCCTCGGTGCGATCGACATCCTTGTCAACAACGTGGGCCACCGCGACCGGCGCGGGGTCCACGAGATGACCCCGGACGAGCTGTCCGCACTGCTCGACGTCCACCTGACCTCGGCGTACGCGCTGAGCCAGACGGTGGCCCGAGGCCTGGCCGCACGTGGCACCCCGGGCCGCATCATCAACGTCTCGTCGGTCGTCGGCCAGTTGGGCCGTACGGGGGACGTCGCCTACGCCACGGCGAAGGCGGGCCTCGACGGTCTGACCCGGGCGCTGGCGGCCGACCTCGGCCCCAGCGGCACGACGGTGAACTCGGTGGCACCCGGCACCTTCGCGACGGACGTCAACACGGAGCTGGCGCAGGACCCGGAGTGGGGGCGATGGCTGCGGACCCGCACGGCACTGGGCCGCTGGGGCCGCCCGGCCGAGATCGCGGGCATCGTGGTCTTCCTGGCGAGCGACGCGGCGTCCTTCGTCACGGGGCAGACGATCGCGGTGGACGGGGGGATGACGACGACGTTCTGAGTGGGGCGTCGAGGTTACAGGTCGAGGACCGCGCGCAGGGCCTCGTCGATACGGGCGACGGCGTCGGGGCCGATGTTTCCCAGGTACGTGCCGTCGTCGAACCGCGTTGTCTTGAGCTGAGTGAGATTGAGGGCCACGGCGACGGCTTCGACGGGAGCGGTCAGGTGCACGGACATGATGGTGTCCGGATAGGCGCCCGGCGGGTGCAGCACGATGGCCAGACATGCGCCGAAGGTCTCGTCGAGCCCGTCGAGGCTGACGACACAGACGGTGCGCTCACCCTGGGCACCCTTGACCTGCCAGATGTCCCCCTTGTTCACCACGCGTCGCCCTCGCCGTCCAGATCCGGCCGGTAACCGGCGGCAGCCAGCTGCTTCGCCGCGTCCAGTGTGATCTGGCGTCGGATGAGACGGTCTATGTATGCGGACACGTTGCCCTCGGGGGCGTGAGCACGAACGTAACCGGCGGTGGCGTCGGAGAGCGACACGGTGATCTTCGTGGTCATACTCGGATCATACCCGAGTCATACCGCCTGGCGTCGGAGCGTGGACCAGCCGGGCGGGCTGCGCGCGGTGAGGGTGCCCCGTACCGTGGACCGGAATGCGAAGTCGAGCGGGATGTCGGACCTCCCACCGAACCCGCTCGCGCAGCCGGAGACGTCACCGAGCCGGAGGGACGGAGGCAGCGAGCCATGGCCGTGTCGTCGGACGCCTGGTCCGGTCCGCGCCCCCACCCGGGGAACCTCCGCGAAGTCGCCGAGAGGATCGAGAAAGCGACGGGTCTGCGCGTGCAGATCGTGGGAGGAAAGCTCGTGCTGTCCCCGACGCCGGGTGGGAAGCACGCGGGCGTGGTCCATCAGACCCGCCACCGGATCGGCGGAGTGCTGCCGGAACGGTTGGGAGCCTTCGAGGTGTCGTCGATCGCTCTCCCCGACGACCCGGACGACTATGTGACCCCCGATCTGATCGTCCTGCCCATGGAGTGGACGGAGGACGACGACTGGCTCGCCGCCCCCGAGGACACCGCGCTTGCCGTCGAGGTGATCTCCGCGTCCGAGAAGTCCCGCGAGATCCGTGACAAGGCCGACCGGTACGCCGTCGCCCGGGTCCCGGTCCTCCTCGTCGTCGATCCCCGGCACGGGACCCGGGCGTTGCACACCCGCCCCGACAACGGTGCCTGCCAGGACATGCTGTCCGGGAAGTACGGCGAGACCGTGCCGTTGTTCGAGCCATTGGGGATCGAGGTCGCTACCGACGGCTTTCCGGTGCACGGCGAACCGCCGAGGTCGCCGGGGCGGCTCACAGACAAATCTCAGTGAAGTCGGGAACCGTTTCTCACCTTTGTGAGACACAGTGGGGCCTGATGAAGCGCACCTCACGCACCTCTTCCGTTTCGCGCCGTATCGCGCTCGGCGTTGCGGTCGTGCTCGCCGCCACCTCGGCCTCCGTGGCGGCCGCCGATGACGGCCCCGGGCCCTTCGGGGTGACCGCGGTGGTCGGTACGACCGCGGAGAGCGCGAGGGTCGGGGCGCTGTTCAGCGCCGACAAGGCCGGGAGCCTGGCCGGCAACCACTTCTGCACCGCCTCAGTCGTGCGCAGCCCGCGGCGGGATCTGATCGTCAGCGCCGCGCACTGCGTCGACGGGGACGACGCCACGGGGCTCGTCTTCGTGCCGGGGTACCGGGACGGGCAGGCGCCGTACGGGGTGTGGAAGGTGGGGCGGCGGTATCTGCCCGACGGGTGGGCGCACGGGCAGGACGAGGACAGTGATGTCGCCTTCGCCGTCGTGGACGAGCGGGGCGGCAAGCGGGTCGAGGACGTGACCGGGGCCAACCGGTTCGTCGCCGGTATGGCCACCGGGGCCACCGCCGTCACCGTCACCGGCTATCCCGACTCCCGTGAGGTACCCATCAGTTGCACCAACAAGCCCGTCGCCCACAGCGCCACGCAACAGCGCATCAACTGCCCTGAGTTCACGGGGGGCACCAGCGGGAGTCCCTGGGTGAACGGGGACCATGACGTGGTCGGGGTGCTGGGCGGGCATGAACAAGGGGGGGCGACCGCCGATACGTCGTACAGCGTGGTGCTCGGGACCGAGGCCGCCGAGCTGTACAAGGACGCCGTAGGCGACTGAGACGGCGTCATGTGCGCCGTCTTGCTGTGAAATAGCGCCACTCTCGGCCGAAATGGCCTTGAACAGCCCCGCCATGGGGGAGGGTTGGGGCGTGCGGAAAGTATGGGTGATCGGTGGCGCGGCGGTCGGGCTCGGGCTGAGCTTCGTCATGCTGCTAGTCGTCGGGGTGTACGTCGTCGCCGGGAACCTGCTCAACGGCGCGGGCGGTGCCACCAGGGCACTCGCCAAGGGAGCCGTGCCGGCCGCCTACTCCACCATCGTGCAGAAGTGGGGCAATCTGTGCCCCGCGATCAATCCTGCCCTGCTTGCCGCGCAGCTCTATCAGGAGAGCGGGTTCAACCCGACGGCGCAGAGCGCTGCGGCCGCGCAGGGGATAGCTCAGTTCATCCCGGGGACCTGGGCCACCCACGGTATCGACGGCGACGGGGACGGGGACCGCGACGTCTGGGACCCGAATGACGCGATTCCGTCGGCCGCCTCCTACGACTGCCAGCTCGCCTCGTACGTCAAGGACGTCCCCGGCAACATCTCCGAGAACATGCTCGCCGCCTACAACGCGGGGGCGTACGCGGTCATCAAGTACAAGGGTGTGCCGCCGTACAAGGAGACCCAGAACTACGTCAAGACGATCACCACCCTCGAGGACAGCTTCGCCGCGCCCGTCAGCCGGCTCTCCCCGACCAAGCAGGCCGCCGGTGCCATCGAGTACGCCCAGAACAAGCTCGGCACCCCCTACCTCTGGGGCGGTAACGGCACAGTTCAGGACGGCGGCCGGTTCGACTGCTCCGGGCTGACGAAGGCCGCGTACGCGAGCGTGGGGATCACCCTGCCGCGCGTCGCCAACGACCAGTACAACGCCGGGCCGCACCCGTCGCGGAACGAACTGCTGCCGGGAGACCTGGTCTTCTTCTCCACCGACCTCTCCAACTCCCGGGCCATCCACCACGTGGGAATCTATGTGGGGGGCGGCTACATGATCGACGCACCGTACACGGGGGCGGTCATCCGGTTCGATCCCATCGACGGCGCCGACTACTTCGGGGCCACCCGGGTAACCGAGGATGGCGCGAAAGCGCTGCCCACCACGGTGTGAACGGAGCGTATAACCCACCCCCTGAGCTGGGGCTTTGTGTCTCTCTTCGATAACGTCTGCGTGATCATTCGGTGGATGGTGGAACGTAGGGACGTAGGCCGTGCGTTCCTGTTGACGTAGCCGACCACGGGGGTGGCAGCGAGCGGCGCACACGAGGTGCGTCCGGGACGACGACGAAGGGGCCGCACGCACGATGGCTGTACTCGCCGAATCCGGATCCGATCCCGACGTCGACCTGCTCTACGACATCAACGGCCTGGCCAAGGACGCACCGCACTGGTTCGACCGCGGCATGGAGTTCGTCGGGGAGTACGGGCTGCTGGTCGCGATGGTGCTGCTGGTGGTGTGGTGCTGGTGGTCCGTGCGGCGCCGTGGGGACGAGGACGCCGCGTCCACCATGGCCGCGCTGCTGTGGACACCGCTCGCCGCCGCGATCGCCGTCCTCGTGAACGTTCCCATCCGCGGGTTCGTCGAGCGGCCCCGGCCGTTCCTCACCCACCAGGGGCTCGACGTCCTGGTCTCCGGCAAGACCGACTACTCGTTCGTGAGCGACCACGCGACGATCACCATGGCCCTGGGGGTCGGGCTCTTCGTCGCGAACCGTAAGTTCGGGCTGGCGGGGATAGGGCTGGCGCTGGTGGAGGGGTTCTGCCGGGTGTACATGGGGGTGCACTACCCGACGGACGTGGTGGGCGGCTTCGCGCTGGGTACGGCCGTCGTGCTTCTGCTGTCCCCGCTGGCCACGGCGCTGCTCACGCCCGTGACGAAGGCGGTGGAGGGGTCGCCGAGGGTGGGCTGGATCGTGCGGAGGCGTTCGGCGACGGTGGGGCTGGTGACGGGGGCCCGCCCTCCGGTGGAGTCGGAGGAACGGGACCTGGCGGCGTAGGTGCAGCTACGACGTGCCCCGTGAGGGGCGCGGGGCTGTACCGATTTGCGGCTAACGCCGCGTGGGCGCGATCAGCCCCCACGCACCCGCGGCCGAAGAACTCTCACAACCCCTGCGGATACGAAAAGAACCGTGCCGGGTCGTACTGCTTCTTCACCGTCCCGAGGCGTGTCGCCGCGTCCCCGTAGTACGCCTTCTTCCAGTCGGTCAGCGTCGGGTCGGTGTAGTTCTGGTACGCCGCACCGGAGGCGTACGGCTTCATCGCCGTGTGCGCCCCGTTCAGCCACGTCTGGCCCGAACCGCCGGAGGCGCCCGCCCCCCACGACACTATGTACTGCGCCAGCATCCGCGACCGGCGGTGCACGAACGCCGTCGCCGTCGGGGAGACCCGGTTGACCGCGCCGCCGAGCGCTGTGAAGGCGATGCTGCCGGCGCCGCCGCGGACCGAGCTGATCTGCTTCAGGGCCGTCTGGATGCCGGCCGCCGAGAGCGAGCGGTCGAAGAAGTCGGAGCGGGCCGCGTACGTCTCGCGGCCGAGCCTGCCCGACGTGGAGCGGCCCGGCGTGGAGCCGGGGAGGTGGCACTGGGCCTGGGTGGAGAAGGAGGAACAGCCGGCGTAGATCTCCATCGCCTCCTCGTAGCCGTGGCGGCGCAGCGAGACGGAGGAGGCGTTGGCGCCCGCCTTGTGGGCGAGGGCGTCCACCGCGTTCTGGAGTTCGCCGTACGTGCCCATCGAGAAGCAGGCCACCGAGATACGGGGCGTGCCGCCGGAGCCCTCCAGGTGGAGGGAGGACCAGATCTCGTCCGGCTGGGAGGGGCCCCACTCCTGCCAGGCCGTGAGCACCTGCGCCGCCTTCGACCAGGGCCAGGTCAGGTATGCCGTCACGGCCTGCGGGGTGGGGTGGGTCCTGAACTGCAGCTCCGTCACGACGCCGAAGTTGCCGTTGCCGGCTCCGCGCAGCGCCCAGAAGAGGTCCTTGTTCGTCGTCGCGTTGGCGACCACCTGTGTGCCGTCCGCCGTGATCAGCGTCGCCTGGGTGAGGCTGTCGCAGGTCAGGCCGTACGCGCGGGACGCGACCCCGTGGCCGCCGCCAAGGACCAGGCCGGAAACACCAACGGTGGGGCAGGAGCCCGCCGGGATGGTCACGCCCTTGGCCGCGAGGCCGCGGTAGACGTCGATCAGTTTGGAGCCGGCGCCGACGACCGCCGTGCCGCCGCTGACCCGGATGCGGTTGAGCTTGGAGACGTCGAGGATCAGGCGGCCGTCGCCCGAGGAGTAGCCCGCGTAGGAGTGGCCACCGTTGCGGATCGCGATCTTCAGCCCGTGGGCCTGGGCGTACGACAGCGTGGTGCGGATGTCGTCCGCGTGGGCCACGTACGCCACCGCCGACGGCTTCAGTCCGTCGAAGCGGGTGTTGTAGAGCCGGTGGGCCGTCTTCCAGCTCGCGTCGGCAGGACGGACCAGGGTGCCGTCCAGGGCGTGGGCCAGGGCGGTCCAGTTGGCCGCGGCCGCTGCGCTGGTGGTCTTCAGCGCCGTACGAGAGGATGTGGACGCGAGTGGCGCGCCGGTTGCGTGGGACGCGGTGGCGCCGCCGGAGCTGCACCCCGTCAGTGCGGTCGCCGCGAGGGTGGCCGCTCCGCCCGATATGAAGGTACGCCGTTCCATGCCCGTGCCTTTCGTCGGCTTTCGTGGGACGAGACGGCGTCCGTCGCACACGGGTTCCCGTCCGGTGCAACGAACGCTGTGACGTCGTAACGGCTGTGATGGCGAACGTCGAAGCCGTGTTCGGGTAACCCGGCGGTTGGAACCTGCATGTGCCCGCACCGTAAGCATTCCGTGACCTAACCGGGTTGACGGCAGGGGTTCACCCTCCGTTTACCTATGGCCATCGGCGGCTTCACCTGTTCTGCCTAATTTCGGCCCTACCCGATGTGGTGAGCGGTCATAAATGCCCAGTCAGGAGGCCCTCACCCATCACGAATACTTCGCACGCCGCCGAAGGTGGCGCCCCTGGAAGGAACTCCCGAAAGTGAAGCTTCAGCGCAAGAACCGGCTGCGCGCCCTGTCTCTCGGTGCTGTCGCTGTCTCCGGCGCCCTGGCCCTTACGGCGTGCGGCTCGGACGACAACGGCGCCAGCAGCTCCAACAGCGCGTCGGCCACGGCCTCCAGCAGCAGCTCGATCAAGTGTGACAACGCCAAGGGTCAGCTGCTCGCGGACGGCTCCTCCGCGCAGAAGAACGCGATCGACGCCTGGGTGAAGAACTTCTCCCAGGCCTGTGGTGTGCAGATCAACTACAAGGGTTCCGGTTCCGGTGCCGGTGTGACCGCCTTCACGCAGGGCCAGGTCGCCTTCGCCGGTTCCGACTCCGCGCTGAAGCCGGAAGAGGTCACCGCCTCCAAGAAGGTCTGCTCCGGCGGCCAGGGCATCGACCTCCCGATGGTCGGCGGCCCGATCGCCCTCGGTTACAACGTCCCGGGTGTCGACAACCTGGTCCTGGACGCGCCGACGATCGCCAAGATCTACGACAGCAAGATCACCAAGTGGAACGACGCGGCGATCAAGAAGCTGAACCCCAGCGCGAAGCTCCCCGACCTCAAGATCCAGGCGTTCCACCGCTCGGACGAGTCGGGTACGACGGACAACTTCACCAAGTACCTGATCGCCGCCACCCCGTCCAACTGGAAGTACTCGGGCGGTAAGGCCTGGCAGGCCAAGGGCGGCCAGTCCGCTCCGCAGTCCGCGGGTGTCGCCCAGCAGGTCAAGCAGACCTCCGGCGCCATCGGCTACTTCGAGCTCTCCTACGTCTCGGACGGCATCAAGGCCGTCTCGATCGACACGGGTGCCAAGAAGCCGGTCGCCCCGTCCACCGAGTCCGCCACCGCCGACATCGCGGCCGCCAAGGTCGTCGGCACCGGCAAGGACCTGGCGCTGCAGCTGGACTACAAGACCAAGGCCGAGGGTGCCTACCCGATGACCCTGGTCACGTACGAGATCGTCTGCGACAAGGGCAACAAGGCCGACACCCTCCCGGCGACCAAGGCGTTCCTGCGCTACATCGCCAGCGAGGACGGCCAGAAGGTCCTCTCCACGATCGACTACGCCCCCGTTCCCGCCGACATCATCACCAAGGTCCGCACCACCATCGAGGGCCTCAGCTAAAGATCCGCGAGTGCGGCCGAGTTCCGCAAGGAACCCGGCCGCACCGTCCGGTGCACCGCCGCCCGGAGCCGTATGCCCCTCGAGCAGCTGGGGTGTACGGCTCCTCCGAGCCGCCCCCCAAGGCGGCTCCGCAGACCGGAGAACCCGATGGACATATCCACACAGACAACAGACGCATCGCCCCCCACCCCACAGCCCAGCACGGCCGAGCAGAAGCGCAACGCCCGCGGTGCCACCCGCGCCGGTGACCGGGTCTTCCTCGGCCTCTCCCGTGGGTCCGGCATCCTGCTGCTGGTGATCATGGCCGCGATCGCGGTCTTCCTCACCTACCGTGCCGCCCTCGCGATCAGCCGCGACCACGGCAACTTCCTCACCACCTTCGAGTGGAACACCAACCTCATCCCGCCGACCTTCGGTATCGCGGTCCTGGCCTTCGGCACGGTCGTCTCCTCGATCATCGCCATGGCCATCGCCGTCCCGATCGCCGTCGCCATCGCGCTGTTCATCACGCACTACTCGCCGCGCAGGCTCGGCGGCACCATCGGCTACGTGATCGACCTGCTCGCCGCGGTGCCGTCCATCGTGTACGGCCTGTGGGGCGCGCTGGTCCTCGTACCGCACATGACCGGCCTGTTCGGCTGGCTCGACAGGTACTTCGGCTGGACCGGGATCTTCTCCTGGGACGGCGGCGCGCCGCGCTCGATGCTGACCGTCGGCATCCTGCTCGCGATCATGATCCTGCCGATCATCACCAACGTGAGCCGCGAGGTCTTCCGCCAGGTCCCCCAGATGCACGAGGAAGCGGCACTCGCCCTCGGCGCCACGCGCTGGGAGGTCATCCGCATGTCGGTGCTGCCCTTCGGCCGCTCCGGCGTGATCTCCGCCTCGATGCTCGGCCTCGGCCGCGCGCTCGGCGAGACGATGGCCGTCGCCACCGTGCTCTCCCCGGACTTCCAGATCCACGCCAGCCTGCTCAACCCGGGCGGCGGCACCTTCGCCCAGAACATCGCCAGCAAGTTCAGCGAGGCGACCGCCGACGGCCGTGACGCGCTGATCGCGTCCGGTCTCGTCCTGTTCGTCATCACCCTGCTGGTCAACGGCGCGGCCCGCGTGATCATCACCCGCCGCGCGGAGTACTCGGGGGCCAACGCATGAGCACCGCAGCAGTCAAGCGCCCCAGCACCCTGCAAGGCGCCACCCTCCCCAAGTGGTCCCCCTACGCCATCATCGGCGGATCCATCGTCCTCGGCGTGGTCATCGGCCTCGTCGGTGGCCTGGACAGCAAGATCCAGTGGGGTCTGATCGCAGCCCTTCTCTATGTCCTCGGCACCTACGGCATCGCCGCCAAGGTCGAGGGCCGCCGGCAGGCGAAGGACCGGATCGCGACCTCCCTGGTCTGGGTCGCCTTCATCGTCGCCGTGATCCCGCTGGTCTCCCTGATCTGGGTGACCATCTCGCGCGGTGTGAAGGTCCTGGACTTCTACTTCCTCAGCCACTCCATGGGTGTGGTCGCCGACTCCGAGGCCGGCGGCGGCGCCTACGCCGCGATCATCGGCTCGCTGGAGCAGGTCGGTCTCGCCACCGTCATCGGTGCCCCGATCGGCATCCTCACCGCGATCTACCTCGTCGAGTACGGCCGCGGCCGACTCGCCAAGGCGGTCACCTTCTTCGTCGACGTGATGACCGGTATCCCGTCGATCGTCGCGGGTCTGTTCATCCTCAGCCTCATGCTGATCTTCGACATGCAGCCCTTCGGTTTCGCCGGATCGCTGGCCCTGGCCATCCTGATGATGCCGGTCGTGGTCCGCTCCACCGAGGAGATGCTCAAGCTCGTCCCCAACGAGCTGCGCGAGGCCTCGCTGGCCCTCGGCGTGCCGAAGTGGCGCACGATCCTGAAGGTGGTCCTGCCGACCTCCATCGGCGGTATCACCACCGGTGTCATGCTGGCCATCGCCCGTATCGCGGGTGAGACCGCTCCGGTGCTGCTGCTGGTGTTCGGCAACCCGTTCATCAACAACAACCCCTTCGAGGGTGCACAGTCGTCGCTGCCGCTGTTCATCTACCAGCAGTACGCGAACAGCGCGGGTGCCAACGCCGCGTACGACCGTGCCTGGGCGGCGTCGCTCACGCTGATCGCCTTCGTGATGATCCTGAACCTGGTGGCCCGCGGCATCGCCCGCTGGAAGGCCCCCAAGACCGGTCGCTGACGCGGCCTTACAGCGACCGACTGTCTGGAAGTGAAGAAGTAATGTCCAAGCGAATCGACGTAAGCGGGCTCACCGCCTACTACGGCTCCCACAAGGCCATCGAGGACATCTCGATGAACATCGAGCCGCGCACCGTCACGGCGTTCATCGGCCCCTCCGGCTGTGGCAAGTCGACGTTCCTGCGCACGCTCAACCGCATGCACGAGGTCACCCCCGGCGGCCGCGTCGAGGGCAAGGTCCTCCTCGACGACGAGAACCTCTACGGCGCCGGTATCGACCCGGTGTCGGTGCGCCGCGAGATCGGCATGGTGTTCCAGCGTCCGAACCCGTTCCCCACGATGTCGATCTTCGACAACGTGGCCGCGGGTCTGAAGCTGAACGGCAACTACAAGAAGAGCCAGCTCAACGACATCGTCGAGAAGTCGCTCAAGGGTGCGAACCTCTGGAACGAGGTCAAGGACCGCCTGAACAGGCCGGGCTCCGGCCTCTCCGGTGGTCAGCAGCAGCGTCTGTGCATCGCCCGCGCGATCGCGGTCGAGCCGAAGGTGCTGCTCATGGACGAGCCCTGCTCCGCGCTCGACCCGATCTCCACCCTCGCCATCGAGGACCTGATCGGTGAGCTCAAGGAGCGCTTCACGATCGTCATCGTGACGCACAACATGCAGCAGGCCGCGCGTGTCTCCGACCGCACCGCCTTCTTCAACCTCTCCGCCGTCGGTCAGCCCGGCCGGCTGATCGAGATCGACGACACGGAGCGCATCTTCTCCAACCCGTCGGTCCAGGCCACTGAGGACTACATCTCCGGCCGCTTCGGCTAAGCCGGAACCGACCCCTCGCGGTGCTGCATGGCGGTGCCACCGCGAGGATGCAAAAGGGCCCGCCCCTGGCTCCCGGGGGCGGGCCCGTCTGTGTGTCCGGGCGGAGGTCAGTGCGGGGTCCACACCCTGTGGACGGGGGAAGCGGCCGGTTCCTGGCCTGAGCTCAGCGGCATGCGGGCCGGTCAGCGGCATGGCCTGCGCCGGCCCGGCGCCAGGTCACCGCGTCAGGCCTGCCGCCGGCCGTGCCCGGGTGCGCCCGCCCGGCTGCCGTGTCGGCGGCGCACACATGCGGCGCCAGCGCCAGCGGCTCGTCCGCTGCCGCGAACCGGACCACCGAGGCCGCACTCCGATCCACCCGCGCGATCTCCCCGTCGGGAAAGGTCCCCACGCCCCCCTGGAAGCCCAGCGCCCCCGCGCAGACCAGGGCCAGGGAGTCCGAGCAGTCGTGCACGACATACGTGGCGAACTCCCGGGCGACGCCCTCCTCGACCGTCGTCCCCTCCGCAGAGGTCAGCCCGGACACGAACGTCCAGTAGTCCGCGGCCGACCCGGGGGAGCCGTCGCCGGAGCCCACGAGACAGACGGTGAAGTGGCCCAGCGGCGCGAGCAGCGCCTGCACGGCGTCCCCGGCGGGGCCCGGAGGCAGCAACCGCACCGCCGACCCGCAGGAGCACCGGAACGGTCCGCCGACGGACAGCACCTCGACACCCGGGTCGCCGTACTCCCGCCGGAGCGCGGTCAGCACGTCGAGGGCGGCCGCGGTCGGCAGCTCCCGGTCCAGCAGCACCAGCTCGACGGGCGCCGAGTACGCCGCCCGGACCCAGTCCAGGTCCTGTGGGAGGGTTTCGAGCAGGGCGGGGGTGAGGCGTACGACGCCGTCCGCGCCGCCGGCCGGCTCGCGCACGGCCCGGCCCTCGTCGCCGACGAGCACGACGGTCGACACCCGCTCCGCCGTGCCCGGCCGCCGCGCCATCGCCGCGGCAACGAAGTCCCCGAGACCGTTGCCGGCCATGAGGTGAATCGTTCCTGCTCGCAGAGTCGTCGCGGCCTCACCGGTCCCGTGTTCCGTGGCTACAGGAACGCCAGGTCGACGAGGCCGAATGCCGCCGCTGCCACCAGGGCCGCCGCCGGCATCGTGATGAACCAGCCCATGACGATGTTCTTGGCCACGCCCCAGCGGACCGCGTTCAGGCGCTTCGTCGCGCCGACGCCCATGATGGCCGAGGTGATGACGTGGGTCGTGGAGATCGGCGCCTTGAAGAGGAACGCCGTGGTGAACATGATCGAGGCCCCCGTCGCCTCGGCCGCGAAGCCCTGCGGGGGGTCCAGCTCGATGATCTTGCGGCCCAGCGTGCGCATGATGCGCCAGCCGCCGGCGTAGGTGCCGAGGGAGAGCATCACGGCACAGATGATCTTGACCCAGACCGGGATGGAGTCGGCGTACGTCGCATGGCCGGAAATCACCAGTGCCATGAAGACGACGCCCATCGTCTTCTGGGCGTCCTGGAGGCCGTGCCCGAGGGCCATGCCGGCCGCGGAGACGGTCTGCGCTATGCGGAAGCCCCGCTTCGCCTTGTGCGGGTTGGCCCGGCGGAACAACCACATGATGGCCGTCATCACCAGGTAGCCGAGGACCAGGCCGACCACCGGCGACAGGAACATCGGGATGATGATCTTGCCGACGACGCCGTTCCAGAGAACCTGCGTGCCGCCGGCCAGGGCCGCGCCCACCAGGCCGCCGAACAGGGCGTGGGAGGACGAGGAGGGCAGGCCGAAGTACCAGGTGACGAGGTTCCAGACGATCGCGCCGACGAGTGCGGCGAAGAGGATGCCCATTCCCGTCGAGCCCGTGGGTGTCCGGATCAGGCCCTCGCTGACCGTCTTGGCGACCTCGTTGCCGAGGAACGCGCCGACCAGGTTCATCACCGCGGCCATGGCGAGCGCCGCCCGGGGGGTGAGCGCCCGCGTCGATACCGAGGTCGCGATCGCGTTCGCCGAGTCGTGGAAGCCGTTCGTGTAGGTGAAGAAGAGTGCGACCAGGATGGTCGCGATGAGCGCGAGGGTGTCCATCGACGCCTCAGGACTCCTTGACGGCGATGGTCTCCACCGTGTTCGCCACGTGCTCGAACGCGTCCGCCGCCTCTTCCAGGACGTCCACGATCTGCTTGAGCTTCAGCACCTCGATCGCGTCGTACTTGCCGTTGAAGAGGTGGGCGAGCAGCTTGCGGTGGATCTGGTCGGCCTGGTTCTCCAGGCGGTTGACCTCGATCCAGTACTCGGTGAGGTTGTCCAGCGTGCGCAGGTGGGGCATCGCCTCGGCCGTCAGGTCGGCGGCCCGCGCCAGCACCTCGATCTGCTGCTCGACGCCCTTCGGCAGCTCCTCGACGTTGTAGAGGACGACCAGGTCGACGGCCTCCTCCATGAAGTCCATGATGTCGTCGAGGGAGGACGCGAGGGAGTAGATGTCCTCGCGGTCGAAGGGCGTGATGAACGAGGAGTTCAGCTGGTGGAAGATCGCGTGCGTGGCGTCGTCACCCGCGTGTTCCGCTGCCCGCATACGCTCTGCGATCTCGGCCCGGGCAGACGCGTCCGCCCCGAGCAGTTCCATCAGGAGTTTCGAGCCCGTGACGATGTTGTCCGCGGACGCGGCGAACATGTCGTAGAAGCTCGTCTCCCTGGGGGTCAGACGAAAGCGCACTTGGGGTCCTCGGTATGCATGGGTTTCGGTCAGGCTGATGCTAGGCGCATCATCCGGCCACGGCTAATGGGCCGCCCTCCAGTGTCGCCCATCGGGCATGGTGATCAGTACGGGGGCGTCCCGAGGGCCCTATACCCAGCAAAGTTCGTTACCATATACCCACCAGGGGTATATGTATCGGCAATGCGGAGGACGCGATGACGACCACCGAGGCCGGCGCGACGAAGCCCTCCGGCAACGGGGCTCCGGCGACCACGCACGGCTACCACAAACAGAAGGACGAACACCTCAAACGGCTGCGCCGGATCGAGGGCCAGATCCGCGGCCTGCAGCGCATGGTCGACGAGGACACCTACTGCATCGACATACTCACCCAGGTCTCCGCCTCCACCAAGGCCCTGCAGTCCTTCGCCCTGCAACTGTTGGAGGAACACCTGCGGCACTGCGTCGCGGACGCTGCCGTCAAGGGCGGGACGGAGATCGACGCGAAGGTGGAAGAGGCCACCCAGGCCATCGCCCGGCTGCTGCGGACCTGACCGAAGTCAGCCGTCCACGCGCTCCTCGGCCACTCTCAGCACCTCGTCGATGCTCTCCAGGCTGAGTCGTTCCTCGGCGGCCGACGCCGCGATGATCAGCTCTCCGCACAGCTCGATCTCGGCGAGGGCCACGTGGTCCTGAACTGCCGTACCGCCGACCGGAGCCACGTGCATCACCTCTTCTCTGCCGTCACCGACTTCCTAGAGTAGGGAGCGGTCTACACAACGCGCATGGCACGGACGGGCTAGTTCACAGGTTGCACAGAGCCGATCCCGGACTAGTGCGCTGACTGGTTTTCGGCGATCCGCCCCGCGTAGATGTCCTGAGAACGCGGCAACTTTACGTCCACCGGAGTGCCGAAGTCGTACAGCAGGGTCGTCGAGGCGACCGCGACCGTACCCTTGCTGCTGTCGTTGACGAAGCTGAACCGCTGCCGCAGTTTGCGGATACGGCCCTGGTCGTCGAGGTACGCGTCGAACGGAACCTCGGCCGTGGCGAACCCTTTCGCCGCGGCGGCGAGGGCCGGCCGGTTGCCGGCGGAGGCCGCGCGGGCCGCGGCCGCGAGGTCGGCGGTGCCCCGGTAGTGCCGGACTTCGACCCCGGCGACCTCGGTCTTCCCCAGGTAGGTCGCGGTGCGGGTGCCGAGCAGCAGCTCGGCCGCGGCGAACGGGTCGGTCGCGCCGCCGGTGACCAGGTTGCCGTCGGAGAGGCTCGCGGTCTCCACGCGGACCCATTTGTCGGCGGGCACCCCGGCGCCCCTGTTCTTCATGAACAGCGCACCCGGGGCGAGGAGTTCGGTGATCGGGCGGTGCTCGGGGGTACCGGCGGGGTCCTGCGGGAGCACGACCGTGAGTTCGCCGAGCTGGTTGCGGTAGTCGTAGAGGCCCTTGCCGCGGATGGTGACCCGGGTGCCGCCGGTCGCCATCTCCATCGACGTCGTCGCCCTGGAGGTGGCGGCGCCGCGCAGGGTGTCCGCCGCGCGCTTCAGGACGGTGACCGAGTTGTCGCCGGGGCCGCCGCCGGCGCCTTCGGCGGATGCGCCGCCGCAGCCGGTGGCGCATGCGCCGAGGCCGACCACGAGCCCTACGGTGACGGCCGTCTTTCCAGCGCGCCTGTGCTGCCGCCGATCCATCGCCTGCCTACCCCCAGCCGGTACGTCCGTCACGGGCCCCCTGTCGTTCCGGTTAACGAGGGGTGGGTGGGGCCGTCACGCATACCGGCTCTTTACCGGGGCTGGGTAACGTTGTCAGGGTGGCGGAGAAGCACTGTTCCGATCGGGGCTTGCAGGGGCAGGACCACCGTACGAGCCTGGTTGAGCACGGGCCGTTCTGTTACGCGCGGTGTACGTGTGGGTGGCGGGGGCCCGCGCGGCGGGCGAGAAGCCTGGCGCGGACGGATGGGTCAGGGCACACAGCCGAGGGGTGAGCCGCGGTCCTGCCCTCTTTCACTGGGTGTTGTGCAGTGAGGCCAGTAGTTCGTCCACCAGCTCGGCATCTCTCGGCTGGGTAAGCCGCTGACATGCCTCGGCCGGGCGCAGCCACAGGATCCTGTCCACCTCGTGGTTCGGGGTGAAGTGGCCCTCTCCCGCTTCCGCGGCCCAGTAACGGACCTCCTTGGGGCGGCCGTTGGCGTAGTAGCGGACCGTGGAGAGTTCGTTGCCGAGGTGGGCTGTGTAGCCGGTCTCCTCCTCGACCTCGCGCAGAGCGGCCGCCGCCGCGTCCTCGCCGCGCTTGAGCTTGCCCTTGGGGTGGGACCAGTCGTCGTACTTGGGGCGGTGGACGAGGCAGACCTCCAGCTCTCCGTCCACCGGTGAGCGGCGCCACAGGACGCAGCCGGCCGCCAGGACCGGGGTGTCGTTCACAGCGCCTCCAGCCGCTGTTTCTGCCACGCCTGCTGGAAGGCGAACCGGGCTGCCTCCACCTCGTGCCGCTGGTCGGCGTGGAGGACGCCGAGGGCGTAGGCCGTCGCCGGGGCGATGCGCGGGGTGCGGGCCGCCGCCGCGGCCGCCGCCGCCGCTTCCGAGGCGTCGCGGTGCCGGTTCAGGGCCTGGCCGGCCGAGAGCAGCCGTACGTCCACCGGCGCGCCCTCGCCGCACAGCACCTCGCGGGCGTAGCGGTGCAGGCGCAGCAGCAGGCGGACCTGGTGCCAGGGGCCGTCCTGGGGATGCGGGGACGGGTCCGGGGACAGGCCGTGGACCAGGGCCTCCGCGTTGTAGGGGTGGCCGGCGGTGACCAGGGGAAGGGCCGCGATGGCGTCGGTGAGGCGCTCCTCGGCCGCCGAGGCGAGGGGGCGCAGGTCCGTCGTGGGGGCCGCCGCCGTGAGCGGGACCTCGCTGGCCAGGACCGCGACCTTGTCGGCGACCGCGTGGAAGCGGGAGGAGCCGAGCGCCTGGAGGGCCGTGGAGTGGGCCCGGGTGCGGGCAAGGGTGAGCTGGCGGTCCAGGAGGGCGCCCGCCTTGGCCGCGCCTACGGTGAGGTTGCCGCGCTCGGTCGCGGCCTCCGAAGTGGCCTGGCTCGGCAGGGTCGTCGAGCCCGAGAGCCGGTGGAGTGCCAGCAACAGGCGCTCCAGCCGTGCCTCGTAGGCGTGCTCAAGTCCCAGCGTGCCCGACAGCCAGGCCAGTTCGGGGCGGATCTCCTCCGACCAGTCGGCCTCGAGCAGGGGGCGGAAGGTGTGCAGGCTCCCGCTGATGCGCCGGGCCGAGCGGCGCAGCGCGCGGGCCGCGTCGACGGACTCCTCCGCCGCGCTCGCCGTCCCGGTCTCCCGGTGCAGGCGCAGCGCGCGGAGGAACTCCGTGGCCTGGGCGCGCAGGTAGCCCGCGAGGGCGTCCCCGATGGGGGCACCTCCCGCTCGAGCGGAGCCGAGAGTGGGGGACACCCGGGCGGTGGGGTCCGTCGGTTCAAGGTGTTGCTGTGCCACGCCGGCGCCTCCGGGCGTCTATGAGCATCTCCTGGATGTTGCGCAGGGGCTGTCCGTCCGCGTCGGTCGCGTGCCGGGTCCATTCGCCGTCCGGCCCCAGATGCCAGGAGGAGGTGGAGTCGGACATACCGGTTTCGAGGAGCCGGTTGAGCGCGGCTCGATGAGCCGGGTCGGTGACCCGGACCAACGCCTCTATCCGGCGGTCGAGGTTGCGGTGCATCATGTCGGCGCTGCCTATCCACACCTCGGGCTCGCCGCCGTTGCCGAAGGCGAAGACCCGGGAGTGTTCCAGGAAGCGGCCGAGGATCGAACGGACCCGGACGTTCTCCGACAGGCCCGTGACGCCCGGCCGGATCGCGCAGATACCGCGGACCCAGATGTCGACCGGCACGCCCGCCATGGACGCGCGGTACAGGGCGTCGATGATCGCCTCGTCGACCATCGAGTTGACCTTGATGCGGATGAACGCGGGACGGCCGGCCCGGTGGTGCTGTACTTCCTTGTTGATCCGCGCGATCAGTCCGTCGCGCAGCGACTTGGGGGCCACCAGCAGGCGGCGGTACGTCTCCCGGCGTGAGTAGCCGGAGAGGCGGTTGAACAGGTCGGACAGGTCCGCGCCGACCTGCGGGTCGGCGGTGAGCAGACCGAGGTCCTCGTACAGCCGGGCTGTCTTCGGGTGGTAGTTGCCCGTGCCGACATGGCAGTAGCGCCGTAGCGTCTCGCCCTCCTGACGGACCACCAGGGACAGCTTGCAGTGGGTCTTCAGCCCGACCAGGCCGTAGACGACATGGCAGCCGGCCTCTTCCAGACGCTTGGCCCACTTGATGTTGGCGTGCTCGTCGAAGCGGGCCTTGATCTCGACCAGGACGAGGACCTGCTTGCCGGCCTCGGCGGCGTCGATGAGCGCGTTGACGATCGGGGAGTCGCCGGAGGTCCGGTACAGGGTCTGCTTGATCGCGAGGACGTCCGGGTCGTCGGCGGCCTGCTCGATGAAGGCCTGCACGGACGTCGAGAAGCTGTCGTACGGGTGGTGCAGCAGGACGTCCCGCTCGCGCAGCGCCGCGAAGATGTCGGGCGCGGACGCCGACTCGACCTCGGCCAGGTCGCGGTGGGTGCCCGCGATGAACTTGGGGTACTTCAGCTCCGGCCGGTCCAGGCCGTGGATGCGGAAGAGACCGGTGAGGTCCAGCGGGCCGGGCAGCGGGTAGACCTCGGCCTCGCTGATCTTCAGCTCGCGGACCAGCAGGTCGAGGACCTCACGGTCGATGGACTCCTCGACCTCCAGGCGCACCGGCGGCCCGAAGCGGCGCCGCATGAGCTCCTTCTCCAGGGCCTGGAGAAGGTTCTCGGCGTCGTCCTCCTCGACCTCCAGGTCCTCGTTCCGGGTGAGGCGGAAGGCGTGGTGCTCCACGACCTCCATGCCCGGGAACAGCTCCTCCAGATGGGCGCCGATGACGTCCTCGATGGGGACGTAGCGGCCCGGGCTGCACTCCAGGAAGCGGGACAGCGACGGCGGCACCTTGACCCGGGCGAAGTGCTTGTGGGCGCTGACCGGGTTGCGTACCACCACGGCCAGGTTCAGGGAGAGGCCGGAGATGTACGGGAAGGGGTGCGCCGGGTCGACCGCCAGCGGGGTCAGGACCGGGAAGATCTGGTGCCGGAAGAGCGTGAAGAGCCGCGCCTGCTCCTTCTCGGTCAGCTCGGCCCAGCGGACCAGGTGGATGCCCTCCTCCGCGAGCGAGGGGGCGATGTCCTCGTGGTAGCAGGCGGCGTGCCGGGCCATCAGCTCACGGGAGCGGGCCCAGATCATCTCCAGCACCTCGCGGGGCTGGAGCCCGGAGGCGGACCGCGTGGCCACGCCGGTGGCGATACGGCGCTTCAGGCCGGCCACCCGGACCATGAAGAACTCGTCCAGGTTGCTGGCGAAGATCGCCAGGAAGTTCGCCCGCTCCAGCAGGGGCGTGTTCGGGTCCTCGGCGAGCTCGAGCACCCGCTCGTTGAACGCGAGCCAGCTGCGCTCCCGGTCGAGGAAGCGCCCCTGGGGCAGCTGGGGCCCGTCGTACGGTGACTCCTCGTACGCGTCGAGGTCGGCATCGATGTCGGGTTCCAGGTCGGAGACCGCGGCGGCGACGGTGTGCGGGCGGTGCGCGGCTATGGAGCCTACGGACGGCTGTGTGTGCTGGACCTCTGCCTGGGCGTTCTGCTGACTCATGACCCCATTGTTCCGCGCACCGGGCGTGACAGGCGCGTCGGAACGTGCGGGAGGGAGCTGAACGACCCCGTTTCCCGCGAACCCCTGCGGGGGCGGCGAAGGCTCTGGCACGGCGGGCTTCATTGGCTGAGCGTCGCAAGCCAGCCTGAACCAATGGTTACGAAGACATGGCGTATGGGATAGCTGCGGGAGGCTCGCGGACGTCGAAGATCAGGCCGTGGCGGCCTTCGGGATCACGAAAGCGACGTTCGTGTACGTCCTTCCCACGGACCCCGTGCGCCCTTCCGCCGACGGGGGGACGCACGGGTCCGACGGTCCCTCAGCGGGCCTGGTGGCGCAAGAGGGAGAACGCGCCGGTGGTGGCCGCCGCGGCAAGGGCGAGCACCATGGCGGTGGCCGAGAGGTGGACGGCCCAGAAGCCGTGCAGGGGGCCGTGCAGCGGTTTCCACGCCGCGCGCAGATACAGCCTGATCGCCAGGGTCACGGCGGCGGCCACGGCCAGCGCCGGCAGGGTGCGGCGCAGGGCGATCCCGGCGAGCGCGCCGACGGCGAGGCCGAGCAGCAGCAGGGCCGGCAGCAGCGGGCCGCGCGGGATGAAGACGCGGTCCAAGGTCCAGTTGGTGACCAGGGCGTCCTTGTCCGCGGTCCACACCCAGCCGAAGGCCAGCGCCAGCAGCCCGCCCCCGGCGAGCAGCGGTACGGCGGCCGTGATCAGCTTGCCGGCCAGCCAGCGGGCCGGGGAGACCGACTGCGTCCAGGCCAGCTTCACGGTGCCGGACTCCAGCTCGCGGCCGATCAGCGCGGCGCCCGCCCAGGCGGCGACGGCGACACCGGAGTAGCTGAGGGCCTCGCCGAGGAAGTTGAAGACGTTGTTGGCGTCCGTGAACGCGGAGTAGTCGCAGACCGGGAGGTCGCCCTGGGTGGAGAAGTGGAAGCCGAGGCAGGACCGCTCGGTGGGCACCCTGGAAAGGTGCAGCCAGAGCAGCCCGCCCAGCGCCGCCGTCACGAACGCGGTCCAGACGAGCAGCGCGGGGCGGTGCAGCCGGCGCAGGGAGCGCTGGGCGGACGCGGGACCGGGGGCGTGGGACAGGGCGGTCATCAGGCGGTCGTCTTTCCGGTCAGGCGGCGCAGCGCCAGGAAGCAGCCCACGGTCAGCAGGGCCGCCACGGCGAGGAGCAGGGCGGTGGTGGTCAGCTGGAGCGGCCAGTAGTGCGAGGCGGGATGGTAGTCGCCGTGGGGGATTCCGGCGCCCTTGCTCTCCCGTACCGTCCAGGAACTGTTGGGGAGGGCGAAGTAGGCCTTCCCGGTGCTGGTCCTCGTCGGCCACAGGCGGGGCATGAGCAGCTGGGCGGCGGTCCAGACCGCGCCGGTGAGGAGCAGGCCGAGGCCCAGGGCGGGCAGGGTGCGGCGGGACAGCAGGCCCGTCAGTGCGCCCGTGGCCAGGCCGCACAGGGCCAGGGCGACGAGGGTGGGGCCGTTGGTGTGGAAGGTCCAGACGTCGTACCACTGCTTGGCGGTGTCGATCCGGCCGTTGCCCGCGGCCCAGGCCAGGTGGTGCAGCCAGACCAGCAGCCCGGTCCCGGCGGCGACGGCCGCGGCCGGTACCGCGAGCCGGACGGTCAGCCAGCGCACGGGGGTGCTGGACTGGGTCCAGGCCAGCCGGGCGGTGCCGGACTCCAGCTCCTTGCCGAACGCGCCGCCGGCCCAGGCGGCCGCCAGGAAGGGCACCGCGGCGACGGCCAGAGTGGCGTAGTTGTACCAGTCCTTGTAGCGCAGGATCGCGCTCTGGTCGTACGAACACTTCCGCCAGTCCGTGCAGGCGTCGTACTGGCGCCAGGCATCGGCCGCGGCGTCGGTCAGCGGGCCGTACAGGAGGAGGAGCAGGACGGCGAGGGCCAGGACCAGGCCGGTCCAGACGTACAGCGCGGGGCGGTGCAGCCGCAGCAGCCAGCGGGTCAGACGAGGGCTTCCCGCGGTGATGGCCATGGTGGTCATACGGCGGCCTCCACTGCCGTCAGGGCCGGGGCCTCGGGGTTGCGGAGATGGGCGAGCACCAGTTCCTCCAGGGAGGGGGCGCCGGTGCGCCAGTCGGCGGGCAGCGGGCCCGCCGGGCGGACCAGCGCGCTGAGCCGGCGGCCGGTGGTCCGGGACTCCACGACGGTGTGCGGGCCGAGGTCGGCGTCGGCGGTGGCGTCGACCCGGGTGTGGGCGGCCAGCAGGTCGTCGATCTCGCCGGCCAGCCGGACCCGTCCGCCGCCGATCAGCAGCAGATGGTCGCAGGAGTCCTCCAGTTCGGCGACCACATGCGAGGACATCGCGATGGTGGTGCCGTGCTGGGCGGCCTGCACCATCAGCAAGCCCATCAGCTCGTGCCGGGCCAGCGGGTCGAGGTCGGCCATGGGCTCGTCCAGAAGCAGCAGTTCGGGCCGCTTGCCGAGCGCGAGGGCGAGCGCGACGCGGGTGCGCTGGCCGCCGGAAAGAGCGCGGACACGGGTCTTCGGGTCCAGGTCGCCGCCGGCCACGACGTGCTCGGCGGCGGCCGCGTCCCAGCGCTCCGGGTTGAGGTCGGCGCCCATCCGGAGCGTCTCGGCGACCGTGAGCTGCGGATACAGCGGCTTGTCCTGGGCGACATAACCGACCCGGCCGCGCGCCTCGGCCGGGGTGGCGCCGAGGACGGTCAGCTCGCCCTCGGTCGGGCCCAGCAGACCGGCGGCGAGGGCGAGAAGCGTGGACTTGCCCGCCCCGTTGGGGCCCACGACGGCACACACCCGCCCGGCGGGGAGCCGGAAGGCGCAGTCGCGCAGGGCCCAGCCCCCACGCCGGCCGAACCGCTTGCCGAGCCCCGAGGCCGCTATCGCGGTGTCGGTCATGAGGTCTCTCCTTGGAAGTGCTTCTCCTGCACGGCGAAGTGCTCTTCGAGTACGGCGGTGAACAGTGCGGCCACGTCGTCCCGGTCCAGGCCGGACTCACGGGCCCGGACGGCCCAGTCGTCCAGCTCCCCGTGCAGGGGGGACTCGGCCGGGGCGGTGCTCAGGGCGCGTTTCACGAACGTGCCGAGGCCGCGCCGGGCCTCGACCAGACCCTCCCGCTCCAGCTCCCGGTAGGCCTTGAGCACGGTGTTGGGGTTGATCGCGGTGGCCTCGACCACCTCACGTGCGGTGGGCAGCTTGTCTCCCGGCTGTATGTGACCGAGCCGGAGCGCCTGCTTGGTCTGCTGGACGATCTGGACGTAGGTGGCGACGCCGGAGCGCCGGTCGATGCGGTACTCGACCACTCGTACAACCACCCTTTCACTAATTGAGTAGTGAAAGGGTGGTGCAAGATGGTCCGGAAAGTCAAGGCCGAGGATTTCCGGACCGGCCCCGGAACCCGTGAACCGCTCGGCAGGGCTCGTGCGATGAGGAGACGTGAGCGGAACGAGAAGCGACGGGGAGCTGCTGCGGGCGATCACGGCGGACTCGGACCGGCGCGCCTTCGAGCAGCTGTACCGGCGGTACGCGCCGTGGCTGACCGCGCGGCTGCGCGGCCGGTGCGCCGATCCGACGGTCGTCGACGACGTCGTACGGGCAGACGCCGGGTGAGTCCGCCGCGTTGCGGGCCGCGCGCAAGGCGGAGGCGGACAGCCCGCAGAAGTTCCAGGTGTGCGTCGAGCGCGACGGCTCCCGGTATTGCGCGTACCCCGACGGGCAGGGCTGGACCGTCGACTGGGCGGGAGTGGTCCACCGGGTGCGGTCCGAGGCGGGCGGCGAGGCGGCGACAACCCGTCACACCATCCGCCAGCGCATCGAGGAGATCTCCGACCTGACGACGGACGCCACCCTCCCCGCCGGCCGCACCCGGGGCACGGTCACGGTCGGCACCCAGTGGGGTGGCAACCGGGTCCCCGAGTTCGCGGTCGGGGTCGCCAGGGTCCTGGTGGCGGGCAACGAGCAGGCCTCGGTGGAGATGTGCGACGCCCGGGTGGTCACGACGATGTGGCTGGCCCTGGCCACCGACCCCACCCCGGAGGCCACCTTCCGTCACCTCCGCATCGACGACAGCCTCACAGGGTCCGGCCGGGGTCCTCACCCCGGACGGCGGCAGCCTCGGGGTCACGGCCCAGCAGACGGAGGTCGTGCGAGAACTGCTCCGGGCACCGCACGACACGGTCGCGGCCCGGGTGAAGGCCCACTGGGCGGAACTGACATCGGCGCGGACGACGACGGGGGAGGCGGCGCGGCTGCTGGGGGTGACGGTTCCGAACGGGGCGGACGACTGCGGGGAGCGCTGACGCGGGCAGGATGGAGGCGGCACGTGCCGAGGCGAACGAGGAGTCGGGCATGGACAACCCCTTCCGCGACGGAGGGCCGGCCGACCGGGCGACGCCCTGGGTCTCGGCGGCCTTCGTCGTCCTGGTCCTCGTCGGCGCGCTGGTCCGCGATGCCCCGTCCGTCCTCGGGGTGCCCTACCTCGTGCTCGGCGCCATCCTCGTCGGCAGGATCTCCTACGTCGTCATCCGCAGAGCGCGCGTCAGACTCCGGGACCGCCTCGGGCGCTGACGGTACGGCGGAACGCGTTCCGCCGCTCCCTCACGTCTCCGTCCGGTACATCAGGTCCGTCTCGTGGGTCACGAACCCCAGCCGCTCGTACACCGCCACCGCCGCCGTGTTGTCGGCGTCGACGTAGAGCATCGCCGTCGGCAGGCCCCGGTCGGACAGGTGGCGCAGGCCGATGGTGGTGAGGGACTTGCCGAGGCCGCCGCCCTGGGCGGCGGGGGAGACGCCGAGGACGTAGACCTCGCCGAGGCGTTCCTGGTCGTGGACCTTCGTCCAGTGGAAGCCGAGCAGGTCACCGGCCCGCTCCGCCAGGAAGAAGCCGGCCGGGTCGAACCAGGGCTGGGACTTGCGGTCGTCCAGGTCGCGCTGGGTGAGGGAGCCCTGTTCGGGGTGGTGGGCGAAGGCGGCCGCGTTCACGGCGAGCCAGGCCGTGTCGTCCTGGCCGGGGACGAAGGTGCGGACCGTCACCCCCTCGGGGAGTTTCGGGTCGGGCAGGTCCAGGTCCGTCAACGGGCGACGCATCTGCCTGAGTTCGCGGAACAGGGTGAGGCCGAGGACCTGGGCGAGATGGCGGGCCGCCGAGTGGCCGCCGTGGGCCCAGACGCGCAGCCGCTTGCCGGAGGCCGCGAGGAGGGCGGAGCCGAGGGCGCGACCATGGCCGTGGCCCCGGTGGGCGGGGTGGACGACGAGTTCGGCGGCCGGCGCCTCCACCGGGTCGGTGTCCTCCAGCTGGGCGTAGCCGACGAGTTCGGCGCCGACGCTGAGCAGCAGATGGGACACGCCCTCGCGGGCGCCGCCGCGGATCTGGATACGGCCTTGCTCCGACACCGGTTGCTGGCCGTCGGCCCGGGCCGCCTCCGCCAGCAGCCCCAGCACGGCCTCGGCCTGGTCCGGGGTGAGCGCGGAATAGGTGTCGATGGAGCGGGAGTACATGGGCGGCCGTGCGGTGTCGTCGCTGGTCATGCGTACGAGGGTACGGGGCCGGGCGGACAAAGTGGGCGACTTCTCGACAGGCCCGTCGGGGTTCCATGCAAGCGGAGTCCGGACCTTTTATAAAACCTGTGTGAGGTGACGTTTGGTTCCCCATTGCTCCTGAAAATTAGTCTCAGCCGCAATTCATTGAGGTCTAAGTGAAAATGGCTTTCTTCGGCTCGCGGATCACGTAATGTTTTCCATGTCGAAAGCGAACGGCGCGGACGACAGAACGAAGGAGAAGAAGTTGAGCTTCCACAAGATCGCTCCGGTGAAGAAGGCGGAGAAGCCCGCCCCGAAGCCGGCGCCGAAGCAGAAGACTCCGAAGAAGCCCCAGCCCAAGCGTCCCGTGGGCCACCGGTAAACCGCAAGCGTCAAGGAGAGGAATAGCCATGAGCTTCCACAGGATCGCCCCCGTCAAGAAGAACCACAAGCCCGCTCCGGCCCCGAAGAAGCCCGCGCCGAAGAAGTCGGCGCCGAAGCGTCGCCCGGTCGGCGACCAGCACTGACAAAGAATTCACAGAAGTAATTCAAATCAATTCACAGGTCGTCGCAGCAGAGCGGTAGAGGAACTGTTGCAGAACCACGACAGAGGCCCCGACAGAGAGGTACAGCACCATGAGCTTCCACAAGATCGCCCCGGTCAGGAAGAACCACAGGCCCGCTCCGGCCCCGAAGAAGCCCGCGCCGAAGAAGCCGGCCCCGAAGCGCCGTCCCATCGACAAGGGCTGAGCCACGTAGCGAGGCGGGGTCACCGGTTGAGCGTGGTCGCACCGGTGGCCCCGCCTCGGCCATGTCCAGACAGATGAGAGAAGGGAGTTGTCGACCATGAGAGAAGCCTGGGTGGCCTTCCGCCGCTTCTGGCCGCTGACCCGCGGCGACCGCAGGTGGCTCGGCGCGATCATCGCCTGCGTGGTGGTGTCCGCGCTCGCCGAGACCGCCGCGATCCTGCTCTTCGCCAACCTCACCGACAACGCCCTGAAGGCCGGTTCGCTGTCCGCCTTCTGGGGCCCGGCCGGCGCCTGGCTGGGCGTCGCCGCACTCGGCGCGTTCGTCGGCTACTTCGGCAACTCGCTGGCCACCTGGACTGCCGAGAGATTCGTGCTGCGGCTGCGCGCCAAGGTCTTCCGGCACGTCCAGGACCTGCCCCCGCACTTCTTCCAGCGGCACCGCCAGGGCGACCTGGTGGAGCGCCTCACCGGTGACGTCGAAGCCATTGAGCAGATGGTCGTCTCGGGTGTCGTCGGCACCGTCGCCGCCGCGTTCTCCGCCGTCTTCTACGCGGCCGCCGCCTTCTGGCTGCGCTGGGACCTGGCGCTGGCCACCTTCGTCCTCGCGCCGCTGTTCCTGTTCGCCGCCCGTCGCTTCTCCGGCCGTATCAAGACGGCCTCCCAGGACGAGCGGGTCGCCGACGGCGCGATCACCTCCGTGGTCGAGGAGTCCCTCGGCAACGTCGTCCTCACCCAGGCGTACAACCGCCGCCGGGACGAGGAGAAGCGCCTCGACGTCGAGGCCCGCGCCTGGATGCGGGCGAGCGTGCGCGGGGCACGGCTCAGTGAGATGTACGCGCAGTTCGTCGAGGTCGTCGAAACCCTCTGCGTGCTGTCCGTGATCGGCCTGGGCGTCTGGGAGATCTCCGCCGGCCGGATGACCCTCGGCCAGCTCCTCGCCTTCGCCGCCTTCCTCGGCTACCTCTACCCGCCGATCCGCAACCTCGGCCAGCTCGGCCTCACCCTCACCGCGGCCACCGCGGGCGCGGAGCGCATCGGCGAGATCCTGGACGCCGAGCCCGCCGTCACCGACCCCGCCCGGCCGGTCGGCCCCTGGCCGGTGCGCGGCTGGGTCAGCTTCCACAACGTCTCCTTCCGCTACCCCGAGTCCCGCCGGGCCTCCCTCCGAGACGTCGACTTCGCGGCCGGCCCCGGCGAACTGGTCCTGGTCACGGGCAAGAGCGGCGCAGGCAAGTCCACCCTCTCCAAGCTCCTCACCCGCTTCTACGACCCCTCGGCCGGCGTGATCTGCCTGGACGGCGTCCCGCTCACCGACGTACCCCTGGAGTTCCTCCGGGAGAACGTGGCCCTGCTCCCGCAGCAGACGCTGATCCTCAACGGCACGGTCCGCGAGAACATCGGATGCGGACGGCCGGGCGCGACGGACACCGAGATCGAACAGGCGGCCAGGGACGCCGCCGCCCACCACTTCATCGCCGCGCTCCCCGAGGGTTACGACACCCACATCGCCCCCGGCACGGCCGCCCTCTCCGGCGGTCAGCTCCAGCGGATCGCCATCGCCCGCGCGATGCTGCGTGCCGCCCCGGTCCTCGTCCTCGACGAGCCGACGGCGGGCCTCGACGCGATCGCCGCCCGCCAGGTGGTGGCCCCGCTGCGCAGGCTGATGGCGGGCCGTACGACCATCATGATCACGCACGACCTCACCCTCGCCCCCGACGCCGACCGCATCCTGGTCGTCGACGGAGGCCGCCTGGTCGAGTCCGGCACGCACCCGGAACTGCTCGCCCGCAACGGCGCCTACGCGGCCCTCGCTCACCCCCTCCCGGAGGCGATCGCGGCGGAACCGGCGCCGGTTCCGGACGAGACGATGATCCTCAGGTGGTAGTGGCGCTCCTGAGCATGTACCCCGTCCCGCGCACGGTGTGGATGAGCCGCGGTTCGCCGCGGCTCTCCAGTTTCCGCCGCAGGTACATGATGTAGACGTCCAGCGTGTTGGAGGCGGGTTCGAACTCGAACCCCCACACGTCCCGCAGGATCCGCTCCCGGCTGAGCACCCGCCCCGGGTGCCGCAGCAGGAACTCCAGCAGCGCGTACTCGGTCCTGGTCAGGTCCAGCGCCCGCTCCCCGCGGTGCACGGTCCGGCTCCGCGCGTCCATGGCGACATCCCCGAAGACGAGAAACCGCCCGGACCGGCCGATCCCCGGGTCTGTCCTCGGCTCCCGCCGTGGACTGCGCCGCAGCAACGCCCGTACCCGGGCGAGGAGTTCCTCGGGCGCGAAGGACTTGGCCAGATATCCGTCCGCGCCGTTGTCGAGGGCGACGATGCGGTCTCCCACCGCGTTCCGGCCGGTGATCATCAGAATCGGCACGGTGGACCCGGAGGCCCGGATCCGCCGGGTGGCCGCCAGCCCGTCCAGCTCCGGCATCTCGACGTCCATCAGCACCAGGTCGGGCTCGCTCTCCGGGACCCGGAGGAGATCGAGGGCCACTCTGCCGTCCCCGGCGAGAAGGGTCTCGTACCCCTCGAACCTGAGCAGCCGGCCGATCCCATCCCTCACGGCCGCGTCGTCATCGGCCAGCAGAATCTTCCTCGCCATCCGACAAAAGTGTGACGAGGGGCTGTGAGAGGGCTGGGTGAGGGGTGTGGCTGGGCTACGGCTGCCGGCGGGCGGTCACCCGGACGGCTCGCCGGCCCCGGTTCACTGGTGCGCGGCTGGGAGAGGGTAAGACCGCTTGCCGTGACGTCAGTAGGGCTGCCGGGTCAGGGAGCGCGGCGGCCGGGTGCTCCAGTACCACTGGAGTACGGCGCTCAGGAGGACGCCCGAAGCCAGTGGCACGCAGACGAGCAGCAGAAGGGGATGGACCGCCCAGTCCGTGAACACCAGCGCCACGGAGACCACCATCATCACGAACATCATCGCGATGGCTCCGTACACGCCCCACAACCATGCCTTGCGCCGCACGGCCCCCCGCAGGATCCGCGCCTCGACGTCCGGGCGCCGCCCCCAGCTGAGGCTGCGCTGCGGCGCGGCGGCCAGGCACAGCTCCGAGACCTCGGCGTAGGGGTCGGCCAGCTGCCAGTCGTCGAGGTGCGGGAGCAGGAAGCGGCGGCCGTCGAAGTCGTACAGGTAGGTGAGCCACTGGGGTGCCATCCGCCCGTTGCCGCGCGGGGCCGGCTCGACCCGGATGTCGTACACCTCGGACCAGTTCCAGGTACGGGTCCGCAGCAGCCCCCGTGCGGTGATCCCGGCGCTCGTGACCCTGGTGTACGCCCGGTACTGCTCCAGTACGATCCGCGTCAGGGTCAGGAGGATCAGCAGCCCGAAGAGGGGCGGCCCCCACCACTGCCCGCCGTCGCCCTCGTCGTAGAGACGGCCGGTCTGCAGGAGGGCGTTCATCAACAGCGCCCCCAGCAGGACGAGATAGGTCCCGGGCAGTCTTCGCCGCTTCCGGTACTCCCGTTCGACCCCGCCCACGTCCATGTGCAGTGCCCCTCCCCAGGCGCACCGAACGGGTGCGCGACTGGGGAGAGGATATGGCCGCTGCCTGAGGCGTCAGGAGGCGGTGGGCGTTCCGCTCCGTCCTCGCTCGAACGTGTGACCTGGAGCCGATTCCCCTGGTCACTCGCGGTGCTTTACCTCCCGTGATCAGCCCCCCCTTGCGGAGGAGGTGTCACCTTGGCTGCTCTCGCCGTAGCCGCCGCCGGCAATCGGAGGGTGGCCGGGTCTTCGAAGTCCGGATCGGTGATTGGAGGTTCCGTGCCAGGTCCAGCGACTACGACCAGCTCCTCCGTGGTCGTGAGTGGCACGGATCTGCCCCAACTACCTCTCAGGTGTCGGCCGCAAGTCGAGCTACAGCGAAGGGGGAGCCAACGACTGCGTCGAGGTCGCCGACGGCTACCCCGGCATAGTCCCCGTCCGGGACAGCAAGAGCCCAGCGGGCCGCCCGTTGCTCATCTCGGCCGCGTCCTGGTCGGTGTTCGTGGAGCAGGTCAAAGGGGAGGCGCGCCTCACGCCCTCGCGTGAGGCCTGAAGCCGAACCTCTTACACCGCCTCGGGAGGAGCCGTCGGCGCCCCCGGCAGTCGTACCGTCGCCACGGTCCCGCCGCCGTTCGCGCGGGACAGGGTGACGTTGCCGCCGGCCTGCTGGACCGTGCGGGCCACGATGGACAGGCCGAGGCCGGAACCGGGCAGGGCGCGGGTGCTCGGGCTGCGCCAGAAGCGGTCGGAGGCGTGGGGGAGTTCGTCCTCGGGGATGTCGGCGCCGTGGTTGCGAACCGCGAGGCCCGTCGCTTCAGGGCGACGTCGATCTTGCTTGACTGAAGCGCTGCGTCGTCTTTGCCGATGGCATACAGGCGGGCCGGTCTGCTCCCCATGGCCCGAAGAGAGCCCGCGCTGTCTTCTAACCTCTTACACCGCCTCCGGCGGAGCCGTAGGTGCGCCCGGCAGCTGTACCGTTGCCACCGTGCCGCCGCCGTTGGCGCGGGACAGGGTGACGTTGCCGCCGGCCTGCTGGACCGTGCGGGCCACGATGGACAGGCCGAGGCCGGAGCCGGGCAGGGCGCGGGCGCTCGGGCTGCGCCAGAAGCGGTCGAAGACGTGCGGGAGTTCGTCTTCCGGGATGCCGGGGCCGTGGTCGCGGACGGTGAGGACGCCGCGGTCGAGGACGACGTCGATCGTGCCGCCCTCGGGGCTGAACTTCACGGCGTTGTCGAGGATGTTGACGATCGCCCGCTCCAGGGCGGAGGGCTCGGCGCGCACGAACCACGGCCGGACGTCCGCCGTGATCTTCAGCTCCGGGCCGCGCAGGCGGGCGCGGCGCAGGGCCGCCTCGAGCGTGTCCTGGAGGGCGACCACCTGGACCCGTTCGCCGCGCTGGCCCTCCGAGCGGGACAGCTCCTGGAGGTCGCCGATCAGCGACGCCAGCTCCGTCATCTGCGCCTTCACCGAGGCGAGCAGCGCCTTGCGGTCCGCCGGGGGGATCGGGCGGCCGGTCTCCTCGCTGCGGGTGAGGAGTTCTATGTTCGTACGGAGGGAGGTGAGGGGGGTGCGGAGTTCATGGCCGGCGTCGGCGATGAGCTGCTGCTGGAGTTCGCGGGAGCTCGCGAGGGAGGTGGTCATGCTGTTGAACGACCGGGACAGACGCGCGATCTCGTCGTCCGACTCCTCCTCCACCGGGATGCGGATGCTCAGGTCCTCGGTCCGGGCGACGTGTTCGACGGCCTCGGTCAGCTCGTCGACGGGACGCAGACCGGCCCGGGCGACGGCGAGGCCCGCGGCTCCGGCGCCGATGACTCCGATGCCGGAGACGAGGAGGAGGAGCAGGGCCAGGTCAGCAAGCGTCTTCTGGGTGTTCTTGAGAGGGACAGCGCTCATGAGGGCGACATCGGGGTAGATCCGGGGCCCCGAGCCGATGCCCTGGCCGACGACGACCAGGGGGACTGTCAACACACGGACATCGTTTCCTGAGGTGTCCAGGCCGTTGCGGTAATAGCCCTTGCCGCTCGCTGGGTTCTTTGCAACTGCCTTGTCTGAAGCAGCCGTCTTCATGGCGGCGGTGGATTCCGCAGAGACACAGAACGTACCGTCGGCCTTGACCAACTGCGTGTAGTAGGAGTCATGCGCCCGCAGACCGCCCAAGCCCGAGTCCGTCGTCGCGGCCGGCTCCTGAGGGCACGCGGCAAGGAGATCCACCACGTCGTCGATCTGCACCGGCCGTTGTACCGACTTCTTCAGATCGGCGTCCACCTGGTCGTACAGCTTCCCCTGCACGATGAACCAGCAGGTCACCGACACCGCCGCCACCGCGAACGCCACCGCCGCCGCGACCAGCATCGACAGGCGGGCGCGGATCGGGAGGTTGCGGAAGCGGCGGGCGAGCCCGGTCACTCGGCGCCGCCCTGGCGCAGGACGTATCCGACGCCGCGCACGGTGTGGACGAGGCGGGGTTCGCCGCCGGCCTCGGTCTTGCGGCGGAGGTACATGACGTAGACGTCGAGGGAGTTGGAGGAGGGCTCGAAGTCGAAGCCCCAGACGGCCTTGAGGATCTGCTCGCGGGTGAGGACCTGGCGGGGATGGGCCATGAACATCTCCAGGAGCGTGAACTCCGTGCGGGTCAGCTCCACCTGCCGGCCGGCCCGGGTGACCTCGCGGGTCGCCAGGTCCATGCGCAGGTCGGCGAAGGTGAGCGCGTCGTCCTCCGGGCCCCCGTCGGCCACCGAGCCCGCGTAGAAGCTGCGGCGGAGGAGGGCACGGATACGGGCGAAGAGTTCGTCGAGTTCGAAGGGCTTGACCAGGTAGTCGTCCGCCCCGGCGTCGAGGCCGGTGACGCGGTCGCCGACGGTGTCGCGGGCCGTCAGCATCAGGATCGGGGTCGTGTCGCCCGCCCCGCGGATCCGGCGGGCCGCGGTCATGCCGTCCATCCGCGGCATCTGGATGTCGAGGACGATCAGGTCCGGCTTGTAGGCCGTGGCCTTCTCCAGCGCGTCCGCCCCGTCGACCGCGACCTCGGTCTCGTACCCCTCGAAGGCCAGGCTGCGCTGGAGGGCTTCGCGTACGGCCGGCTCGTCGTCGACGATCAGGATGCGCTGGGGGTCACGGTCGCCTTCGGCGGGGCTCATCGTTCGCGGTTCCTCGGGGTGTGATGGATCGGGGGGGGCGGTGGTTCGTGGGAGGACGCCTCTCAGCCTCGCATGTTTCGGGGCTGTCGGGTATGCACGCCGGTGGGGCGGTACGCCCCTAACCGCGTACCAGAGTCATCCGGCTCAGGGGCACCTTGCGCTGGTGCGGCCGGGCCGCGGTCACGCGCAGCCCCATCAGCTCCGGGGCCGGCACGATCTCCGGGGCGCGCGGGGCCGGGGCCACCGCCGCCTCGGTCGGCGCGTTGAGCTCGTACGCCACCTCAAGGGCGAGGTCGAAGCCGGCCGGGTTGTCACCGCTCGTGTGGTGCGAAACCTGCTTGATCATGACGTACTCCCTTGCGCTCGGTGTGCTCGTGGTGCCGTGCTTCAGCTGGTGGAGCCCGCCCGCAGCTTGGCCAGGTCGGACTTGACGGTGTTGATCGGGATGGCGAAGCCGAGGCCGACGCTGCCCGCGTCCGAGGAGGACGACGAGGAGTCCGAACTGGCCGAGTACATCGCCGAGTTGATGCCGATGATGTTGCCGCCGGCGTCGATCAGCGCGCCGCCGGAGTTGCCGGGGTTCAGCGAGGCGTCGGTCTGGATCGCCTTGTAGGTCGTCGTCGAGGAGCCCGTGTCGCCGTTGAACTGCCGGCCGCCGAAGGAGAACGGCCACTGTCCGTCGCCGCCGCTGCCCTGGCTCTGCTGGTCCTGGCCCTCGTCGGTGGAGACGGTCACGTCCCGGTTGAGCGCGGAGACGATGCCGCTGGTGACGGTGCCGCTGAGGCCCTCGGGGGAGCCGATCGCGACGACCGTGTCGCCGACCTGGACGCCGTCGGAGTTGCCGAGGGTGGCGGTCTTGAGGCCGGAGGCGCCCTGAAGCTTGACGAGGGCGAGGTCCTTGGCGCTGTCGGTGCCGACGACCTTGGCGGTGTAGGACTTGCCGGTGCTGGTCGTCGCCTTGATCGACTGCGCGCCGGAGATCACGTGGTTGTTGGTGATGATCTCGCCGTTGCTGCTGCTGATGACGACGCCGGAGCCGGTGGAGGTGCCGTTGCTGAGGGTGGCGGTGATCTCGACGACGCTCGGGCTGACGGCGGCGGCGATCGTGGCGACGTCACCCTTCTTGCTGGAGGGCACCACGCTGGTGGTGGTGCTGCTGGAGACGGTGTCGTTCTTGCCGGTCAGCTCCTGGAAGGCGTACGCGGTGCCGCCGCCGACGGCCGCCGCGACGATCGCGACCGCGGCGAGGAGGGCTATCGGGCCCCGGGTGCGCTTCTGCTTCGCGTGGGCCGAGTGCTCCGTGGTGTGCTCCGGGTGCTCCGCCGTGTACTGCGGCGGCACCGCCGCGTACCCCGGGAGCTGCGCGGTCCGCGGCTCCACGGTGACCGGCTGAGCGGCCTGCTGCGTCGGCTGGTGGGCCGGCGGGGGCGGCCACTCCGGGTTCACGGGGGTGGAGGCGTGCTGCTGCTGGGGGTACGCGCCCTGGTAGGCGTCACCCTGGGGACCCTGGGGGTTCTCGTACTCGCCGCTGCGGCGGAGGCTCTCGGTCATGACAAGTAGCTTGTCCCGTGACCATGAGAGCTTCCTGAGGGTCCGCTGAGAACGCCGCGAGAAGCGTGTTTGCCCGATATAAGGAAGCGTCTCGCAGGCCGGGCGGGGTTCTCAGAAACTGTTCATGAAGGGTTTCCTGTGGGTCCTGTGGCCGCGGCCCGGTGGGGGCTGGTCGCGCCGTTCCCCGCGCCCCCAAAGGCAACTCAGCTGGGCCCACGCAAAAGGGCGCAACGAACTATCCGCACCCACACGACCCACGCACCACCAGCCGCGAAGGAAACGTCTTCAACCGCTCCCGCCGCGACCCCGCCACCCGCAGCCCGTCGTCCAGCACCAGGTCCAACGCCGCCCGGGCCATCGCCGGGCGGTCCGATGCGATCGTTGTCAGCGGCGGATCCGCCAGCCCCGCTTCCTTGATGTCGTCGAAGCCGGCCACCGCCAGCTCCCCCGGCACGTCGATGCGCAGCTCGCGGGCCGCCCGCAGCAGGCCGATCGCCTGGTCGTCGGTGGAGCAGAAGAACGCCGGCGGCCGGTCGGGGCCGGCCAGCACCTCCAGGGCCACCCGGTACGCGTCGTACCGGTTGTACGGAGCCTCGAACAGCCGGCCCTCCGTGGTCAGGCCCGCCTCGGCCATGGCCCGCTTCCAGCCCTCGACGTGGTCGGAGACCGGGTCGCCGACGGCCGGGGTCTCGGCGGTGCCGCCCATACAGGCCACGTACTCGTAGCCGTGTTCCAGCAGGTGCCGGACGGCGAGCTGGGCGCCGCCCAGGTCGTCCGTCACCACCGCCACGTCGTCGATCGCCTCCGGCCGCTCGTGCAGCAGCACCACCCGGGCGTCCCAGGCGTCGATCTCGGCGGCGGCCAGGTCGTTCAGGGCGTGGGAGACGAGGATGAGGCCCGAGACCCGCATCCCCAGGAACGCGCGCAGGTAGTGGACCTCGCGCTCGGCGACGTAGTCGGTGTTGCCGACCAGGACCATCTTTCCGCGCTCGGACGCGGCCTGTTCCACCGCGTGCGCCATCTCGCCGAAGAAGGGCTGACGGGCGTCCGGGATGATCAGGCCTATGAGGTCCGTGCGCCGGGACGCCATCGCCTGGGCGACCCGGTCGGGCCGGTACCCCAGTTCCTTGATCGCGGCGAGGACACGCTCGCGCGTGGCCGGTGCGACCGGCCGGGGTCCGTTGTTGATGACATAACTGACAACGGCGGTCGAAGTACCCGCCAGCCGCGCCACATCATCCCGAGTCACCTTGGGCACGCGCGGAGTCTACGCGGATGGACCCGCTCTGGGCAGGGCGTATCGAAGCTTCGCTTGCGGAAGCAGTGCCCGTCCGGGCGACGGCCATGCCTCGCCCGGACGTCCGCTACGCCTCCGCGATCACCTCGGCCGTCCCCAGGGCCGCCGAAGCGTCCGCATCCTCCGGCTTTGGACCCTCCGCCCGCGCCCTGGCCTCGTCGCTGACCCGCTCTCCCCGCTCTCCCCGCTCGCCCTTCTCGGGGGTAACGAATCGATAACCGACGTTCCGGACGGTTCCGATCAAGGACTCGTGCTCGACGCCGAGTTTGGCGCGCAGCCGTCGTACGTGTACGTCGACGGTCCGGGTGCCGCCGAAGTAGTCGTACCCCCAGACCTCCTGGAGCAGCTGTGCACGAGTGAACACCCGGCCGGGGTGCTGGGCCAGGTACTTGAGGAGCTCGAACTCCTTGAAGGTGAGGTCGAGGACCCGTCCCTTGAGTTTCGCGCTGTACGTCGCCTCGTCGACCGAGAGGTCGCCGTTGCGGATCTCCATGGGGGAGTCGTCGTTGACGATCTGCTGGCGGCCCATGGCGAGCCGCAGCCGTGCCTCGACCTCCGCCGGGCCGGCGGTGTCGAGGAGTACGTCGTCGATACCCCAGTCGGCGGTGACGGCGGCGAGCCCGCCCTCGGTGACGACCAGGATCAGCGGGCAGCCGGGGCCGGTCGACCGCAGCAGCTGGCAGAGGCTGCGCACCTGCGGGAGGTCGCGGCGGCCGTCGATCAGGATGGCGTCGGCCCCCGGGGTGTCGACGAGGGCGGGGCCTTCGGCCGGGGCGACCCGCACGTTGTGCAGGAGCAGGCCGAGGGCCGGCAACACCTCCGTCGACGGTTGGAGGGCGTTGGTCAGGAGCAGCAGAGAACTCATACGTCTGGTTCCTCCTCGGTCCCTGCGAGGACTGTGTGCAATGACACTGCGCTGCGCTCCCGATGCTCCATACACCCGCGGTCACCTGGAGTTTCCCGCTTCGTATACAACGCTTCCGAAAGCACAAAAGGACCCGGTGGCGGCGCTGCCCGAGTCCTCTGCCCAGCAGAATAGCCCACATGAGCATCGGTCCGGCAGGTCATGTGGCACGTTCCGCCGTTCGTCCGACATATGAGACGACCAGAAACGCCTCTATGCGGACGTTTCTGCGCACGGACGACGGGGTTTCCATCGATTCCGTATACGATCCCGCCTCCGTTGTATACGACGGTTCCCGGCCACCCTCCCGTGATCTGGTGTTCGTCATGGCCCACGGTTTCACGGGCGACGTGGACCGGCCACACGTACGACGGGTGGTGACCGCCCTGCGGCGTTACGCGCCGGTGGTCAGCTTCTCCTTCCGGGGCCACGGCCGCTCCGGCGGCCGCACCACCGTCGGCGACCGCGAGGTCCTCGACCTGGTGGCGGCGGTGCGCTGGGCGCGCCACTTCGGGCACTCCCGAGTGGTGACCGTCGGCTTCTCGATGGGCGGCTCGGTGGTGCTGCGGCACGCGGCGCTGAACGCCGGGGTGGACGCGGTGGTCTCCGTGTCGTCCCCCGCCCGCTGGTACTACCGGGGCACCGCACCCATGCGCCGGGTCCACTGGCTGGTCACCAGACCCGAGGGGCGTCTGGTCGGCCGCTACGGCTTCCGCACCCGAATCCACTACCGCGACTGGGACCCGGTGCCCCTGTCCCCGGTGGAGGCGGTGCCGAAGATCGCCCCCACTCCGCTGCTGATCGTGCACGGCGACAGCGACGGCTACTTCCCGGTCGACCACCCCCGGATGCTGGCGGCCGCCGCCGGTGACGCCGCCGAGTTCTGGCTGGAGCCCGGCATGGGCCACGCCGAACACGCGGCGGACGACCGGCTGCTGGCCAGGATCGGCGACTGGGCGGCCTCCCGGGCGGGCTAGCCTGAGCCTGTACAACAGCCACACAGTTACCCAGCCGACCGATTGTTCTTTCTAACTGAGTCTCTTGAGGAACCTGATGCCCAAGGTCACGGTGCGCTACTGGGCCGCCGCGAAGGCCGCGGCCGGCATCGCCGAGGAGCCGTACGACGCGGACACCCTCGCCGAGGCGCTGGACGCGGTACGCATGCGACACCCCGGGGAACTCGCGCGCGTCCTGCGGCGATGCTCCTTCCTCATCGACGGTGACCCCGTGGGGACGCGCGAGCATGAGACGGTACGGCTGGCCGAGGGCGGCACGGTCGAGGTGCTCCCGCCGTTCGCAGGAGGGTGAGCGAGACCGATGACCAACCAGCCGTACGAGGGCTACGACCCGTACCAGCAGCCCCCCGCCCAGCAGCAGTGGGCCTACGACGAGCAGCAGTACGCCACGCAGCAGTGGCAGGGGCAGACCTGGGAGACGCAGACGCACGCGCCCGTGGAGGCGGCGCAGCCGCAGGCGCCGGCGGCGGAGACGGCGTATATGCACCAGCAGCCCCAGCAGCAGCCCCAGCAGCAGCCCCCGCAGTCGTACGCACCGGCACAGCAGCAGCCGATGTACGCACAGCAGCCGCAGCAGGCACCGCAGCCGACGCACACCCCGCCCCCGGCCCCGGCGCCTGCCCCCGGCCCCGCTGAGCCCGGCACCGGCTACGGTCCCGCCACCCTCGCAGGCAACGCGCGCATCACCGACGCGCAGCGGGCCCGCCTCGAAGGCCGTTCGCCGATCATCGAGCCGGGGATGCAGCCGGCCCTGCTGACCGGCCTGCTGGGTCTGCTGCTGGCGGTGGCGGCCCCGGTGTCGTCGTACGCCCTGGTGGTCCCCCTGGTGATCCTCCAGGCGGTGACGGCGGCGGGCTGGTTCCGGCTGAACGGCATGTGGCCCGCCCGGCAGGGCATCGCCTTCGCCTTCCTGGGCGCGCTGGCGGCGGACGCGGCGGTACTGGTGGCGGGCCGCGACCAGGCCCCGGCGGCGATCCTCGGCCCGCTGGGCATCTGGGTCCTGCTGTCCCTGGTCCTCCAGCTCCGCTCGCACGCGGACCCCGACACCCGTATGTACGGTCTGATGGCAACGGTCGCCTCCTCCGCACTGGCGATCATCGCGACGGGCTTCCTGGGCGCGGACCCGGACGCGGCGTCGGTGGGCGCGGCGGCGGTCGCGGTGGCGGTGGTGGCACGGGCGCTGCCGCTGCCGACGGTGGCGTCGGTGATCGTGTCGGTGCTGGCCGCGGCCGGGGCGGGCATCGCGGTGGGCGGTATGACCGGGGTGGGCGCCAAGGGCGCGCTGATCGGAGCTGGGGCCGCGGTGTGCGCGCTGGCCGGGCACCGGGCGGCGAGCTACGACTACCCGTCGAAGTTCGTCCACTTCACGGCGGGCGTGGCGCTGCCGCTGGCCGCGGCGGCACCGGCGGTGTGGATCCTGGGGCGCTGATGCCGGCGCCCCGTCAAGGGGGTGGGCCCGCCACCACTGTCACAGGTGGTCGACAATCCCGGGTGGGACCGCTCCCGCGGGGCTAGCGTGAGATCACCGACGTGCACAGCGTCCACAGCATGCACAGCCGAATCGCCGACCCGTCGACCTGCCGACCCGGGGGAACCCATCACATGCGCGCCCTGCGAATATTCCTGATCCTCGTCGTCATCCTCGGCGTGCTCTTCGTGGTCGTCGACCGCGTCGCCGTGCACTTCGCCGAGGGCCAGGCCGCCGACAAGCTGAAGACGACGGAAGACCTCGCGAGCACCCCCGACGTCTCCATCAAGGGCTTCCCGTTCCTCACCCAGGTCGCCGGCGGCACGCTGGACGACGTGGTGGTCGGCATCAAGGAGTACGACGCCACCACCGGCACCGCCGGCAAGACGATCCGTATCGAGGACCTGAAGGCCGACATGAAGGGCGTCACCTTCACCGGCGACTACAGCTCCGCCACCGCCCAGACCGCGACCGGCACCGCGCTCGTCTCCTACAGCGAACTGCTGAAGAACGTGAGCGCCCAGCCCACCGACCTCGGCCTCGGCTTCACCGGCAAGGTCGTCGGTCTCGCCGACGGCGGCAACGGCAAGATCAAGGTCACCCTCGACGTCACCGTCCCCGGCGTCAACGCCCACCAGAAGGTCCCCGTTCTCAGCACGGTCGCCGTCAAGGACAACACCGTGCAGGTGCACGCCGACAACCTCCCCAAGCTCGCCGGGGTGAACCTAGTCGAGGACCGGTTCCGGCAGGCCGCCGACTTCCAGCAGGCGATCAGCCGGCTTCCTGGCGGTGTCCAACTGGACAAGGTGGAGGCGGCGGCGGACGGTGTGGAGATCGGGGTGAAGGGTTCGAACGTCAGGCTGGCGGGGTAGAAGGCGCCACGGCGGCGGCCGAGGGGACCCGGTCCATCGGGCGAGACGCCCGAGAGGGCCGGTTCCATCGGCCGGGACGGCCGACGGGCTCCGTCCAGTAGTCGAGACGGCGCCGTCCGTACCGTAGATGCCACGACGGCGCCTGCGGGGCGGCCGCGGCCCGATCACGCCTCGCGCCCTCACCTCATCCCATAATCCGGACGATCGCGTCTCACAATGCGACATGCCGGTGACATGCCCGGTCATCCGTCCCTACGATCGAGCCCATGAAGCGTCAGGCGGATCTCACGAAGCGGCGGGCAGTCGACCTGTGCCGCGTGGCCGCCATGCTCTGTCGCCCCTTCTGACGGCGGAGGCCCCTGCCTCCGCATCCCCCCTGCCCTCCCACGCCGAGGGCATCCGTGCGCGCCTGCGCGCACCCACCCGCACTCGCACGCCCCGCCGCAACTGCCCCGGAGGAGAAAGCGCATGAGCCGCAGCGACGTCCTGGTCGACGCCGACTGGGTCCAGGACCACCTGGACGACCCGAGCATCGCGATCGTGGAGGTGGACGAGGACACGTCCGCCTACGAGAAGAACCACATCCGAGGCGCGATCCGCATCGACTGGACCAAGGACCTGCAGGACCCGGTCCGCCGCGACTTCATCGACCAGGAGGGCTTCGAGAAGCTCCTGTCGGCGAAGGGCATCGCCAACGACACGCTGGTGATCCTGTACGGCGGCAACAACAACTGGTTCGCGTCCTACGCCTACTGGTACTTCAAGCTCTACGGCCACGAGAACGTCAAGCTCCTCGACGGCGGCCGCAAGAAGTGGGAGCTGGACGCCCGCGAGCTGGTCGAGGAGGTCCCGGAGCGCCCCGAGACCACCTACACGGCCAAGCCGCAGAACAAGGCCATCCGCGCCTTCCGTGACGACGTCGTCGCCGCGATCGGCGCGCAGAACCTGGTCGACGTGCGTTCGCCCGACGAGTTCTCCGGCAAGCTGCTCGCCCCGGCCCACCTGCCGCAGGAGCAGTCGCAGCGCCCGGGCCACGTCCCGACCGCCCGCAACATCCCGTGGTCGAAGAACGCCAACGACGACGGCACCTTCAAGTCGGACGACGAGCTCAAGGAGCTCTACGCCGAGGAGCAGGTGGACCTCGCCAAGGACACCATCGCCTACTGCCGTATCGGCGAGCGCTCGGCGCTGACCTGGTTCGTCCTGCACGAGCTGCTCGGTGTCGAGAACGTCAAGAACTACGACGGCTCGTGGACCGAGTACGGCAGCCTCGTCGGCGTCCCGATCGAGCTCGGCGCCAACAAGTAGGAACAAGCAAGTCCCCAGACCGACCTTTCAAGACCTCAACAGGAGTACGACATGTGTGGAGCGAAGGCCGGCGGCCCGGACGCCTCGACGATCAAGCCCGGTGAGACCACGATCCAGGGTCAGGTGACGAAGGACGGCGAGCCCGTGGTCGGCTACGTCCGCCTCCTGGACTCGACCGGCGAGTTCACCGCGGAGGTCCCCACCTCCGCCACCGGACAGTTCCGCTTCTACGCAGCGGAGGGCACCTGGACCGTCCGCGCCCTCGTTCCCGGCGCCACCGCCGACCGCACGGTCGTCGCCCAGCAGGGCGGCCTGGCCGAGGTCGCGATCGCGGTCTGACCGACAGGCAAGCGCAAGGGCCGCACCTCCCTGGTCGAAGACCTGAGGCGCGGCCCTTCGCCGTGTCCGGACCCCGGACCTACCCTGGATGCATGCTGGCACGGCGCCGTCGCGTGTACTTCGTCATGATGGGGATCTGCATCGGTCTCTTCGTCCTGGCCTGGGGAGTCGTACGCATCTGGTCCGTCCCCGCCGCCGTGGGGATGTGCGTGGTGGCCATGGTGATCCCGCCCGTCGCCGCGATGGTCGCGAACCGCCGGGGCCCCGACGACCGCTGGTGGGACGACCCCTCCGGCGATCCCAAGTCCGACGAGTGGTGGGACGAGCTGGACGGGAAGAAGCGCCCCCGGTCCTGATGCCCCCGGTCGCTCACCGGAACGCTTCGACGTTGCGCCGGGCCCACTCGGCGAAGGCCCGGGGCGGACGCCCGAGCACCCCCTCGATGTCCGGGCTGAGCCGCACCTCGCCGGCGTTGGGCTCGCCGAGGACGGCCAGCGTCGTCTCCACCACCGGCTCCGGCATGAACGCTGCCATCCGCGCGTACGCCTCGGCCCGGGTCAGCTCCACGAACCGCACCGCCTCGCCGAGCGCCGCACCGATGGCCGCCGCCTGCTGCCGGGGCGTGACGAGCGCCGGCCCGGTCAACTCGTAGACCCGGCCCGTGTGTTCGTCCTTGCGCAGCGCCACCGCGGCGACCTCCGCGATGTCGGCCGGATCGACCACCGGGATCCCGACGTCAGCGAACGGCGCGGCGACAGTCCGCTCGGCGCGCACCGACTCCGCCCAGGCGTAGGCGTTGGAGGCGAAGCCGCCGGGCCTGAGAACCGTCCAGGCCAGGCCCGACGCCCGCACCGCGTCCTCGATCGCCCGCATCACCCCGCCGTGCGAGGGCGACTCCGGCCTGGTCACCACCCCCTGCGAGGAGAGCAGCACCACCCGGCCCACCCCGGCTTCCGCGGCCGCCGCCAGCACGGCCCGCGCGTCGAGCCCGTGTCCGCCCGTGCCGCCGTCGTGCAGGAACAGCGCCTCGGCACCGTCGAGCGCGGGCCGCAGAGCCCGCGGCTCGGCCAGGTCGGCGCGCACATGGACGGCACCGCTGGGCAGGTCCACGGGGGCGATCCCCCGTGACACCGCCGTCGCCCGCTCCCCGGCCGCCGCCAGGGCCGCCACCAGCGACCTGCCCACGTTCCCGGTCGCACCTGTCACCACGATCATGCTCAACTCCCGTATTTTCCGGTGGACTTTCGCGATGACAGCGACGCTAACAGCGCCGGTATAGTAGGTACCTAGAGGAAAGTGACTACCTCAGAGGGATGTGGCTCATGGCGACCGAGACACGACGACCGGCGCCCGACGCCCTGTCCGACCCGGAGCTGGCCTGCCCGGTCTCCCCGGTCGTGGACATCGTGTTCAGCCGGTGGACCACACCGATCCTCTGGTCGCTGCACACCTTCGGCCGCCAGCGGTTCGTCCAGCTGGAGCGCCGTATCAAGGGCATCACGCCGAAGGTGCTCACCCAGCGGCTGCGCCAGCTGGAGCGCGACGGCCTGGTGGTGCGCACTTACCACCCCGAGGTGCCGCCGCGCGTCGAGTACGAGATCAGCGACCTCGGCAGCACCCTCGCCCCGCTCTTCGCCCACCTCGCCGAGTGGGCCGACGCCCACCTCGACCACGTCGAGGCGGCCCGGGAGCACTACGACGCGGGAACCTAGTGCCGGGCAGGGCAGCATGATCTGCCGCTACATCATCTGGTGGAACAAGCACACCACGGATATTCGCTTGCGCAGCCTCGTCACTCGGGTCAACGTCGCCTGACACCTGACGAAGGCGGAGAAGATGACCACGCAGACTCACCAGGTCGACCACGAACTCATCCAGGCCGCGGCGCACATCGCCCGCACCCGCTGCCGGGGCGACAACCACACCATGGCAGCCGCGGCCCGCGCCCGGGACGGCCGGATCGTCACCGCGGTGAACGCCTACCACTTCACGGGAGGCCCCTGCGCCGAGCTGGTGGTCATCGGCGCGGCAGCCGCCCAGGGCGCCTACGAGCTGGACACGATCGTCGCCGTGGGAGACCGCGACCGGGGGGTTGTTCCGCCGTGCGGCCGGTGCCGTCAGGTCCTTCTCGACTACTTCCCCGCCCTCAAGGTCATCGTCGGTAAAGACGACCACATACGAACCGTCCTCATCACCGACTTGCTGCCCGAAAGCTACGTCTGGGGAGACCACCGGCTCGACGCGGAGTAAACCCGCGCCACTCAGCCCTCGACACCGCCGCACGAGGCGGCACCACCGGGAGCCGACAACAGGGCGAACGTCCCTGATGCGGCACTAATAGACGAGCGCCTGCGTTCCCTCCGCCAGCGCCTCCTGCACGAAGACCTGCGCGCCCGCGATCCGTACGCCCTCGATGACGTCCTTCTCCGTGATGTCCCGGCGGGCCGCGCACTGCGTACAGAGCGTGAGCGTGCCGCCCGCCAGGATCGAGTCCACCAGATCCGGCAGCGGAGCGGCATGCGGCAACTCGAACTCGGCGGCCCGCCCCGGCAACGCGAACCACGAGGACTCACCGGTCAGCCACATCGACACCTCGACGCCACTGGCCACGGCCACCGCCGCCACCGTGAACGCCTGCGAGCACCGCTCCGGGGCGTCCGCCCCGGCCGTCACCTTGATCACGAGCTTCTTCGCCATGCGTGCAGGGTAATCCCGGCCCGCGCCCGCCTACGCCGGTGTCAGCCCCGCGTAGTCCGCGAATATCCGGCGATACCTCGTGTGCCGGGTCTCCTGGGTGTGCCCGCACCTCCCTGACACACACCGCGCCGCGTACTCCGGCTGGCGGGTCATGGCTGGTGCTCCGTGCGCTGGTGCAGGCGCAGCAGCACGTTCGCGTCGGTGGCCGCGCTGTGGTCGTGGACGGCCAGGGCCGTCTCACGGCGGTCGTCGAGATCCGCGCACTCGGCGCAGCCGGGGACCGGCCGGGGCGGGCGGCTCAGATCGTCGGGAGACGGCGGTACGGACCACGTGCTGCGGTCGTTCGCCGCGCGTACGCCGGCGCTGATCCGCTCTCTGTCCGTAGCGGGCCGTAGCGCCGCCGGGTCGGCCTGCCACTCTCTGCCGCCGCCGACGGGACGCAGCATCGCGTACGGCCCCGACTGGTCCCGGTACTCGCCGACCTGGTCGGTGGCGGTGTCGTAGAGCAGGGTTCCGGGTTCCATGGCATTCGCTCCTTTCGTCCAACATCTATACGAAATGCGTGAGTTGGACTACTCTGGGTATCGAGGCTGCTACGAGGATGACCCGGAGGTGGAGTCGGCACGCCGGTGGCGAGCGGTTCTTCCCCGTCTGGCGGCGCTAATTCCACAAATTCCATGGCGTACCAGGGAGGGGTGCGGTGCCGCAGAGGCGGGTGGTGACGGGGCGTAGTCAGGAGCCCAGGCAACGGTTCGCGGAGGAGTTGCGGCACCTGAGGGCGGAGAGGGGGGTGAGCTTAAGGGAGCTGGCCGAGGAACTTGGCTGGGACGCCTCCAACTTCGGCAAGATGGAGAGCGGGCGGAGTTTGGGGAGCCCGGAGATCGTGGAGGCGTTGGATCAGTCAGCCGTGAAGTTCCTGCGGTTGCCGGACGGCCGTACGGTCGCCTACACCGAGAACGATTTGCGTGGTGAACTGGTGGAGGAAATTGCCTCAGTTGTGCTGCTACTGCGTAGGCACGATGCGATGCGTGACCTGGCGCTGTCACCGGTTGAGTCGCGCAAGTTCATCCTGCGGATGTTGGAGGAAGTGCCGTGCGAGCCGTCGACCTAAGTGGCGTGACGTGGCGCGAGAGCAGCTACAGCAACACGAGTGGCGGCGATTGCGTCGAGGTCCCCGACGAACTCCTGGCCGCCGCCGCTTGGCGCAAGAGCAGCTACAGCAACTCCGACGGCGGCCAGTGCGTCGAAGTCGCCGCCGGTCTCCCCTCCCTCGTCCCCGTCCGTGACAGCAAGGCCCCCGACCGCGAAGCCCTCCTCTTCGAGGCCTCCGCCTGGGCGGCCTTCATAGACGGAGTCAAGCGGCGCTGACCCTCAGTCCGTCCAGCGTGAGGTCGAGCAGGCGCTCGGCCCTTTCCCGTTGTTCGGGCCTCGCCGAGGTGAGGGCGATGCCTTCGAGGGCGGTGGCCAGGTCGGCGGGGCTGATGTCCGTGCGGATCGCGCCGACGGCCACACACGGGTCCATCAGCGCGGTGATGGCGGCCCGGATCATGTCCCGGCTCTGGCCGTAGGGGCTGTTTCCCGTCGCGGCGATGGCGCGCAGGGCGTCGATCATGCCGTACTTCGTGGTGACGTAGTCCAGGAAGAGGCGGGTCCAGGCGTGCAGGGCGTCGAAGGGCGGCTTCGCCGCGAGCAGACCGGGGACGGCGTCGCAGAGCTGGGCCACCTCGTTGCGGTAGACGGCCTCGATGAGGGCCTCCCGGGTGGCGAAGTTGCGGTAGAGGGTCGCGCTGCCCACACTCGCCTCCTTGGCGATGCGCTCCAGGTGCACGTCCAGCCCCTCCTCGGCGAACATCCGCACCGCGGCCGCGAGGACCTTGTCTCTGTTGCGCTGTGCGTCGGCTCGCAAGGAGGTCTCCTTCGACTTGCTAAACGGAGGCGTCCCCACTTAGCGTGGGGATAAGTGGTGGCGCCTCCACTTTCATCGTAGGTCATGGTCTGACCTGCGCACATCCCCCTTGGAGGGCGTTGATCATGTCATCAGGGATCGAGGGCAAGGTCGTAGCGATCACCGGTGCCAGCAGCGGCATCGGCGCGGCGACGGCGGCCTACCTCGCCGAGAGAGGGGCGCGGCTCGTCGTCGGGGCCCGGCGGGAGGACCGGCTGAACGCGGTGGTGGAGGAGATCACGGCGAAGGGCGGCGCGGCCGTCGGGGTCGTCGTGGACGTGACGCGTCGCGAGGATCTGGGGCGCCTGACGGATACGGCGGTGGATCGGTTCGGCCGGCTGGATGTGCTGGTCTCCAATGCCGGGACGATGGCGGTGTCACCGTTCGACGAACTGCGCCAGGACGACTGGGACGCGATGGTGGCGACGCATGTCACCGGCCTGCTGAACGGCATCGGCGCGGCGCTTCCCGTCTTCCGGCGGCAGCGCTCCGGCCAGTTCGTCAACGTCGCCTCCACCGCGGCCTACGTCGTGAAGTCCCCGCAGGGCGTCTACGCGGCCACCAAGACGGCGGTGAAGGTGCTGACCGAGGGGCTGCGGCAGGAGTCGGGGCCCGATCTGCGGGTCACCCTGGTCTCGCCCGGGTTCACCGACACGGAGGGGGTGGGGAAGGGGGGAAGCCCCGAGGTTGCGGCCGCGCTGGCCCGGCAGCGCGACGAGATCACCATGCCGCCCTCCGCCGTCGCGTCCGCGATCGGTTACGCGATCGAGCAGCCCGCCGGTGTCGACATCAGCGAGATCGTCGTCCGGCCGACCGTGCAGGCCTGACGCCTGACGGCGCCTCGGCTCACGGGTTGCCGGGGCCCCGGCGCACAGCGCGTGGTCGATCAGGGCGTGCCGCTCCGGCTACCGTCATCCGGTCGAGACCGGCCCCCTCACGCGGAGCGGTACGCGGCGGTCGCCGTCCGGACGAACGACCGGAGCAGGGGGCTCGTGTCGCTCTCCCGCCACGCCACCACCACCCGGCTCGGCCGCATGTCCACGACCGGCACCACGGTGAGCCCGGCGCCCGGCTCATGGCCGGTCAGCGTCATGCCCACCGTGCCGTTCCACAGCACCGCCTGCCGGCACTCCTGAACGGCACGTACGACCGGGCCCTCCCGGTCCTCCCCGCCGTTCCAGTACGACTGCCAGAGCCGATCCGTGCCCTCCGGGAACCGGAACCACCGCCGGTCGGCCAGGTCGGCCAGCTTCAGGCTCTCCCGGCGGGCCAGCGGATCGTCGGCGCGGAGCAGCGCGCCCACCGGATCGGCCCGCAACTCGCGTACCACCAGCCCTGTTTCGTCGAAGGGCGCCCGGGTCAGGGCGATGTCCACGAGCCCGGCGTGCAGCCCGCACGTGGGGTCGGTGAGGTCGGTCTCGCGGATACGGATCTCGACGCCCGGGTGGCGTTCGCGGTAGGCACGGGCCAGCCGGCGCACGCCCGGATCCGTGCTGTCGCCGAGGAGACCGACGGTGAGCGTCGCGGCACCCGCCGCCGTGGCGACCCGTACGCGCAGTCTGTCGGCCTGGTCGAGGAGCGCACGGGCCTCGTCGAGGAGTACGGCTCCGACGGGGGTGAGGGTGACGCCGGCCGAGGACCGCACGAGGAGCGTCGCGCCGACCTCGCTCTCCAGCCCCTTGATCGCACGGCTCAGCGGGGGCTGGCTCATATGGAGCCGTGCGGCGGCCCGGCCGAAGTGGAGTTCCTCGGCGACGGCCACGAAATAGCGCAGCGTCCGTAGCTCCAAACGTTCCATCCGCTCCGTACCCTGCATACAGCCACGATACCGATCAGGTATCGAGTCGACGGAACAGGTCTTGGACAGACGTACCGCCCCGGCCGTCGAATCGAAGCATGACAACTCACGACCACACCACCCCCGCGGTATCCGTCGTCGGCCCGGACGACGGCGAGGTGCTCGTCCTCGGCACCACCCGCATGCGCGTCCTGGAAGACGGCCGCACCACCGGCCACCGTCTCGGCCTCGCCGAGTCCGTCCTCGCCCCGCACACCCCCGGCCCTCCGCAGCACCGGCACGCCCAGCACGACGAGGGCTTCTACGTCATCTCCGGATCCGTGCGCTTCACGGTCGGGGAGGACGACTACGACGCCACCGCGGGCACCCTCGTGATGGTGCCGCCCGGCGCCCCGCACACCTTCGCCAACGTCACCGACGAACCGGCGGTCATGCTCAGCACGTTCACGCCCGACCTGTACGTGCAGTACTTCCGGGACCTGCGGGACCTGTTCGCGACCGGAGAGCTGACCCCGCGGGCGAGCGTCGAGGTGATGAGCCGTTACGCCACCGAACCCGCCTCATGAGCCTCGCCTACTGGATCGTCGCCGGACTCCTCGCCCTCTTCTACCTCTACGCGGGCGGGCTGAAGGTCGTCCGGAGCCGGGAGCGGCTGCGGCCGATGATGGCGTGGGTGGACAGCATGCCGTTACCGGCGGTGCGGGCGATCGGGACCGTCGAGGTGCTCGGCGCGCTCGGCCTGGTGCTTCCGCGCCTGACCGGCATCGCCCCCTGGCTGGCCGTGGCCGCCGCGACGGGGTTCGTCGTCCTCCAACTCGGCGCGATCAGAGTCCACCTGAAGATGGGCGACCGCCAAGTCGCCCTGAACATCACGGTGTTGCTCGCGGCGGCGGTGACCGCCTGGCTCGCGGCGGTGTAAAGGACCTGCCGCGTTCGCAGCGGCAGGAGCTGAAGCGGATCGACCGGAACCCGGTCAAGGGCATGGCCTCCCCTTCCAGCAGTTCCAGCAGACGGTCACCCTGCAGAGCGAGCTGCTGGCCTGACCCCACCCGGGCACACCTCGCCAAGAGCCCCGGGCCCCGGCCGCGTAAGCTGGGGCCCGGCTCTTGTACGTACGCCCACCCTCGCTCAAGGAGCACCCGTGGAGATCTTCTTCGAAACCCTGCTGGTCCTGGTCTGCGTCGGCGTCATCGCCTTCGCCGGGCTGACCGTGAAGAAGCTTTACCAGGGCCAGCGCTGATCCACACCCTCTAGGAACCGCCGTCATGATCGAGATTCCGTCCGACCTGCACAAGGACCTGGTACCGCTCGCCTTCCTGCTGGGCAACTGGGCCGGCGCGGGCGTCCACGACTTCCCGGGCTCGGAGAAGTGCAACTTCGGCCAGGAGGTCACCTTCACTCACGACGGGCGTGACTTCCTGGAGTACCACTCCCAGACCTGGGTGCTGGACAACGACGGGAACAAGGTCCGCCCGCTGGAGACCGAGCACGGCTTCTGGCGCATCGACGCCAACCGCAAGGTCGAGGTCACGATGACCCGCGACGACGGCGTGATCGAGATCTGGTACGGCGAGATGGCCGACCAGAAGCCGCAGATCGACCTGGTCACGGACGCCGTGGCCCGCACCGCCTCCTCCGCCCCGTACAGCGGGGGCAAGCGCCTGTACGGCTACGTCAAGAGCGACCTGATGTGGGTGGGGGAGAAGCAGACCCCCGAGGTCGAGCTGCGCCCGTACATGTCCGCCCACCTGAAGAAGGTCGTCACCCCGGAGGACGTCGAGCGCTGGGCCAAGGCCCTCCCCGCCGATATGCCGGACGACGGCATCGCCTTCTTCAAGTAACGGGCCCGTATCGTCACCGGCTTCTTCATGTCCCCCGCGCCGCAGCGGCCCGGGGGACATTGTGCTGTGTGACGCATGAAGGAGCGTGTTAACCCCACACGGGTTAACAAAAGACACTGCATGGCAATGCGCTTGCAGGCGGCGCCAGTGCGTGGCTACAGTGACGATGTCTTCGGGGAGTGAGCGCGAACGTCGCGCGAACGCGCGAAACCCCGGTCGCACTATGCCTGCGACCGGGGCTCCGGAGGCTGTGCTCTGGGCGGCTTGCGAGGCAGAGGCGAACCCGGAGCATTCATCAATCACCGTAGCACAGCGCCCGTGAGGGCTCTGGGGGGAACCATGACCAATCGCTTGCCCGAATGGATGCTGCGTGACCTGTCCTTGCCACGCCTGCGTCGGTACGTCCGTGCCGCACACGGCGATGCCAGGACTGCGGAGCGGCTGTACTGGTGGAACATCGAGGTGTCGGCTGCTCTGCTCGGCTCGCTGCACTGCCTGGAACTGGCCCTGCGCAACGCCCTGCACGGCGCACTCGCGCGGCATCACGGCAGACGGGACTGGTGGGTGGTGGCGCCATTGAACGACCGCGGACTCAGGCTGGTGGACGACGCCCGCCGCTCCTGCGGGCGCCGCCTGGCGCGCACCGCGCCGGACGACATGGTGGCGGAGCTGTCCTTCGGTTTCTGGGTCTCGCTGCTCAGCCACGGTTCGGGCTACGACCGGCACTTCTGGGTGCCCGTCCTGCACTCGGCCTTTCCGCACTATCGCGGCCGGCGTGATCGTCTCTACCGGGACCTGACCTCGCTGGTCCTGTTGCGCAACCGGGTCATGCACCACGAGCCGGTCCACCACCGGCACCTGGCCGCCGACCATGACACCATCTACCGCGTGCTCGGCTATCTCAGCCCTGAGCTGGTCAAGGAGGCACAGGCCATGGACCGGTTCCCGGCCGTGCTCGCAGGCCGGGCGGATGTCCTGGGCGGCGCCAGACCGCCGCGGTTCTGACGGAGGGAGGCGCTGTGCGTGACACCGACTTCGCCGACGTATTCGTCTCCCGGCCCGACATCGCGCGCCTAGCCGGAGTCAAGCGCCCCGCCGTCACCAACTGGGAGCGGAGGCACGAGGACTTTCCGTCAGCCGTGGACCCCGGTGCCGAGGTGGAACGATTTCGCGCCGGCGAGGTGCTGGCCTGGTTGTCCGGGCGGCCCGTGCCCGCGAACGCCCTGCGCCCCGGCGAACCGAAGGGAACGACGTACGGTGACAGGTTCCGCGCCGGGCTGGGGGGAGAGAGCGCCGGTGGTCTGCTCCGTGCCGTCGAACGGCTCGCGGGACCGGACGCCGACCGGCTGCGGGGACCCATGCCCCTGGACCGCTACCTCCTCTGGCTGCTGTACCTCGTCGTGAACCAGGTCGTGGAGGGCGACGACGGGTCAGCCAAGGCCGTGGAAACCTTCGGCGAGATGGTGCGTGAGTTCGACCCGCCGGAGAAGACGGTTCCGCGCCGCCTGCTGAACGACCTCGCCGACACGCTCGGCCGCACCAGCGCGGGCTCCGCGCAGGAGAGCCGAGAGGCGTTCGACCGTGTCCTGGTGCTCTGGCGTGCTGCACACGCGCGCGAGGGCGGCGCCTTCTTCACCCCGCCGTCCGTGAGCCGGGTCATGGCCGGGGCGCTGGCCGCCGTACGGCCCGGAGCGGTGCGCGTGCACGATCCGTACGGCCGCACCGGGGAACTCCTGGTCGCCTACCTGGACGCCGTCATCACCGGACAGGGTGACAGCGTGCTGCCCCGGGTCGGCGGCCGGGTGCCCGACCGCCTGGAACGCCAGGTGGCACAGATGAACCTGCGCGTCCACCACGGCCGTACCGTCCCGCTCGGCGAAGGACCGTTCACCCCGGCACTCGACCCGTTCGCCGACCCCCCCGGCGCATTCGACGTGCTGCTGACCAACCCGCCATTCGGGCGCCGTCTGGAGGACGTGGCCCCACCGGCGTACTGGACCTATGGCTCCGCCCGCCGGTCCGAGTTCGACTGGCTGCAGTACATCGTCTCGCGGCTCGCTCCCGGGGGCCGGGCGGCCGTACTGCTGCCGGCCGGCGCCTCCTTCAACGCAGGTGCCGCCGAGACCGTGAGGGCCGGGCTGGTCGAGGCCGGGGCCGTGGAGTGCGTGATCGCGCTCCCCGCCGGGCTCTTCACGCTCACCGCCGTCAAGACGCAGATCTGGTTCTTGCGCGCCCCCGGATCCGAGGGGTCGGCTGACCCCGAGATCCTGTTCGTGGCGGGTGAGCGTCTCGGACACCGGATCACCCGGACCCAGCGGGCTCTGACCGATGATGAGATCGCTCTGCTGGTGGGGGAGTACGTGTCCTGGCAGACGGCAGGGGCGGCCGGGCGCTCCGCCGACGGCACGTCCGGCCTGAGCCGAGCCGTGCCGGTGCGGGACATCGCGGATCACGGCCACAGTCTGGACCCCGCGCTGTACGTCCGGCCGCCGGACACAGCCTCGGCCGCCCGTGCGGCGGGTCCCGCCAGGACCCGGGAGCGGCTGGCGAGACTGACCGAGGAGATCGAGTCCTTGCACGCGCGAGCGGAGGCGGCCGACGCCGAAGCGGACCGGTGGCTCAGGAGGTACGGGTTGTGACGACGGCCGACGAGTTCGGGCCGCCGGCCGGTTGGTCGCGCAGCCCGCTGCGGGACCTGTGCGCATCCATCCAGGCCGGGCCCGGGCAACGAGCCGAGGACAGGGGCCGGACCCTGGCGGACGGCGGGGCTTCCCTCGTACTGCCCCGCGATCTGCGCGGTCAGCGGATCGTCACCGAGGAGGCCGCGGTCGTCCCCGCGATCCCCTGGGACCGGGCGCGGACACTCGTGAAGTACGAGTTGGCCGAAGGGGACATCCTTCTCACCCGAACCGGCACCGTGGGCCGCTGTGCCCTGGTCACCGGGGAGCACACGGGCTGGCTGTTCCACCCCAACCTGGTACGGCTCAGGCTTCCCGGGAAGACGCGGGTCTCCGCCGCCTATCTCGTTGCCTATCTGAGCGCGTCGGTGGCACAGGACTGGATCAGGAGCCGGACGGCCGGCGCCGTCATCCCGTCGCTGAGCATTCGTACCCTGGGCGACCTCCCCGTCCTCGTGCCGCCGGCTGCCGAGCAGGCGATGATCGGTGCCACGCTCGCCGCCCTCGACGAGAAGGTCCAGGCACACGCCGAGATCGCTCGCGCCGCCCGCGTCTACCGCAGCGCGCTCGCCGACGCATTGATGCACGGCGTCCTGTCGGCCGAGGAGTGACCGGGCGGGCGCCGCCCTAGACTGGGCGTGTGGTGAGCACCGACTGGAAGAGTGACCTCAGGCAGCGCGGCTACCGGCTGACGCCGCAGCGGCAACTCGTGCTCGAAGCCGTGGACACCCTTGAGCACGCGACCCCCGACGACATCCTCGGTGAGGTGAGGAAGACCGCGTCGGGGGTCAATATCTCGACGGTCTACCGGACCCTGGAGCTCCTGGAGGAGCTGGGACTGGTCAGCCATGCCCACCTCGGGCACGGGGCGCCGACGTACCACCTCGCCGACCGGCACCACCACATCCACCTGGTCTGCCGCGACTGCGAGAACGTGATCGAGGCGGACGTGGCGGTGGCCGCGGAGTTCACCGCGAAGCTGCGGCGGGAGTTCGGCTTCGAGACCGACATGAAGCACTTCGCGATCTTCGGCCGCTGCGAGGACTGCGCGCGCAAGAGAACCAACGCCGCAACCGTCCAGACTTCAATTACCGAGTCGTAGGCTTACGCATATGAAGAGCCCCCTGCTGACCCTGTCCGGCGCCGTGCCCGCCGAGGGCGTGGACGAAGGCGTCGCCGCCCACTACGGCGACCTGTTCCGGGAGCAGCGCGCCCTCGCCGACGGCGCCGGTTTCGTGGATCTCTCGCACCGCGGTGTCGTCACCGTCACCGGCGAGGACCGTCTCGGCTGGCTGCACCTCCTGCTCACCCAGCACGTCAGCGACCTGCCCGTCGGCGAGGCCACCGAAGCGCTGGTGCTCTCCGCGCACGGCCACATCGAGCACGCGCTGTACCTGGTCGACGACGGTACGACGGTCTGGGCCCATGTGGAGCCCGGCACCGCCGAGGCGCTGATCGCCTACCTGGAGTCGATGAAGTTCTTCTACCGGGTGGAAGTCGCCGACCGCACGGGCGACTTCGCGGTCGTGCACCTGCCCGCCGGCTCGATCGCCGAGCCCCCGGACGGTGCCGTCGTACGCGAGACGGCGTACGGCCGTGATCTCTTCCTGCCCCGCGCCGAACTGGAGTCGTACGCGGAGAAGGCGGGCCCCGCCGCCGGGCTCCTGGCGTACGAGGCCCTCCGGGTGGAACACCACCGCCCCCGGCTCGGCTTCGAGACCGACCACCGCACCATCCCGCACGAGCTGGGCTGGATCGGCACGGCGGTGCATCTGCAGAAGGGCTGCTACCGGGGCCAGGAGACCGTGGCCCGGGTGCAGAACCTCGGTAAGCCGCCCCGCCGCCTGGTCTTCCTCCACCTGGACGGCAGCGAGGTGCACCTGCCGCCGCACGGCACGGAGATCCGGCTGGCGGACGACGGCGAGGAAGGCCGCCGGGTCGGCTTCGTGACCACGTCGGCACGCCACCACGAACTGGGTCCGGTGGCCCTGGCACTGGTCAAGCGCAACATCCCGCTGGACGCCCGGCTGGTCGCGGGCGACACGGCGGCGGCACAGGAAGTGATCGTCGAACCGTAGGGACCCGGGATCCTGAGGATCCCGGAAGCACCCTGCGGATATGCCGTTGACACCCCATAATCGGCAACGGGGGGCGACCACTTGAACACGGTGTGCACGTGTTCGACCCGTTGAGCGGCGTGCCCTCGGGGGGAGGCGCCTTGACACCGCAGGAGGAGTTCGCCGAGGCGCTGCGCGTGCGCCGGGAGGCTGCCGAACTCTCCCTCGCCGAGCTGGCCAGACGGGTTCACTACAGCAAGAGCTACCTCAGCCGGGTGGAGAACGGCCTGCGGCCGCCCGGCCGGCTGCTGGCCGAGCGCTGCGACGCCGCGCTGCGGGCCGACGGCGCCCTGCTCGCCCTGCTGCCGCCCGGACCCGAACAGCACCAGAGGCGAGGGGGCGAGGGACGCGACGGGAGACGACGGGACGAGGGACGCGACGGAAGACGGGACAGGGGCGACCAGCCCGTACGCCGGCCGAGTCCGGACCGCCCGGCCCCGGCCGCCCGACCGAGCCCCAGCGGCTACGGCGCCAGGTTCGACCAGCACATCCGGCGCGGCGACACCCGCCATCTCCTCGGCGAGATGTACGAGGCGGGCCGGCACTACCAGGCCGCCTACGAGGCCGCCGGCGGCGACGAGCAGGCCCGCGCCTACGCCGTCGTCCGCAGCGCCCGCCGCTGGTCGGACCCCGGGCAGGTCGACCGCGACCTGCTCTTCCGTATCGACGCCTGCCTGGCCGCGCTGGCCGACCGCGAGGACCCGCCCGCCGTGGAACTGCGTCTCCAGCTCTCCGCCCACCGGTCCAAGAAGCTCGCCATGGCCATCGGCTACGACACCGCGATGGCCGGAGCCGAACCCCGCACCGGCGCCCGGCTGGCTCGCCAGACCCTCGCCGAGCTACGCGAACTCGGCCGCCGTGCCCCCGGACAGATCGGCGACGAGGCCCGCTGCGAGGTACTGACCGAGACCCGCTGGGCGCTGTACGACTTCGCACCGGCCCGCGAACTGCTCGCCCTCTCCAGCGAACTCCGCGACCTCGCCGTACGCTCCCACTCCGCCTACTTCCAGGGCGAGGCACTGGTCGCCCTCGCCATCGACCAGCTCCGCACCGGCCGGGTGCCCGCCGCCGAGGCGACCATCAACCTCCACCGCGCGTACGCGGCCCGGCACCGCAGCCGGCTCGCCTACTGGCAGCAGCGCACCCTGGACGCCCTGATGAGCCTGTGGCGCGGCGAGTTCGCCGCCGCCGCGGAGTGGATCCTCGGGGAGGCCGGGGAGGTGGCGGCCGCGATGGAGGCCGGCCTTTCGATGCCCGCCGACACCCTCGGCCAGACCGTGCTCGGCCAGGAGTTCTGGCTGCGGCACGAACAGGGCCGGCTGGCCGAGCTGTTCGCCTCCCCGCGCATGGCGGGCGTCCAGCAGCGCGGCTACTTCCCGGTGTGGCGGGCGGGCCTGGCCCTGGCCCTGTGCGAGACCGGGCGGTACGAACAGGCCGTGGACCAGTTACGGGCGTTCGCCGCCGACACCGACGGGTTCACCCGCCTCCCGCCGAGCGGCTGGGCCCTGCCCACCGCGGCCGTCCTCGCCCAGGTCTGCGCCGAACTGGCGGAGCGCACGGACCGCCGTAGCGAACTGTCCGCGTACGTCCCACCGCTGCGCGCCCTCCTCGACGCGCACGGCGACGAACTGGTCCTGGCCGGCTGGCCCACCGTCCTGCTGGGGCCCGCCGCCCGCTTCAGCGCGCTGCTCGCCCTGGTCGCCGGCGAACCGGAGACGGCCCTCGGGCACCTGGGCCGGGCCGTACGCCTCGCGCAGCGCTATCCGGCCCAGATGGCCCGGCTCCGCCTCGACGAGGCCCGCGCCCGGCTGCGCACCGGCTCCCCGGCCGCCCGCGCCACCGCCCAAGAGCTGGCCAGGACCGCGCTCGGCGCGGCGGAGGAACTCGGCATGGCGGGCCTGGCCCGCGACTGCCGGGAGCTGCTCACATCTCCAGCAGCACGGTGAACGGCCCGTCGTTGGTCAGCGACACGCGCATCTGCGCCCCGAACCGCCCGGTCGCCACGGTCGCCCCCAGGGTCCGCAACTGCGCTACCACCTCGTCCACCAGCGGCTCGGCGACGTCGCCGGGCGCCGCCGCGTTCCATGTCGGCCGCCGACCCTTGCGCGCATCGCCGTACAGCGTGAACTGGCTGATCACCAGCAACGGCGCATCGATGTCACTGCACGACCTCTCCTCGGCCAGCATCCGGATCGACCACAGTTTCCGGGCGAGTTGGGCCGCCTTCTCCTTCGTGTCGTCGTGGGTCACGCCCACGAGCACACACAGGCCCTCGCCCTCGATCGCGCCGACCGTCTCGCCGTCCACGACGACACTGGCGCCGTCCACCCGCTGAACCACCGCTCGCATGCGGACCATCATGCCCGGTGCCCCGACCGCCCCCGTAGGGGGTCCATTATTGATCCTTAAGCCCATATCTAGGGCCGTTCGGGGGCACTCGGTCACATTGTGGCCACTTGGGGTGGCACCATGCTTCCACACGCCGGTCGAGGGGACGGTAGAGACGTATGAGCACACCGAGCACCGGGCGACTGAAGACACAGGGCACGCAGAGCGCGCAGAGCCTGCCCCGGCCGCCCGCACAACGCGGCGAGGGCATCCCACTGCCCGCGGAGCCGCCCGAGCACGACCTGACCTGCCTGAGCCTGCCCGAACTGCGCGTCCTGCGCCGGGACGCGCAGCGCGACGAGGCCGACCTCAGCTACGTACGACGACTGCTCCAGGGCCGTATCGACATCCTGCGAGCGGAACTGGCCCGCCGCTCCCCGGCGGGCGCGGCCGCCGTCGTGGACCGCCTCCCGGAGATCCTGACCGACGGCCCGGCCCGCCACCGCTCCTCGGCCCGCCATGTCACCCTGGGCACCCCGCACAACGAGGAGTACGGCCGCCTGGCCGCCGACATGCTGGCCGAGGTCGAGCTGTCCGACCTGGAGGCCCGCACGGACACGGAACTCACGACGGCGATGGGCAGGCTGGTGCGGTACGAGCAGGCAGTGTCGCGACGGAGGCAGCGCCTGCAGCGGACGGCGGACGATTCGAGCGGGGAGATCGCCCGCAGATACCGGGAGGGCGAAGCCCAGGTCGACGATCTGCTGACATAACGCTGAAGCGCCCCTTCAGGGGCGCGGGGCTGTATCGATGTGCGGCTCCGCCGCGTGGGCGCGACAACCCCCACGCACCCGCGCCCAAAAATAAATCCGCACCACCCCCGTCAAGCACATACCGTGCTGTCATGACCGACGCCGTCGAAGTCCGCCCCATAACCGAACCCGAGCTGGCAGACTGGCACCGGGCCCTGAACACCGGTTTCCTGCAACAGCCCACCCTCACGGCAGACCAACTCGAAGCCCGCCGCAGGCAGTTCGTGCCGGGCAGACTCCTCGGCGCCTTCGACGGCCCCCGCTGCGTGGCAACGTTCCGCTCCTTCGCCCAGGAGCTGACCACCGTCGGCGGGGCGAGCGTCCCCGCCGACGCCATCTCCAACGTCACGGTCACCGCCACCCACCGCCGCCGCGGCCTGCTCACCCGCATGATGAGCCAGGACCTCGCCGCGGCGAAGGAGCGCGGAGACGTGGTCGCGACCCTGATCGCCGCCGAGTACCCGATCTACGGCCGCTACGGCTTCGGCCCGGCGACCACGCTGACGGAGTGGACGGTCGAGATCGGGCGCACGGGTCTGGGCTCCCGCTGGTCGGGCCCCGAGGACGGCGGCCGGATCGACCTCGTCGACGGCGACGACGTCCGCAAGCTCGGCCCCGACCTGCACGAACGCATCCGCCGCGGCACGCCCGGCGCGGTCAGCCGCAGTGAGCTGTGGTGGCAGCTGCGCACCGGCGCGGTCCGCTTCGAGACCGACTGGAAGGAGCCGTTCCACGCGGTGTACCGGTCGGCGGACGGCGAGGTCGAGGGGCTGGTGGCGTACGAGGCGGACGACACCTGGCACGGCAAGCAGCCGGACGACACGGCCACCGTGAACTGGCTGCTCGGCGCCACGCCGGCGGCCGAGCGCGCCCTGTGGCACTACCTGTGCTCGATCGACTGGATCACCAAGGTGAAGAGCGGCTGGCGGTCGCCGGACGACCTGCTGCCGTACTACCTGCCCGACCCGCGCGCCGCGCGGATCGTCACGCAGGCGGACTGGCTGTGGGTGCGGATCCTGGACGTCGTACGGGCCCTTCAGGCGCGGACGTACGAGACGGCGGGGTCGCTGGTGCTTGAGGTGGTGGACCGGCAGGGGCTGGCCGGCGGGCGGTTCCGGCTGGACACCTCCCCCGCGCAGGCGTCCTGCGTCCCGACCACCGACGCTCCTGAAATCACCCTGGACATCGCGGAGTTGGCCAGTGTCTGGCTCGGCGACCAGTCCGTGGCGCGGTTGCACGCCCTCGGCCGGGTCCAGGAAGCGCGAGTGGGCGCCGTCCGGAAGGCCGACGCCCTGTTGCGCACGTCCGGGCGTCCTTGGTGCCCGGACATCTTCTGAGACGGTCTCCTTCCTTCCGGCGGCGGTGCCTGAATCACCTTGTCCAGATGTGCTCATCCGTAGCGAGCTGTGAAGTTGTGGCTGTGCGGATCTGCCTGTGTTCAGTTGGTGGGTATTCAGTTGTCGGTGTTCAGTTGTCGATGTTCAGTTGTGACTGTGCTCAGGTGCTGTGCGGTGGTCGTGCGCCTCGGCGGCCGCCCTGGTGGAACGGGCTCCCGGCTCCCCTCCGGAAGGGAACCCTGTCGGCCAACCGCCGGGGAAGTGTGACCATGTTGCAGAAGTTGGTGGCCAACTCCTCTGTACTTATCTCCGCTTGGAAGCGACTCATAACCACCTTCCCGTGAACTGCCGAAAGATGGCGGGAAGTTGTACTGTTTGTCCGTGGACGCGGAACACGCCTCCGCCAATGGGCGGGAGAGGTCACATCGGCCTCAGGCGTCACACCACGCGGTGGCCGACGCGCTGCGCACCCGGATCAGGTCAGGGGTGCTGCGGCCGGGCCAGCGCATGCCCACACAGGCCAAGCTGGCCGACGAGTTCGGTGTCGAGCGGGGGGCCGTACGGGAGGCGCTGCGCATCCTTCAGTCGGAGCACCTTCTCACCAACGTATCGAAGGGCGCGCCGGCGACGGTCGCCCCTGATCCGGGCCCGGTACGGCTCGCCGTGGGCCCGGCGGCGGACCCCCAGCCCACCATGGTGGCCCTCGCCTCGCGGATAGAGGCGGCCTTCGCGGCCCCGCGGGTGGAGATCGACGCGCTCTGTCTGACCTCGGTCTCCCTCAACCTCGCGCTCGGCGAACCGCTCCGGCTCATCCACGCGGGGCGCCTGGAACCGGCCAAGATCGACGTCCGGGTGCTGCTGCCGAGCCGGAACATCGACCTCGCGTTCCCGACGGCGCTGGACGCCTCGGCCGAGGACGCGGTGCACAACCGCTGGCTGGCCCAGCGCAACGCCCAGGGCCAGGTGCTCCGGCACAACCTGCTGGCGCTGCGCGCCACCCACGGCATCGACGTGCGGGTCACCTTCCGGGCCCTGCCGTTCACCCCGCCGGTCAAGCTGTATCTGCTCAACGGGGTGGAGGCGCTGTTCGCGTACTACACGCTGGGGCGCCACGAGCGGGAGATCGACCACGAGCACCTGCAGACGTACGACGCCGAGGGCACGCGGTCGATGCTCTTCGCGTTCGAGCAGGGCGCGGGGCTGCGGGACACCACGTTCGTGGAGCAGTCCACGCTGTGGTTCAACGCCCTGTGGGAGACGATCAGTTCGGAGTTGCAGCTGACGGCTTAGTCCTGTTGGTCCTCACCGAGGTGTTCCTCACAGCGCGGGACCGGTGAGCAGCAGGGCGAGCACGACCGCGCCGACGGAGCTGACCGCCGGGCTCTTGGCCTTGATCCCCACGGTGAGCAGGAGCAGACCGATAATGCCAGTGGCACCGTACTTGGACTGGATGATCTGTTCGAAGCCGAAGACGAAGACGGCGGAGAGAAGTGCGAGGGCGGCAGGCATGGCGGTTCCCCCATCGTCGGGAAGCAAAGCTTCCACCAACTCAACCAAGTTGGTTACCAACTATGCTTAAGTTGTCCCCAGTTGGTTGAGACTTATAAACAACTTTCAAACAACTCCCGCCAAATAACTCGGAGTTGTAGCGTTTGGTCGTGACTCAGGAGAACGTGGCAGTGAACGGCGCAAGCAGGCTCACGCCCAAGGAGATCGCCGACACCCTGCGGGAACGCATCCGCAAGGGCGACCTCAAGGCGGGCGATCGGCTGCCCACGCAGGCCGAGTTGGCCGAGGAGTTCGGCGTGGAACGGGGTACCGTACGCCAGGCCGTGCGGGCGCTGCAGGACGACGGTCTTCTCAGCAACGTCAGCAAGGGCAGTCCACCCCGCATCGCCGAGCCGGGCCCACGGCCCCATGACGAGCCCCAGCCCACGATGGTCGGCCTCGGCCCCCGTATGACGGAGGCGTTCGCCGCCCCGCACGTCCGTATCGACGCCGCCTGCCTCACCGCCCAGAGCCTGCTGCCGGCGCTCGCCGAGCCTCTGCGCCTGATCCACGAGGGCCGGATCCGCCCCGAGAGCATCGACGTCCGCGTGCTGCTCCCCGGCCGCGACATCAACCTCGCCTTCCCGGTTCCGGTCGAGGGCAACGACGACGTCGTGCACCGCCGCTGGCTCGAGATGCGCAACGCCCAGGGCCAGGTCCTCCGCTACAATCTCCAGTCCCTGCGCTCCACCCACAAGATCGACGTGGACGTCACCTTCCGGGCCCTGCCGTTCACCCCGCCGGCCAAGCTGTATCTGCTCAACGGCGCGGAGGCGCTGTTCGGGTACTACATGGTCATGCGCCGCGAGGAGCTCACCGACAGCGGACCGCTGGACATGTACGACGCCGTCGGTTCCGAGTCCCTGCTCTTCTCCTTCGAGAAGCGGGCAGGTCACCGGGACGCCGCGTTCGTGGAGCAATCGCAGAAGTGGTTCGACGCCCTCTGGGAAACCATCACCACGGACCTGACACTCTCCTAGTGACTTCTGATACGACGCAGACGGAAACGGTGACGGAAGAGACGGCGCACGAGACCGAGAGGCTACGGGACCTGATCACTCGTGCCCGAGTGGTCCTGTGGGACTTCGACGGACCGATCTGCCGCCTGTTCGCGGGCCACTCGGCGGCGCGGGTGGCCGACGACCTGGTGCAGTGGCTGGCCGGCCGGGGCCTGCGCGGCCTGGTGACCGACACCGAGCGCGACTCCCTCGACCCGCACCTCGTGCTGCGCGCGGTGGACCGCAGGCACCGTGGCAGTGACCTGGTCGCCGAGTTGGAGGAACGTCTCACCAAGGAGGAGCTGAGGGCCACGGCGACCGCGATGCCCACGGCGTACGCGGACATCCTCATACAGACCTGGCGGGCGCGCGGCGCCCGCATGGCGATCACCAGCAACAACTCCCCGCGGGTGGTTCGCGCCTATCTGGAGGAGCGCGAGCTCATCTCCTGCTTCCACCCGCACATCTACGGCCGCACCGAGGACCTCCAGCACCTCAAGCCCGACCCGCACTGCCTCAACCGCGCCCTCAGCGCGATGGGCGCCGCCCCCGGCGCGGCCCTGATGATCGGCGACTCCCCCACCGACCTGGAGGCGGCCCGGAGGGCGGGGGTGCCGTTCCTGGGCTACGCGCGTAACGCACGGAAAGCCAAGCTTTTGACCGAGGCCGGGGCGGGGTGCGTCGTGGGGTCGCTGGAGCCGCTGCTGACGCTGGTGCGGCAATAGGGCGCGGTCCGCGCACCCGCCGCCGGCGCCTGCGGGCCCAGGCCGCCAGGGACGCCAGTAAACTCGCGGCCCAGAAGGCCATTTGACTGAGATCGTCGATCTGTACGCCGATCCCTAACACGTGGACAGTCACGGCTTTCCACCCCCCTTGTATCGCGGATCCCGGTCAACCTCTCAAGTCGACCGGTTGACTGAAGAGTTGACTGCTCAGTGCAGAATTTCCCAGTCAACTAGATCCAGTAACATGGGAAGTTGGTTGACTGGTAGCCTGACGGGAAGTTGTTTGCCGGGTGCCGCCAAGAGGTACGTACGGCGTGTGACCAAGCGAACGAACGAGGGCGGCGGTGCGGTTCGTCGGGTCTCGGACGAGCTCCGGGTCCGGCTCTCCGATGGCGCCTATCCGCTGAACTCCTTCCTGCCGTCGCAAGAGAAGCTCGCGCAGGAATTCGGGGTGTCCCGTGACACCGTGCAGCGGGCGCTGCACGTCCTGCGCACCGAAGGCTGGATCGAGTCCCGGCAGGGCCAGGGCTCCCGGGTCGTGCGGCGCCAGCACATACAGTCCTCCACGCCCCGGGCCACCCGCTCCCGTCATCCGATGACCCTGGGCCCGCTCATTGCCGAGGCCTTCGAGCGCGACGAAGTCGCCCTGGACATCGCCACGTTGACCTCGGAGAGTCTGGACGCCCATGTCCGGGTCCAGGCCGAGCGGATCCGGGCCCGCATCATCGCGCCCCGGAGGATCACCCTGCGCATGATCCTCCCGGCCGAGAAGCTCGCCATGCCTTATCCCCGGAACAAGGACGACCAGGAAGATCCACGTCTTCCGCGGCGTCTGCACGCCATCACCCGGGTCCACACCGGCTCGCTGCGTACGGTCCTCGACCAGCTCCGCACCGAGAATCTGGTGCCGTCGGTCGATTTGCAGATCCGCCACACTGAACTCACTCCGACCTTCAAGCTCTACGTCATCAACCATGACGAGGTCCTGCACGGCTTCTACGAGCCGATTCTGCGGACGGTGATCCTGGAGGACGGGACGGAGGTGGAGGCCGTGGACGTCCTGGGTCTCGGAGCGACTCTCACCCATCACGTCCGGGACACGGATCCGGACTCGGCGGGCTCGGCCTTCGTCAACAACGCGACCAGATGGTTTGAGTCGGTCTGGAAGCTGCTCGCCTGTCAGCCGCAGGATCCGCGTGATCCGGAGGGGGCTCCGCTGCGCTAGAGTGCGAGTCCTCTGAGCAACCGCTCGGTCGCGTGCGAATGAGAGACGGCGAAAAGAGCCGGTCTCGGACGACCGTACCGATGGGCGACCATACGGATGAACGACCCTTCATTCGTCAGGGTTACTCCGCCGTCCCTTGAGGCGTGTCGTGCATCACCTGGCAATACCGTTTCCCTGCCCGATCCACGCGATATTGCGCGCGTACCACCCCCGGAGCGACCAGTGGGTGCACCGCCTGTCCCCCCGGTCGTGAGCGGGAGAGACACCGGCAGACCTCTATTTGACGACGAGTACGAGGCGTTCCGAGGGCATGCGGCGGAACAGGGGCTGGCGAGCGGCGGCTTCCACAACCAGAACTACGTCCTTCCGTTGAACGAGCCGGTGGCCCGGCTGCTGGGCCGGGCGCCCGGGACCGCGGTCATCGTCCGGGTCCGCAGGCCCGACGCTCTGTCCGTGGTGATCCGGACCTGGCCGAACGAGGCGCGGATCCTGCGCGCGGTCCAGGGCGTGCTGCCCAACGTCCCCGAGTGCCTCTTCGAGGGGAATCGCTTCACCATCCACAGCTATGTGGAGGGAGTTCCGCTCTCCAGCGTCTGTGCCAACGGCAAGCCGGTCGACACCGTGCGGCTGAAGGCCCTGGCCCGGCTGATGGCCGAGATGACCCAAGTGCGCGGTGCCGCGCTGCCACCGCTGCCGTCGATGTGGCCCCGGAATCACTCGGACAGCCAGGCCTTCCTGCGGACGCTGGCCCGGATGGCGGATCTCCAGGTCCGGCAGGCCAACGGGTCGGCGTTCGGATGGCTGTTCGCCGCCCTGGGCATCCCTGAGGACGCCCTTCTCCGGTTTGCCGACCGGGTGCCCTGGATGACCCGGCGTCCGTACAGCCTTCTCCACGCCGACCTGCACCGCGACAACCTCATCGTGTCTCAGTCCGGCGATGCGTCCCTCACCTGCGTCGACTGGGAGCTGGCCACCTTCGGCGACCCCCTGCACGATCTCGCGACCCACCTGGTCCGTATGCAGTACCCGGCCCACCAGCGGGATGAAATCGTCGAGGCGTGGACGGAGGCCATGCGCGCGGTGCGGCCGGCCGCCACCAACGGGGCGACCAAGGACCTGCGGCACTACGTGGACTTCGAGCGCGCCCAGTCCGTCTACCCGGACGTGATGCGGGCCGCGCGGTCCCTGGAGGAGTCCTTCGAGGAACACAGCCTGGACGCGGCCACAACGGCCGTCCGGCACGCGCTGGAGGCGGCCGCCGAACCACTGCGGCTGCGCACGGTCCCGGGCGACCGGGAGATCGAGCGGATCCTGTTCCGCTGGGCGGCGTCCACGCCCGCCGACGGCCCCGCCCCACGCGGCCGGATCACCGACGTCATCGAATGGAAGCAGGACCGGCGGGTCCCCGAGCGCCCCGACTTCCCCCACTCGGCGGTGCGGGCTGCCCTGTTCCTGGAAGGCGCGACACCGGCCGGCCAGGTGTTCAAGGGCACCGCGCACCTCAACTCGGTGATCCGGGTGCCGGGCATCGACTTCCCCGTGGTGGTCCGCCGCAAGGTGCCGCACTTCCGCCGTCTGGAGCGCAGCTACCTCAGCGAGCACGCCGTGCTGCGGGCGATCGAGCGCTCCGGGGTGGCGGTGGCGGCGCCCCGCGTGCTGGCCTTGGGGGAGACGCGGGCGCGCTACCTGTGCGCGTACTCCAGAGACCGCTTCGCCATCCACACCTACGAGGGCCCGAGCGACCTCGGCCGCAGACCCGACCACCCCGTGCACGGCCTGCGCCCGCACGAAGCCGACGTGCTCGTCGACCAGTTGGCCGCGCTCACCGAGGTCGACTACACCCACGTCGACCCGGTCGCGGGCGAGCAGGGCTCCTACGGCTGGCTGTGCGACCAGCTCGTCGGCCTGGTCGCCAGCCTCCCCGGGGAGTCCCAGCAGCTGGCTCGCTTCCTCGGCCTCCCCGACGCCTCCCGGCTGCGCGAGATCCTCGCTCGGCATCGGGTGAGCGACCGCGCTCCGGCCCTGCTGCACGGCGACCTCAACCCCTGGAACCTGGTCCGTCGCGACGACGCGCTCGCCCTGACCATCATCGACTGGGAGATGGCCCTGGTCGGTGACCCGCTCTACGACCTGGTCCGGCACATGCATCTGACCCCGACCCGGCCGGAGATCCGCGACCGGATGTTCCGCCGCTGGGAGCGCCGGCTGGACTCGAGGTTCACCTGTGACTGGGAGCGGGACTGGCGGGTCTACCGCTGGATCGAGATCGTCCGCTCGGCCTACGTCGACCTGGACCGCCTGGTCACCGGCGCGGGCCTGGACGCGCCGAACGTGCGCCGTGCGGTGGACTCGTACGCCATGACTCTGGTGGCCGCGACCGGTTCCCTGGGCCTGCCGGGCCGGCGCCTGGAGGACCTCACCCGCGCCCTCGCCTGACGCCCGCTGCGTAGGCTCGGCCTCATGGGTGAGACGGGTCTGCGCGCGCGCAAGAAGCGGCGGATGTACGAGGACGTGTCGGACATCGCCGTACGGCTGTTCCTGGCGAAGGGGTTCGACGCGGTGTCGGTCGCCGAGGTGGCGGCCGCGGCCGGTATCTCCAAGCCGACGCTGTTCCGGTACTTCCCGGTCAAGGAGGACCTGGTCCTGCACCGGATCGCCGACCACGAGACGGAGGCCGCGCGGCTGGTCGCCGGGGCGGACTCACCCGTGCGCCTATTGCGGCAGCACTTCCTCGACGGCCTGCGGCGCAACGACCCGATCACCGGGCTCAACGACCACCCCCAGGTCCTGGCCTTCCACACCCTCCTCAACAGCACCGCCACCCTCGTCGCCCGCCAGCACACCTATCTGGAGCGGTCCGAGGCCGCGCTCGCCGAGGCCCTCGGCGGCACCCTGGACGCCCGGCTGGCCGCCGGCCAGATCATCGCCGTACAGCGGATCCTCGCGCAGGACAACTGGCGGCGGATCGCGGCCGGGGAGCGGGTCGAGGAGGTGCGGGCGGACGCGGTACGGGCGGCTGAGCGGGCCTTCGACCGGCTGGAGCGGGCGGTCGCCGACCTCCCTGGTTAAAAATTTAACTCGGTCACGTTCTTTCGTTTACGCTGCTCCCATGCAGCAGGAACTCGACCGCGAACGCGCCTACCACGACACCTGCCGAGCCGCCCTCGCCCGTATGGTCGAAGGCGCCGCCGAGCATGTCGTCACCGGCGAGGACGTCTCCGCCTCCGGCGCCGACGCCGAAGTCCTCGGCTACCGGCTGCGCAGCCGGGCCAAGGAGATGCGCGAGCTGCCCCAGGGCCCGCTGTTCTTCGGCAAGCTGGACTTCGACTCCGGCGAGCACGCCGGGCAGAGCTACCGCATCGGCCGGCTGCGGATCAGCGAGGAGCCGACCGCCCCGCCCCTGGTCGTCGACTGGCGGGCCCCCGTCTCCCGCGCCTTCTACCAGGCGGGACCCGACGAACCGCGGGGCGTCGCGGTACGGCGCCGGTTCGGCTGGGCCCCGGGCAGCCGCGGCGACTCCGCCGACCTCACCGGTTGGGAGGACGAGCGACTGACCGCGGGCCAGTCCGGCCCCGGCACCCTCCTCGCCCAGGAGATCGAACGGCCCCGCGTCGGCCCCATGCGGGACATCGCCGCCACCATCCAGCCCGACCAGGACGACCTGGTACGCGCCGACCTCACCGCCTCCGTCTGCGTCCAGGGCGCCCCGGGCACCGGCAAGACCGCCGTCGGCCTGCACCGCGCCGCCTACCTCCTGTACACCCACCCCCAGCGCATCCGCCGCTCCGGCCTGCTGATCCTCGGCCCCAACCGCACCTTCCTCTCCTACATCTCCGAGGTGCTGCCGGCCCTGGGCGAGACGGGCGTACGCCAGACCACCCTCCACGACGAGATCGCCCGCCACCCGGCCACCGGCACCGATTCCGCCCGGGCCGCCGCGCTCAAGCACGACCCCCGGATGGCCGAGCTCCTGCGCCGCGCCCTGTACGCCCATGTGTCCACCGAGGCCGTCCACCCCCTGTCCCTCTCCGACGGGACCTACACCTGGCGGGTGTCCGCCGCCGCACTGACTCGGATCGTCGCGGCGGTACGGCGCGAGGAACCGCCGTACGCCGTCGGGCGCGAACGGGTGCGGGGGCGGGCGATGCGGGCCGTACAGCTCCAGGCCGAACGGCGGGCCGGGCCGCAGCCGGCCGCCTGGACCCGCCGCCTCGAACGGTCGCGGGCGATGAGCGCCTGCCTCGACACCGTCTGGCCGAAGGTGCGCCCCGAGGAGGTGCTGGCCGGACTCCTCACGGACGGCGAGGTGCTGGCGCGCGCGGCCGAGGGGCTCCTGGACCCCGACGAACAGCAGGCCCTGCGCTGGCCGCGGCCGCCGCGCTCGTACAAGTCCGCCCGCTGGTCACCGGCCGACCTCGTCCTCCTCGACGAGATCGCGGGGCTCGTCGAACACCCCGAGGGCTACGGCCATATCGTCGTCGACGAGGCCCAGGACCTCTCTCCCATGGAGTGCCGGGCGATCGCCCGCCGGGCCGTCTTCGGCTCCCTCACCGTCCTGGGCGACCTGGCCCAGGCCACCACACCATGGTCGGCGCGGCGCTGGGAGACCGTACTGCACCACCTGGGCAAGCCGGACGCCACGGTCGTCCCGCTCACCACCGGGTTCCGTGTCCCGGCGGCGGTCGTGGACCTGACGAACCGGCTGCTCAAGCGCCTGGGCACGGACGTGCCACCGGCCAGGTCCTACCGCGCCGACGGAGAGCTGACCATCCGGCCGGCGCAGGACGTGCACGCCGCCACGGTCACCGCGGTACGGCAGGCCCTGGCCCGCGAGGGGTCGGTCGGCGTCGTGGCGGCGGCCACGCAGGTGGCCGGCGTACGTGCCGCCCTCACCGCCGCGGGGATCGAGTCGGCGGAGCCCGACCAGCTCGGCGCCAGGGTGGCCGTGGTCCCGGCGAGCCTGGTCAAGGGCCTGGAGTACGACCATGTGGTGGCGGTGGAACCGGCGGCGGTGGCGGAGGACGAGGAACGCGGGCTGCACCGGCTGTACGTGGTGCTGACCCGCGCGGTGTCGAGGCTGGACGTGGTGCACACGAGGCCGCTGCCGTTCTGAGGGATCCTGTCCCCGATGCTCCTCTTCCTGGACATAGACGGCACCCTCATCCCCTTCGGCGCCCCGGAGAGCCGCCCGTACCCGGTTTACGGGACCGGCCACAACCCACCTAACCCCCTTCTCACCCGCATCGACCCGGCACTGGGCCCGCGCCTCGCGGCACTCGGCTGCCGGCTCGTCTGGGCCACCACCTGGATGGACGACGCCAACACCACCGTCGCTCCCTGGCTGGGCCTGCCCCCGCTGCCCGTCGTGGAGTGGCCGGACGAGGACGAGCCACCCGCCCTGCTGCACTGGAAGACCCGGCCGCTGGTGGAGTGGGCGGGGGAGCGGCCGTTCATCTGGATCGACGACGAGGTCACCGAGGCCGACCGGGCGTGGGTCGCCACCCACCATCACCGGCCCGCCCTGCTGCACCGGGTCGACCATGAGTTCGGGCTGACGGAGGCGGACTTCGGGGCCCTGGAGACCTGGCTGGCGGCCCACCGCTGACTCTCCGGCGCGTAGGCCCAGGCCAGGCTCGGCTCGGGTCTGGCGACAACTCCATGGGATTGACCGGGTTCAGTTCTCTCGGGAGGATCGGCACCGGGCCCAGGCGGCAACCCCTCCGGCGTCGAGGCGAAGGCGTGAACGGGTGCCGACCCGCGCGACGGAAGGAACCCGACCGTGCCCGATCTCCCCGCTGCCCCCACTCAGGCCGCCGTCACCCTCCTGCGTGACCTCGGTGCCGCCGAGATCGCCCACCCCGGAGGGACTCTCCTCGCGCACCTCCAGCGCGTCGAGGAGCAACTCGCCGTCTGGGGCGCCCGCCCCGTCCTCCGGCTCGCGGGCCTCTGCCACGCCTTCTACGGCACCGACGGCTTCCCCACCGCCCTGCTGCCCCTGAGCCGCCGCGCCGAACTCGCGGCGGTGATCGGCGCGGAGGCCGAAGCCCTCGTGTACCTCTACGGCTCGTGCGACCGAAAGGCCACCTATCCGGCCCTCACGGACGCCGACGCCGCCGTCCACGACCGGTTCACCGGCCGCGCCCGCTTCCCCGGGCCCCGGCTGTGCCAGGACTTCGCCGAACTGACGGCCGCCAACGAACTCGACCTCGCCGGCCTGGACCCGTCCTTCCGTGAGAAGTGGGGTGCCGATCTCCTCACCCTGTTCACCCGCTTCCGGCCCCTGCTGAGCCAACCGGCCCGGGCGTCCTGCCGGAGTGTGCTGGGGGAGGGGTGATGGTCGGGGGGGCTGGGGTGGGGCTGAGTACGGCAGCCGTCCTGACCGCCAAGTGCCATGACTCGGCCGTCCGGGTATGGCGCGACACACTTTTGCAAGCGGGTGCTTGCAATTGTTAGCGAGGGTGGGGCAGGGTGGAGACATGGCATCGCTCAACGTCGGCAATCTCGGTGAGTATCTGCGCGAACAGCGGCGCAACGCGCAACTGTCGCTCAGGCAGCTCGCCGATGCCGCCGGGGTGTCCAATCCGTACCTGAGCCAGATCGAGCGCGGGCTGCGCAAGCCGAGCGCGGAGGTGCTCCAGCAGGTCGCCAAGGCCCTGCGGATCTCCGCCGAGACGCTGTACGTCCGCGCCGGCATCCTCGACGCCGAGCGGGATCTGAACGAGGTCGAGACCCGTGCGGTCATCCTCGCCGACCCCACCCTCGACGAGCGGCAGAAGCAGGTGCTGCTCCAGATCTACGAGTCGTTCCGGAAAGAGAACGGCTTCGGGTCGGGCGAGGAGAGCACGAGTGCCACCGGCAGCGAGGCCGGCGGCATGGCGGGCGACGGCAGTGACACCGGCAGCGACGCCGACAGCGAGACCGATCCGCGGCGGACGGCCGGATGAGCCGGCCAAGCGCGCCGACCGCCGCGCCGCGGACCACAAAACCCTCAGCCGAACGTGAATCCGGGAGGACCATCACCATGGCCATCACCGACGACCTGCGCAAGACCCTCAGCGACCCGACTCCGCTCTACTTCGCCGCCGGCACCGCCGACCTCGCCCTCCAGCAGGCCAGGAAGGTCCCCGGCCTGGTCGAGCAGCTGCGCACCGAGGCCCCGGCCCGTATCGATGCCGTCCGCAAGGCCGACCCGAAGGCCGTGCAGGAGAAGGCCGCCAGCCGCGCCAAGGAGGCCGGTGCCAAGGCCAAGGAGGCCCAGGCCAGCCTCCAGGCCAAGGTCAACGACTTCATCGTCTCCCTCGACGGCGACCTCAAGAAGCTCGGCGAGTCCGCCCAGGACTTCGCCCTGCGCCAGGTCGGCGTTGCCGCCGAGTACGCCGTCAAGGCCCGCGAGACCTACGAGAAGGTCGCCGAGCACGGCGAGCAGGCCGTGAAGACCTGGCGTGGCGAGGCCGCCGACGAGATCGAGGACCTGGCCATCGCCGTCGAGGGCAAGCCCGAGCCGGTCGAGGCCAGGGGCGACGAGAAGAAGGCGGAGCAGCCGAAGGCCGCCGAGGCCAGGCCGGCCGCGATGAAGAAGTCCCCGGTCGCCAACGCCAAGGTCGCCAACGCCAAGAAGGCCCCGGCGCCCCGCAAGGCGACCCCGGTCAAGAAGACCACCCCGCCGGCCAAGTAACGGGCACCGCGACGGGACGCGCGGGCCGGGCACTCCTCGGGTGTCCGGCCCGTTATCGGTGTAGCGGTAACTCCAGCGGGTACGGTGGCCGCGTCGGAACAAGCCGAAACAGGTGGTGGACGTTGTGCTGATGCAGGGCTTCTCGAGTTTCCTGGGGCTGCTCTACCTCGCCATGCTGGTCCTCGCCGTGGTGGCGCTGGTCATGGCCGTGCTCTACCGGGACGACGCCTACCGGGCCGCCAGCAAGCAGAACAAGGGGTTCTGGCTGATCATCCTCGGCATCACGGTCGTGGTGAACCTCCTGGTGCCCATGCTCTTCCTCCAGCTGGCGGGCCTGGTCGCCACGATCGTCTTCTTCGTCGACGTCCGCCCGGCCCTTAGGCAGGTCTCAGGAGGCGGCTTCGGCCGCCGCGGCGGAGGCAGCAGCAGCGACGGCCCGTACGGCCCGTACAACGGCGGCCGGTGACCTCGCGAGGGCGGCGCGCACCCGCTGAGGGCGCCCGCTGAGGCACACGCCCAGTTCCCCGCGCCCCAAAGGGGCGCGGGGAACTGCGCGACCAGCCACAACGGACCCTTCGACGGCCTACGACAGCACCCCCACCGCGGGCAGCCGATCAGGCCCCCCGCTGCGGGCTGCCGCTCAGACCACCCGCTCCCGGTCCAGCAGCACAACCGCCACGTCATCCGTCAGCTCGCCACCATTGAGCTGCCGCACCTCGTTCACCGCCGCCCGCAGCAACGCCTCCCCGGTCAGCCCCTCGGCCAGCTGCCGCCGCACCATCTCGACCATCCCCTCCTGACCGAGTCGCTCCCCGCCCGAGCCCACGCGGCCCTCGATCAGCCCGTCGGTGTAGAGCATCAGGCTCCACTCGGCGCCCAGCTCCACCTGCGTCCGCGGCCAGCGGGCACCCCGCAGCAGCCCCAGCGCCGGCCCGTTGTTGTCGTACGGCAGCAGCTCCGCCGGCCGCCCGGGCCGGGCGATCAGCGGTGCCGGATGCCCGGCCAGGCACAGCCCGGCCCGGCGCCCGTCCGGCGCTATGTCGACCGTGCAGAGCGTCGCGAAGATCTCCTCGTCGGACCGCTCGTGCTCCAGCACCTCCTGCAGCGTGCCCAGCAGCTCGTCGCCGCACAGCCCCGCCAGGGTCAGCGCACGCCAGGCGATCCGCAGCTCCACTCCGAGCGCGGCCTCGTCCGGGCCGTGTCCGCAGACGTCGCCGATCATCGCGTGCACGGTCCCGTCGGGCGTGCGCACGGTGTCGTAGAAGTCACCGCCGAGCAGCGCGCGGGAGCGGCCGGGGCGGTAACGCGCGGCGAAGCGCAGCGAGGAGCCGTCCAGCAGCGGCGTGGGCAGCAGGCCCCGCTCCAGGCGGCGGTTCTCCTGCGCCCGCATCCGTCCCTCCGCGAGCTTGCGCTCGACCGTGAGGGAACGCTTGCGCTCGACGGCGTAGCGGATGGCGCGGCTCAGCAGCCGGCTGTCCAGTTCGTCCCGGAAGAGGTAGTCCTGCGCGCCGACGCGCACGGCCTCGGCGCCGCGCTCGGCGTCACCGGAGGCGGTGAGCGCGAGCACGGCGTGCCGGGGCGCGAGCTTGAGCACGTGCTTGAGCACGGCGAGCTCGTCGGCGTCGTCGTCGGCGCGGCCCGGCGCCGGCAGCGCCAGGTCCAGCAGGATGCAGTGGACGTCGTCGGTCAGCAGCCGCTCGGCCTCGGTGAGGTTGCGGGCGGTGCGGACGCGGATCGAGTTGCCGGACGCGTCCCGCAACTCGGGCAGGATCGGCGAACCGGACGGATCGTCCTCGATCAGCAGCATGGTGAGAGTGGTGCCGCCGCTGTTCGAGGCGACGGCTTCCGTGCGGTTGGCCTCTTCCTTGAGGGGGCCGCCGCCCTGTGCGGGCATGGCGACCGGCGCCTGACCACTCTCCACGGCCGGGATCGCTCTCTGCCGCGGTACGGGTACGGGCATCGTGTTGGGTTCCTTCCCTCCCCCCGAGGGCATGGCGGGGCGAGGGACCTCGACCCACCCGACGGGGACCATAGCGGTACTGGCCACCGCAACGGAATGGTGTGAGACGCGTCGCTCCGGCTCAGGCCTTTGGCATATGCCGCGTGCCGTAACGCAGTTGGACAGAACGGCCGTCCGGCGGGGATGACGAAGGTCACGTGGTGCCCGGGTTTCAGCGGGTGTTGGCGTGTACTGGGTCACATGACGCAGCTCACGAAAGGGACATCACAGGCAAAGGAAGCGCTCGGAGGGAAGGTCAGGCGTCCGGCCTTACCACGCCGAGGATCGGCATCGTCCCGGCGCCGCCGATCGACACCGTCCGCCCCGGGCGCGGGGCTTGGATGATCGCGCCGTCGCCGATGTACATGGCGACATGGCTGGCGTCGTCGAAATAGATGATCAGGTCGCCGGGGCGCATGTCCTTGACGTCGATGTGCCTGAGCTGTTTCCACTGCTCCTGCGAGGTGCGCGGGATCGGCTGCCCAGCGCTCGCCCAGGCCTGCGAGGTCAGTCCGGAGCAGTCGTACGAGTCCGGGCCCTCCGCGCCCCACACATACGGTTTGCCGATCTGGGCGGTGGCGAAGGCGACCGCCTTCTTGCCCGCCGCGGACGCCTTGCCGTGGATCTCGCCGAGTATCCCGGTGCCCAGCCAGGCGGTCTGCGCCTTGTAGGCGGCCTCCCGCTCCAGCTCGGCGAGCCGCTCCTTCTGCTTCTTCTCCAGCGTCGACTGGAGCTTCTCGGCGGCGGCGATCCGCTGCGTGATCTTCTTCTTCGCGGCGGCCTTCGCCTTGCGGCCGGCCTCCAGTCTGTTCCACTGGTCGGCCGCGTCCGCCGCGTACTGCTTCAAGTCCTGCTGGGTCCGGGTCAGTTCCCTGATCAGGCCCTTGGTGGCCCGCTCGCCCTGGAGCACCAGCCCGGCCCCGTCCAGGAACTGCGAGGGGTTGTCGCTCAGCAGCAGCTTGGCGCTGTCCGGCAGCCCGCCGGTGCGGTACTGGGCGGCTGCCGCCCGGCCCGCCCGCGCCTTCAACCCGTCGAGCTTCTGCTGCCCCCTGACGATCTTCTTGGCCAGGTCGACGATCTCGGCGGACTGTTTCTCGGCGGCTTCCTCGGCGGCGTTGTACGCGTCGGTGGCGACGGCCGCGTCATGGTAGAGATCGTCCAGTTTCTCCCGTACGGCCTCAAGGTCCTTGTCCGGCGGGAGAGTCACGGAGGCGCTGGGGGACCCGCTCGGGGAGGGTGTGGGGCTCGGTGCCGCGAACGCCGTGCCGGGCGCGGCCAGTACGGTCACGGCGACAGTCACCGCGCAGACCACGGTCACGGCCGCTGTCAGGATCCCTCGACGCCCGCCCGGCCGGACGCCGTACTTGTCCGGTCCCATGACCCGACCCCCCAAAAACTGATTAACCGTCAGTAACCTGCGACTCGGGGTGGATCGTGCCATGTCACGCCGCAAACCGACAGAGGTAACGGCAGGTGGATTCCTGCCCGGTTTCCCCCCGAGCGCGACGATCTCCCCGCCTTTGTGACGAACGACTCACCGGGATCGTTCCCGGACCCGCCGCCCTCAGGTCGAGGGCGCCAACGCCCCCCAGGTCACCGTCACTTCCCCCTGCCGCCAGCGCGCCACCGAGTCCGTTACCGGCCAGTCGCCGGTCAGATCCCGCACCGCCCGGATCCACCGCTGCCGGGCGCCGTACGAGGCGTAGGGCGCGGCGGCCGCCCAGGCGCGGTCGAAGTCCCGCAGGAACGCGTGCACCGGCTCGCCCGGCACATTGCGGTGGATCAGCGCCTTGGGCAGCCGTTCGGCGAGGTCCGACGGCCGTTCCAGGGAGCCGAGCCGGGTCGCGAACGTCACCGTCCGGGGCCCCTCGGGCCCGAGCGCGACCCACACATGCCGCCGCCCGATCTCGTCGCAGGTCCCCTCGACCAGCAGCCCTCCGGGCGCGAGCCGTGCGCACAGCCGCGCCCAGACGGCGGCGACCTCGCTCTCGTCGTACTGCCGCAGCACATTGGCCGCGCGAATGAGCAACGGCCGCCCGGGGAGCGGGATCTCGAACCCGCCGTGCCGGAAGGCGAGCCCTGCGCGCTCGTACGGCTTCGCGGCGGCGACCCGGTCGGGCTCGATCTCGATCCCGACGACACGCGCGCGCGGCGCGACGGTACGCAGCCGCCCGAGCAGCTCGACGGCGGTCCAGGGAGCGGCGCCGTAACCGAGGTCGACGGCCACGGGCTCAACGGTGCGACGGAGCGCGGCGCCGTGCGTGGCGGCGATCCACCGGTCCATGCGGCGCAGCCGGTTGGGGTTGGTGGTCCCGCGCGTCACCGTTCCCACGGGGCGGGCAGCGGCGCGGGCATTCATGCCTACGAGAGTAAAGCGCCTCGTGAGGGGCAGGCGCGGGACTGTGTCCACCACCGGACCACCCCACGCCTCTCCCCCTCGAACGGTTGAGCGACCACAGGTAATGCTCCGGTAAAAACCCCATCCCCCGGAATGGGAATCCACCCCTCCGCGTTGCACTCCCAGAGGGAACCGCACGCCCTCCCACCGGCATGCCCGCATCAAGGAGGACCGCCACGTGAGCCAGTACGTCAGCAGGCTCGGGCGCCGCTCCCCGTCGGCTGCTGCTCGGCTTCTCCGCAGCCGCCGCCCGCGCCGCGTCGCCATGCTCTCCGTGCACACCTCACCGCTCCACCAGCCCGGCACCGGCGATGCCGGCGGCATGAACGTCTACATCGTCGAGCTGGCGCAGCGCCTCGCCGCGATCAACATCGACGTCGAGATCTTCACCCGGGCCACCTCCGGCGGCCTCCCGCCGACCGTCGAACTCGCCCCCGGCGTCCTCGTCCGGCACGTCGACGCCGGCCCCTACGAGGGCCTCGCCAAGGAGGACCTCCCGGCCCAGCTGTGCGCCTTCACGCACGGTGTGATGCAGGCCTGGGCCGGCCACCGCCCCGGCTACTACGACCTCGTCCACTCGCACTACTGGCTCTCCGGCCACGTCGGCTGGCTCGCCGCCCAGCGCTGGGGCGTCCCCCTCGTGCACGCGATGCACACCATGGCCAAGGTCAAGAACGCCAGCCTGGCCGACGGCGACACCCCCGAGCCCGCCGCCCGGGTGATCGGCGAGACCCAGATCGTGTCCGCGGCCGACCGCCTCATCGCGAACACCGCGGAAGAGGCCGACGAACTCGTACGCCACTACTGCGCCGACCCCGCCAAGGTCGCCGTCGTCCACCCCGGCGTGAACCTCGAACGTTTCCGCCCCGCCGACGGCCGCGCGGCCGCCCGCGCCCGCCTGGACCTCCCGCAGGACGCGCTGATCCCGCTCTTCGCCGGCCGCATCCAGCCCCTGAAGGCCCCCGACGTACTGCTCAGGGCCGTGGCCGTCCTCCTCGACGAGCGGCCCGAGCTGCGCTCGCGGCTCGTCGTACCGATCGTCGGCGGCCCCAGCGGCAGCGGCCTCGCCAAGCCGGAGGGGCTGCAGAAGCTGGCCGCGCGGCTCGGTGTGGCGGACGTCGTCCGGTTCCGGCCGCCGGTCGGCCAGGAGCAGCTGGCGGACTGGTTCCGAGCGGCCTCCGTGCTGGTCATGCCGTCCTACAGCGAGTCCTTCGGCCTGGTGGCGATAGAGGCACAGGCGGCCGGCACCCCCGTACTCGCCGCCTCGGTCGGCGGTCTGCCCGTGGCCGTACGGGACGGCGAGACGGGCTTCCTGGTGCGGGGGCACGATCCCGCCGACTACGCGCGCGTGCTGGGCCGTTTCGCCGACGACCCCTCGCTGGTGGACCGCCTCGGCAACGCCGCCGCCCGGCACGCCCAGTCGTTCGGCTGGGACACCGCGGCCGCCGCCACCGCCGACGTCTACATGGCCGCGACCCAGTCCCACCGCCGTCGCGTACGCTCGGCCCATGGGTGATGTGGACAAGGCCGCACAGGTCATCGAAGGTGCCCTGAAGGACGCCGACGTGGAGTGGGAGAGCCCCGGGCCCGGCAACTACGTCGTACAGCTCCCCGGAACCCGCAAGCTGAAGACGACGGTCTCCCTCCTCGTCGGCCGCCACTCCCTCTCGCTCAACGCCTTCGTCATCCGGCACCCCGACGAGAACGAACCGGCCGTCCACCGCTGGCTCCTTGAGCGCAACCTCAAGCTGTACAGCGTGAGTTACGCCGTCGACCGCCTCGGCGACGTCTACGTCACCGCCAGGCTCCCGCTCGCCTCCGTCACCCCCGCCGAGATCGACCGCCTGCTCGGCCAGGTCCTGGAGGCCGCGGACGGCGCCTTCAACACCCTGCTGGAGCTGGGCTTCGCCGCCGCGATCCGCAAGGAGTACGCGTGGCGGGTGTCCCGGGGCGAGTCGACCCGGAATCTGGACGCGTTCACCCATCTGATCGAACGCTCTGCTGACTGACTCCAGGCCCAGACCTGATTGACCCCTGCACGACTCTTTCGAGGTGACAGGGTGCCGTGGCATGCTCACGGCCGACGCAGATCTGAACGTCGTTCACAACCATGAAAATCCGCCATGGGAAGGACGTACGGAATGAGCACCGCGCACCACGGCATGACAAGACGGAACCTCCTCGCCGGCGCCACGGCGGTCGCCGCGACCGCCGTGGCGGGCCACACCGCCCACGCAGCGGGTTCCACCGCCCAGCCTTCGGGCGCACCGGGCGCGGAAGTCCCGTCCCTGTGGCGGGAGTTCATCCGCACCCCCTTCACCCACCCGCAGATCCCGTACGTCGGCCGGGCCGGAGCGGCGCGGATCCGCCGCCTTCCCGTGGTGGCAGACGTCCGCGCGTACGGCGCGGTGGCCGACGGCGTCACCGACTGCGCCCCCGCGATCAACCGTGCCATCGCCGCTGCCGCCAGGGCTGGCGGTGGCGCGGTCGCCATCCCACCCGGCACCTTCCGCATCGACGGCCTGGTCCGTCTCGCCTACGACAACGTGGTGCTGCGCGGCGCCGGCAGCGGCCGTACCACGCTGTACGCGACGAAGAACCTCACCGAGCTGATCGGTCCGTACGGCTCCCGTTACGGCGGCACGAAGTCGGCGTGGTCCTGGGCGGGCGGCCTGATCTGGCTGGCGCCGAAGGCCCGTTGGGACTCCCTGGTCGCCGCGATCGGGGCGCGGGACTGGCCGTTCGAGGGCTGGACCGGCAACAAGCGTGACGAGTGGGAGCAGTTGACCCCCGTCGCATCCGCCCGCCGGGGCGACTGGACGGTCACCGTCACCGACCCCTCCCGGCTGCGCCCCGGCCGCCTGGTCCTCCTGCGCGTCTGCGACGACACCGCCCACACCCTCCTCCAGCACATGTCGGGCGGCGGCCCCGGCCCGGCCGCGTACTACTGGGAGGACAAGACCAAGCTGCTGTCCTACGTCCCCTACGAATGGCCGGTCCGCATCACGGCCGTGCACGGCCGGCGGGTGACGCTGGAGCGCCCGCTCCCGGTCGACCTGCGCCCCGAATGGAACCCGCTGTTCACCACTCACGTCCGTGAACTGACCGGCTCCGGAGTCGAGGGGCTCACCCTGGACGTGGTCGAGACCCCGCAGTCCCCGCACCTCCTCGACAAGGGCTACAACGGGGTCGTCCTGCAGTGCGCGTACGACTGCTGGGTGGACGACGTGACGGTCCGCAACGTCGACAACGGCTTCGGCCTGGTCGCCGCCTCCGCCTGCACCGTGCGCCGCACCCGGGTCGGCGGCCGGGGCGAGCACCACCCCTACTTCTGCCGCGAGGGCTCGCACGACAACCTGATCGAGGACTTCACCGTCGAACAGCGCACGGTCCCGGCCCCGTCCGACACCCAGCTCCACGGCATCAACGTCGAGGGTCTGTCGTCGTACAACGTGTGGTCGCGCGGCGAGATGCAGATGGGCACCTTCGACTCCCACCGCGGTCTGCCCTTCGGCAACGTCCGCACCGACATCACGGTGAACAACAACGGCCGCCACGGCGGCGACGCCAACGCGGGGCCGCTGTTCGGGGCACGCTTCACGCACTGGAACGTGCGCGTCACCAACGGCCGCGCGGGCCTGATGAGGCTGGACGGCCTCGCCCCCTGGTCCGCGACGGTCGGCCTGAACGAGGTGACCGACTTCGACCAGATCGACGTACCGGACTTCACCGGCGACCTGCACTCCCGCCTTGAGCTGTACGGCACGTGGGACGCGGTCCGGCCCCGGAACCTGTACGAGGCTCAGCGCGCGCTGCCCCGTAGCGCCCGGGGGTCACCCCCACGAGCTTCTTGAAGTGCCGGGTGAGATGGGCCTGGTCGTAGAAGCCGGTGACGGTGGCCGTCTCGCCGGGCGGGACACCGTCGAGCAGCAGCCGGCGGGCGCGGCCCACCCGGCGGGACATCAGGTACTGGTGCGGGGCGATGCCGTAGGCGCCGCTGAACGCCCGTACCAGGTGGGCGGGGTGTGCGTGCAGCAGCCGTGCGGCCTCGTCCAGGGCGAGCCCCTCGCCGACCCGCTCGTCGAGGAGCTCGCGCAGGGCGCCGGCGAGGACCGGATCGGGGGGCCTCGGTGCTGCCACGAGCCGGGGGCGGAGCAGGCCGCGCAGCCGCTCGCCGATGAGGGTGAGCCGGCTCTCGGCCTCCAGTTCGTCGCCGGGGCGGGCGAGGGAGGCGTGCAGCCGGCCGACGCGCCGCCGCAGCAGCGGATCCCGCAGGTCGGGTCCGTCGACTGCCGCGCCGATGAGCTCGTCCCCGAGGAGCGTCTCGTCCAGGTACACCACACGCTTGCGGAAGCCGTCCGCGGTGGCGGGGGAGCCGTTGTGCGGCACATGGGGCGGCAGCAGCGACACGGTGTCGCCCGGCGTGCCGTGCTCATGCCGTTCGAGGTCGTACCGTACGGCGCCGTCGTCCACGATGAGCAGCGTCCAGGCGTCATGGACGTGCATCGGATAGGCGTACTCGGTGAAGTGCGCGTGGAAGACCTCGGTGACGCCCGGGACACGGGGGCGCCAGGCGGTGACTTCCTCCGTGAGGTGCTGCCGGGCGGCCATGCAAAGAACGTACAAGACGAGGCCGTACGACGGTCGGCAGTCTCACGGCATGAGCACTGAACCCATCCCTTCCGACGTCCGCCCCGACGTCCGCCCCGACGTCCGCCCCGACGTCCGCTTCGACACCAAGATCGCCGTACTGCTGCGGGACGACCTGGAGCCCTGGCAGCGCCTCAATGTCACCGCGTTCCTGGTCAGCGGCCTGGGCGCGACGGTCCCCGAGGTGGTCGGGGAGCCGTACGAGGACGCCGACGGGGTGGCGTACCTGCCGATGTTCCGGCAGCCGGTGCTGGTCTTCGAGGGGACGAAGGAGACGTTGAAGGCGGCACACGAGCGGGCGCTGAGCCGGGCCCTGCCCCGGGCGGTCTTCGCGGCGGATCTGTTCTCGACCGGCAACGACCGCGACAACCGCGCGGCGGTGCGTGCCGTGCCGACGGCGGAGCTGGACCTGGTGGGGCTCTCGGTGTACGGGCCGCGGAACGGGGTGGACAAGGTGCTGAAGGGGGCGCGGATGCATCCGTGAGGACCGATCCGTCAGGACCGGCGGCGGACCGGCGGACTGCGCCGGTAGGGGGACCGGCGGACTGGGCCGGTAGGAGGAATCGCGTGGCGTGACCGGGTGATCCGATCATCACACCCGCCCCATTGCCTGGCGAACGACGCATCTGACTGTCATGGGACTCATCAGATTCAGCAGCATGTCGGCGGTGGCAGCGGTGGCGGCGGTCGTCGTCACGGGTGTGACGGGCGGACCGGCGAGCGCTGGGGGCCAGGATGACGTGACCCAGGTTCCCTGCAGCACGACGGCGCTGACCACTGCCGTCAGTGCGGCGTCACCGGGCGAGACACTCTCCCTCTCCCATGACTGCACGTACCATCTGACCTCTGCTTTCGGCAGCGGTGAGGGTCTGCCGACCATCGACCAGAGCCTCAAGATCCGGGGCAACGGCGCGACGATCGTTCGTGACGGGATCGGGACCGCCCTGTTCCGGATCTTCCATGTCAACTCGGGCGGTAACCTCCGCCTGGAGGACCTCACCGTCCGTGGCGGGAACACCAGCGGCGACGGCGGGGGCATTCTGGTCGACTCCGGCGGCAGGCTCACGCTGGTCGGCGTCGACGTGATCGACAACACCTCCTCGAACAGCGGTGGCGGTGTGGCGGTGTCACCGGGCGCCACGGCGGTCGTACGACGCGGCTGGCTGGCGTTCAACAACGCCGCCAACGGTGGTGGGTTGTACAGCGGGGGAACGCTGAGCGTGGACGACTCCGAGTTCAGCCGCAATCACGCCCGGGCCGTCGGCGGTGCTCTCTACCAGGACGCCGGCAACGCCTTCGTGCACGCGAGCGTGATCAGGCGCAACACGTCGGCCAGCAGAGGTGGTGGCGTCACCGACAGCGGCACCGCATCGCTGGAATTCAGCGAAAGCAAGATCGCGAACAACACGACCGCCGGCATCCAGGGCGGCGGGATCCAGAACCTGTCGAGCCTGAGGCTGGAGGACACGGAGGTCAGCGGCAACGTGGTCGGAGGCATGGCGGGCCAGGGGGGCGGCATCTACAACGCCACGACCGCCGCCGTGCTCGTTCTGAAAGGCAGCGAGGTCCTCCGCAACAGCGCGAACGGCAACGGCGGTTCCCAGGCCGGCGGCATCTACAACGACGCCGGAAAGGTCACCCTCGACCACAGCCACGTCCGCGACAACGCCTCCACGACGGCCCCCGGAGGCGTCTTCACGACCAACCAGTTCACGGTCATCGACTCGACCATCACCCGCAACATCCCGACGAACTGCGCGGGAAGCCCCGTTGTGGTGACGGGCTGCAGGAACTGACGCCCGCTTGCCCGCCGGGGGTGCCTGTCTCTGTCTCGCGGGGCGCGTGCCCCGCGGGCGGGCGCACCGGTTCTCGCCCTGGGCCGTGCACGTTCTCGTCCTGGGCCGTGCACGTTCTCGCCCTGGGGCCGTGCACGTTCTCGCCCCGGACCGTGCACGTACTCGCCCCGGGCCGTGAAGGTACTCGGGCCGAGCGGGAACCCACGGATCAGGCCGTACGTACCTCGGCCTCGGCGCCCGTAGCCGCCTTCGTGACCGAGGCGCGCCCTTCCGGCAGCCGCCGCATGAGGAGGCCGTACCCGAGGGCCGCCGCCGTCCCCACGACCGCACACGCCCCCCACAGCCACCGCGCCCCGAACCGGTCGATGACGACACCGGACATCAGCGGCGCGATGAGCGCGGCAGCGGACCAGGACAGCGTGTACATGCCCTGATAGCGCCCCCGTCCGTGGACCGGCGAGAGCCGCACCACCAGCCCAGTCTGGGTCGGCGCGTTGACGATCTCGGCGAGCGTCCACACGCACACGGTGAGTGCGAAGACACCGACGGACCCGGCGAAGGCGGTGAGCCCGAACCCGTACCCCGCGAGGAGGGAGGAGACGACGAGCAGGGACCGCGGGTCACGGTGCTCGATGACCCGGGTGACGGGAATCTGGAGTACGACGATCAGCACCCCGTTCACCGCGATGGCCATGCCGTAGTCGGCGGGCGAGAACCCGGCCCTGCCCATCGCCACCGGCAGCCCGACGGACCCCTGCTGGAAGACCAGGGCGACGAGGAAGGACAGCCCGACGACGGCCATGTACCGCCCGTCACGCACCACGGTCCCGAGGCTGACCTCGTCGTCCCTGGCAGCCCTGTTCGAAGCTCGCTCAGGTCGCGACTCGGGCAGCTTGAGGAAGACGAGGACGGCACAGACGGCGGTCATCCCGCCCTCGATCAGAAACCCGGCGCGGTAGCTGACCTCGGCGATGAACCCGGCCCCCATGGACGACACGGCGAACCCGAGGTTGATGGCCCAGTAGTTCAACGAGAACGCGCGCACCCGGTCCTCCGGCCGCACGATGTCGGCCATCATCGCCTGCACGGCCGGCCGGGAGGCGTTGGAGGCCATGCCGACGAGGAAGGCGACGGCGGCGATGGCGACGGGGTCGTGCACGAAGCCGAGCAGGGCGACGGCCCCCGCGGTGGAGCCCTGGGCGAGCAGCAGCGTCGGCCGCCGCCCCAGCCGGTCGGCCATCACCCCGCCGCCCAGGGCGGAGACCACCCCGCCCAGCCCGTGCAGGGAGGCGACAAGCCCGGCGTACGAGGCGCTGTACCCCCGGTCCAGCGTCAGATACAGGGCCATGTACGTGGCGACGAAGGCACCCAGCCGGTTGACGAGGGTGCTGGTCCACAGCCACCAGAACTCACGGGGCAGACCGGACACGGTCTCCCGGACAGCGCGCCGCAGGGCGACGGACGACATGGCTCCCCCAGAGCAAGGCGTAAGTGACGCAAGGAATGAGTGGACCTTACTTTTTCCTCGCTCACCTGAGCCACTCAATTAACAAAAGCAGTCAACTGTCCGACGTCTGGGACGCCCTCCGGGCGCCGACCCTCTGCCCCGAACACGTGGATTACGCTCTGACCCATGGCCGACGCACCGTACAAGCTGATCCTCCTCCGCCACGGCGAGAGCGAGTGGAACGCGAAGAACCTGTTCACCGGCTGGGTGGACGTCAACCTCAACGAGAAGGGCGAGAAGGAGGCAGTCCGCGGCGGTGAGCTCCTGAAGGACGCCGACCTGCTCCCGGACGTTGTCCACACCTCCCTCCAGAAGCGAGCGATCCGCACCGCACAGCTCGCCCTCGAAGCGGCCGACCGCCACTGGATCCCGGTCCACCGCACCTGGCGCCTGAACGAGCGCCACTACGGCGCGCTCCAGGGCAAGGACAAGGCGGCGACGCTGGCCGAGTTCGGCGAGGAGCAGTTCATGCTCTGGCGCCGCTCGTACGACACCCCGCCGCCCCCGCTGTCGGACGACTCCGAGTACTCCCAGGCCGCGGACCCCCGCTACGCGACGATCCCCCCGGAGCTGCGCCCCCGCACGGAGTGCCTCAAGGACGTCGTCGTCCGCATGCTCCCGTACTGGTACGACGGCATCGTCCCCGACCTCCTGACCGGCCGCACGGTCCTGGTCGCCGCCCACGGCAACAGCCTGCGCGCCCTGGTCAAGCACCTCGACGGCATCTCGGACGCCGACATCGCGTCCCTGAACATCCCGACGGGCATCCCCCTCTACTACGAGCTGGACGCCGACTTCAAGCCGATCACCCCGGGCGGCAAGTACCTCGACCCGGAGGCCGCGGCGGCAGCGATCGAGGCGGTCAAGAACCAGGGCAAGAAGAAGTAGGTTCCGTGATCACGCCCTCGACCTGCGCATACGGCCCGGATCGGGGGCGTTTTCACGGCCTGGGCCCTCTGTGGGACCTCAGCGCGGCGGCTCTTACGGCGGTCGGAGTGCCTGGCTGAGAGCCTTCCGGGCACGGTCCCCGGCGTCGTCCATCCGGTCGGCGGCGGCCTTGAGCGTCGTGCTCATGACGTGCGCGTAGGTGTCGACCCGGACTCCACCAGGTTCGGAACCGGGCGGTGAAGTGACGGCGCCGGTCCGGACACCCTGCTTTCGGGTGTCCGGACCGGCGCCGGCTCACTTGTCATGCGGCCGATCCAGGCGCTGCGGGCTCAGGTGCTCAGGTCCTGACCGTCAGGTACTGCCAGCCGCCCCACGTGCTCACGTTGGTGGTGTCCTTCGAGCTGTGGACGTACTCCGAGCGCACCCGGAATTTCTGGTTGACCGCGTGGGAGAGGCTCAGCTGCGCCGCCACGGCGCTCTTGGAGCCGAGCGTGAAGCAGCCCGAGGTGCTGAGCGTGTGCCAGGCACCGCTGTAGTACTGCTGGACCTGGAAGTGCACGCACTGGCCGGACTTGTTCGGCGACACGATCGAGGTCACCGTCGGCCGCGCCGTGTGGTGGTAGACGCGGTAGGTGGTGCCGCTGTACGTGGTGGTCGTGTAGTAGCCGCTCAGGGCCTGCGCGACCTTCACCTGGTCGCTCACGGCGCGGGTGGCCGTGGCCGGGGAGTAGCGGTAGTCGCCCGCGTAGGACGCGGTGAACGTCGTGTTGTTGGCGAGCTTGTACGTGGCCGTCAGGTTGCCCTTGCTGTCCACGGTGCCCGTCTTGACCAGCGTCTTCTTGCCGCCGGCGGGCGTGGCGTAGAGCGATACCGTACGGCCGTTGTACGTGGTGCCCAGGTGGGCGGTGACGGTGGCTGTCGCGCCGTACGCGTAGGTTGAGGCGTTGGCGGCCACGGACAGGCTCGTCGTGGCGCGCGAGACCTGGACGATCGCGGAGGCGGTGGCCGCCCGGTGGTTGGTGTCGCCCGCGTAGCTGACCGTGTAGGTGTTGGCGCCGCCGGTGGAGGGGGTGTCCTTGACGGTGATCGTGCCGTCGGCGGCCACGGGGGCCGTCCACGTCACGGGCGTCGCGGTGTGCGCCGCGTCCGTGCGGGTCACGGTGACCGTCTCGCCGCTGTCGTACGGGCCGTCGCCCAGCACGGCGCCGAAGCTCAGCGCGGCGCCGCGCGTGGCGGTCGTGGGAGCCTTCAGTGTGAGGGCCGGGGCGTAGGGGGAGATGGTGGTGCTCACGTCGTTCGAGCCCGGCTGGTGCGTGATGTCACCCCCGAACGACAGGCGGTAGGTGAACCATCCGGCTGTCCCCGGGTCGTCGGTGACCGTGAACCGGCCGGTGGCCGGGTCGAGCGGGGCCGCAGGGAGCTGCGTCGACTCGTGGGTGTCCTCGTTCGTCCGGGTCACCTGGACGGTGTCGCCCTGTGCGAAGGGGCCGCGGCTCAGGTCGGTCATGACCGTGCCGGTGAAGGCCACCTTGTGCGGCGCCGCCGAGCTGAACTCCGGGTACGGGATGGAGGTTCCGACCCTGGACACCCCCACCGTCAGCGAGGTGGTCGCGGGCCGGTGCGTCGCGTCGCCGGCGTAGGACACCTCGTAGGTGTACGTGCCCTCGTCCTGGCGGGAGTCGGTGATGCCGAACGATCCGTCCGCGCCGACCGTGGCGTCGGGCAGATCGGTGCCGTCGCGGGTGACCTTCAGCGTGGCGCCGACCGGCACGAAGCCGTGGCCGCCCACCGTTCCGTTCACCGTGAACTGCCGGGCGGGGATCGCGTACGGAGACGGGGCGTTCAGGGAGAGCTTGGTGTCCGTGAGCTTGGCGTCGCCGAGGACGTCGAGGGCGTAGGACCCGTTGTCCTGGGTGACGGCATAGAGCGTGCGGCCGTCGGCGCCCCAGGCGAGGCCGTCGACGGCGACGGTGCCGGCCGAGAAGGCGAAGTGGTTCTCAGCGATCTGGTCGGCCGCGTAGACGTAGGCGCCCGCGCCCGAGCCCGCGGTGCTGCCGAGGGCGATCGTGCCGTCGGAGTCGACCGCGACGGAGTCCGGGGAGGAGCTGACGCCGCCGGTGTAGTACCCGTAGGGCTTGGCGGCGCTGAGGTCCGCCGTGCTGTACACGTACACGGAGGCTGACTGCGGAACGAGCAGTTTCGTGCCGTCCGCGGTGACCTGGACGGGCCCCGTCGCGGCGCCGCCGAGGCCCATGTCGACCTTGAGGGAGGGGGTCCCGGAGGAGACGTCGTAGGTGGCGATGTGGGTCATGGAGGACTGGGCGTCCTGCACCGCGAGCACCCCGCCGCCCGTGCTGATAAGGGGGGCGGCCGACCAGTGCGGCATGGCGGGCTGCGGGGTCGGCGCGGGGTCGGCGACGGAGGGGTCCACCGAGCCGACGGTGCCCTTGCCGTCGTCGGCTGTGTAGCCGTACCAGACCTTGCCGCCAGCCACGGCGACGGAGACCGGAGTGCTGGCGGTACCGGTGCCGACGCGGCCGGTCTCGGTGAGCGTCGCCGTGTCGATGGCGGCGATCGCGTCGCCGTCGGTCAGGGCCGCGTACAGCGTCTTGCCGTCGGCGGACAGTGCGAGGCCGTCAGCGCCCTCCTCGCCGTCGATGGTGGTGACGGGGTTGCCGGACAGGTCGGTCACCACGATGCCGGTTGTGCCGGCGCCCTGGCTGAAGAAGAGGTGCTGGTGAGCGCCGTCGACCACCATGTGGGCGTAGTGCGACAGCGGCAGCGCGGCCGTGTTGTCGCCGTCGGCCCAAGCGACAGGACCGGTGAGGCCGACGGTGGCGGTGGTCAGACCTGCGACGACGGATATCGCCGCCGCTAGCGAGACCTGCTTGAGGCGCATGGGACTCCTGGAGAGCGCGCGGACAGGCAGCCGTACGACCACGCCTGTCGCTGACAGAACGGCCGACAGGTGGGTGCCGGACACGCGTGAGACCGCTGACCTCTCCTTTTGGTTGTACTGCTGCGTCGTGAGGTTCGGGGCTGCGTCGTCAGGCTCGGGGCAAACCGCGGTCGGATGCCAACTGCGGGGCGACTCAACGATTTGATCATCCCTCGGCGAGGTTGGAGACACCGGTCCACGACCGTGGATCGTCGGCGCTGAATGGCTGGTCGGCACCTTACGGTCCGGGCTGAAACACGCCTGCGGATCAGAAGGTTGCAGGTTCGAATCCCTGCCGAGTGCAAACAGACAAGAGGCCCCGGAGAGATCCGGAGCCTCGTGCGTTTCCCGGCGGGCCGAGGGGGCCGTGCTCGCAAGCCCGGTGGGAGGCTGCTCCTCTTCGTGAGTGAGGGTCCGGGGCGACACCGCCGGGCCCTCTCTGGGCCCTCTCTGGGCCCTCCGAGGAGGACCAAGACGACAGGCAACTGCCGTCAACGACCGCCCGAACGCAGGTCAGTTGGGGGTGCACCTCTCTGACCAGCGGCGAAATGCGGGCCCGCCAAACCCAGGGCAAGAAGAAGTAGGTTGTGTGATCAGGCCCCTACCAGGGCTTTCGTGCCTGGTAGGGGCCTTGATGCTGTGCTGGGGCCGTCTCTGGACCGTCGGCCGGTTGATCGGGCCGTGCTCAGTGCTTGAGGAACTCCGGCTCCGGCTGTTCTCTCGTCTCTGCCCGTGCTCCCGCATCGCAGAGGGCTACGACGGCTGCAGCGGCCTCTTCCCGGGGCACGCCGTCGAGAACCACGGCGGGAACCTGCGTTGCCAGAACCTTGCTGCGCCAGAGACTCAGCCCGGTTAGCCGACGCACGACCGGAGCGACGTCCAGCATGCGGACACCAGGGTCGGTGAGCACCACGTCATGGGGCACGTCGTCACACACCAGCAAGAAGTACTCGTCTGCCATTGCTCTCCCCGCCCCTCTCTGGTCAGGAGGGTACGAGCCCTCAACCGCCATGTCGCATCGTTGGCGAGGTGGTCCGGCGCTCGGAGAACTGCACCATCCGCCTCATCGTGTTCCGTGACGGCGGCTCCGAAGCTGCACGGCAGAGCGTGATCAACGCGTTTCACGAACTCGGAGTCTGCGGCGAGGGCATAGAGAGGTTCGGCATGGTCGCCCTCGACGTCCCGCCCACCGCCGAACTCACCAAGGTACAAAGGCTGTTCGACCATGGTGTGGCCAAAGAGTGGTGGGACATGGAAGAGGGATGCATCACTGCCCAGTGGCGGACGGTCGCCGCTGGCTGACACGGCTCATGCGCCCATGGCCGGGCGTCTCTGGACCGTCCGGGGCCACGGGTCAGCGGTGTGTGCGACTACTCGTCGAAGACGAAGAGCGGTTTGGCGCCGTGTGCGGGTGTTTCGGCGAACGAGATGGCTTCGGTGAAGCGTTCGAGGGGGAACGGCCGGCCTTGGGGGATGCTCAGCACTTCGTCAGCGACGAGGCCGCGAACCTCGGACAGCGCGTGCAGCGCCTCCGTGGGCGAGGTGGTGCCGAACCAGCGGTTCAGCCAGAAGCCACGGACCACTTTGGTCTCGTAGATGATTGAGCGCGCGGACAGTGGGATCGTCAACGCCGCCGGGTCGGTCTGCCGATGGGTGGAGAGCGCGCCGTAGACCACGACCTCTCCTCCCGGAGCCAATGCCTGGGACACCTTGGCGCCCACCTCGCCCGCGACACAGTCGGCGGCCTTCCGCACGCCGGCCGGTCCCGCGATCTCGGCCACGCGCTGCACCAGATCCTCGTCCTCGGTGCAGATGACCTCGTCGCCACCGAGCGCTTTGATCTCGTTCACGGCAGCGCGCCGCCGCACGACATTGATGGTGCGAATACCCAGATGCCCGGCCAGCTGAATGACGAGCCGGCCGACGGTGGAGCCCGCGGCCGTCTGCAACAACCATTCCCCCGGCTGTACGTCGAGTTCGCGGGTCACCAGGAGCAGTGCGGTCAACGGGTTGACGGCGAGTTGGCAGGCGCTGGAGTCGCTCAGACGGTCGGGGACCGGCAGAAGCCTGTGTGTGTCGGCAACAAGGTATTCCTGCCAGGTGCCGTCCTCACGCGGCCCGGGTACGGCCGGGACAGCGACGGCCACCACACGCTCGCCGATCTTCGGTCCCTCGGTATCCGGGCCCAGGGCCTCGATACGGCCCACGCATTCCATGTGCCCGCCGACAGTGGGGAACTCGGGGGAGAAACCGTAGCGGCCACGCAACACGTGCAGATCGCTGGCGTGGATCGGAGTCGCCTTCACACGGAGCAACGCCTGGCCGGCTTCCGGCGTGGGAACAGGCCGGGTTTCCAGCCGCAGGACATCGTTCGGCTCGCCGACCTCTTCGGCCACGAGCGCACGCATGGACCGCGGCATGAGCGACCTCTCGTCTCCCAGCACCCGACGAAAGCCATATGTCCAACTCCTCCCAGCCTGCGCTCCTCCGCGAGCGCTGTCATGTCGTGGGTGGCCCAGGTGTTCGCGGAAGCTCATGAGGGCGACGGGAGGATCGTTTTCCTGGGTTGCCGAATCGGCAAATGTGGTCGTGGTCCCGGTGTCAGTGCTCGCATGATCCGTGGTGAGACGACGAGGCCGAGACCCAGGAGGGCTCATGGAGGGTACGCATCGGGTTGTTTCCGGTGGCGGGCGGAGGGTTCATCTGGTCGAGCAGGGGGCCGGGCCGCTCGTGCTGCTGGTGCACGGGTTCCCCGAGGGCTGGTACTCCTGGCGGCATCAGCTGCCGGTGCTCGCCGCGGCGGGATACCGGGCCGTTGCCATCGATGTGCGGGGGTACGGGCGTTCCGGCAAGCCGGTCGCGCCGGACGCCTATCGGATGGGCGAACTCGTCGAGGACAACGTCTTCGTGGTGCGTGCGCTCGGCGAGGAGTCGGCCGTGGTCGTCGGCCATGACTGGGGCGCGGCCATCGCCGCGAACTCCGCGTTGCTCAGGCCCGAGGTCTTCCGGGCCGTCGGGCTGCTGAGTGTGCCGTACGCCCCGCGTGGCGGGCCGCGGCCCAGTGACATCTTCGGTCAGATGGGCGGCGGGGACGAGGAGTTCTATGTCTCGTACTTTCAGGAGGCGGGGCGGGCCGAGAGCGAGATCGAGCCCGATGTACGGGGGTGGCTCGCGGGGTTCTACGCCGCCTTCTCCGGCGACACCATGCCCGGGCCCGGCGCTCCCGACCCCCACTTCGTCGGCGAAGGGGGCGCCCTCAGGGATCGGTTCCCCGTCGGCCGGCTGCCCGCCTGGCTCGGTGAGCGGGATCTCGACGTCTACGCAGGGGAGTTCGAGCGCACCGGACTCACCGGTGCGCTCAACCGGTACCGGAACATGGACCGCGACTGGGAGGATCTCGCCGCCTTCGACGGTGCCCCGATCACCCAGCCGTCCCTGTTCGCCGGTGGCAGCCTCGACGCCTCCACGACCTGGCTGGCCGACGCCATCGAGGCGTACCCGGCCACCCTCCCCGGCCTGGTCTCGTCCCATCTCCTCGACGGCTGTGGGCACTGGATCCAGCAGGAACGGCCGGAGGAGATCAACCGGTTGCTCCTCGACTGGCTCGCCGGCCTGCCCGCCCGCTGACGGAACGCGCGCCGGTTCCGGCCTCCCGGCCGTCAGCCCGGTCGGGAGGCCGGTGGTGTCGGCGTCACCAGATCGACAGCGGTACCGCGTGGATCTCGTCCGCCGGATGGCCCGCGCGTTCGTGGACGCGCTGGACCGCCTCGGCCGAGGGTGCCTCGGAGAGGCAGTAGACCTCGCCGGAGGCAGGGTCGGCCCAGGCTCGTTCGAAGTGGACGCCCTCGTCCTTCTCGACGGCGAGGTCGGCCTCGTGGGCCTCCTTGAGCTGGCCGGCGGTGAGGCCGTTCATCCCGTGGTGTACGTCCATGAACTGAGGCATGACAGCCACCTCCTGTCTCCCCTCCCTCTCCATGTTGCGCCCGCCCGTGCCGCCTCGCGCGGTGCCCTCCACATGCCCTAAGGGCCCCCGACCGAAGTCGAGGGCCCTTGGCCGTACGTCGGGTGTGCGCTCAGCCGCACTGGCAGGGGCTGCCCGACTGGCAGCCGCAGCCGCAGCCGGAGCCGCATCCGCATGCGCCGATGACCAGGAGGTTCTTGATCTCGACGGGCTGCTCGGTCTCGCGCTGCTGGGTGGGGTCGGGCGTGGTGCTGGGGGATTCGGCCATGGATCCCTCCTAGGGGTCCCTAGAGGTAGGGCGTGGTGCATTTGCCCATTCCACGCCCATTCCATACCTGTTCCGCCGGGCGCATCAACGGCGCACGGTGGCGTCCGCGCGCCCGCTCCGCACTACCTCGCGAGGTAGTGCTCACCCGGCGGAGTCAGGCCCCCTCGGCGCCCGTCACCGGCTGGATGTCGGGCTGGAGGTCGTCCGCGTGCTCGCCCGTGACCAGGAAGACGACGCGCTTGGCGACGGCTACCGCGTGGTCGGCGTACCGCTCGTAGTAGCGGCCGAGCAGCGTCACGTCGACCGCGGTCTCGATGCCGTGCTGCCACTTGTCGTCCAGCAGGTGCTGGAAGAGGGTGCGGTGCAGCAGGTCCATCTCGTCGTCGTCCTGCTCCAGCTGCATCGCCATGTCGACGTCCTTGGTGATGATGACCTCGGCGGCCTTGGCCATCAGGCGCTGCGCGAGCTGGCCCATCTCCAGGATCGTCGCGTGCAGGTCGTAGGGGACCGCCCGCTCCGGGTAGCGCAGCCGGGCCAGCTTGGCGACGTGCTGGGCCAGGTCGCCGGAGCGCTCCAGGTCGGCGGACATCCGCAGCGAGGTGACGACGATCCGCAGATCGGTCGCCACCGGCTGCTGGCGGGCCAGCAGGGCTATCGCCCGGGCCTCCAGGTCGTGGTGGAGCTCGTCCACCTTCTGGTCGGACTCGATGACACTTTCGGCCAGCTTCAGGTCGCCGTCGAGGATCGCCGTCGTGGCGCGCCCGATGGCCGATCCGACCAGCCTGGCCATGTCGACCAGGCTGTCGCCGATCGAGTCGAGTTCCTCGTGGTACGCGTCCCGCATCAGGGTTCCCTCTCGTACGTGTGTTCCAGGGTTCCGGGGGCCGGGGGCCGTGGCCGAAACCAGCTGCGAACCCCACGCTCCCATGTTCTGGTGCCCGCGCGTCCGTTTCTGCCACCGCAAATGAACCAATACTGGCTCCAAGGTGAACTCTGGGCGACGAGTGTTCGAGCTGACACCTCGCGGGCTGTGGGGATGTCGTACCCCCTGCTTAACCTGTTTGCATGGACGTGAACGCGGCGGTCGCCGCAGCGGCAGCGATCGCCGGGGTACTTACCGGTGTCATCGCCATGCTGGCGTTCCGCTGGAGCGAACGCGACCAGAAGCGACCGACCAGGACTTCCCTGCACACCGACCCCGTGCTGCCCCCCGGCGTGGACACCGTACTGAGCGTGCTGCGCTCCTCCGCGGTCGTCCTCGACGAGGGCGACATCGTCGTCAAGGCGAGCTCGGCGGCGTACGCCCTCGGACTGGTCCGCGGGGGCAAACTCGCCATCGAGCCGATGCTCCACATGGCCCGGGACACGAGGAGAGACGGCGAGATACGTCAGGTCGAACTGGACCTGCCGCGCCGTGGCACCGGACGCGGGGAGGCGCTCGCCGTCTCCGCCCGGGTGGCGCCCCTCGGCTCCCGGCTGGTACTGCTCCTGGTCGAGGACCTCACCGAGGCCCGTAGGATCGAGGCGGTACGACGGGACTTCGTGGCGAATGTCAGCCACGAGCTCAAGACCCCGGTCGGCGCACTCTCCCTCCTCTCCGAGGCCGTCATGGACGCCTCGGAGGATCCGGAGGCGGTGGAGCGCTTCGCCGGTCGTATGCAGATCGAGGCCACGCGCCTGACCAACCTGGTCCAGGAGCTCATCGATCTGTCGAGAGTGCAGAACGACGATCCGCTGGAGGACGCCGAGCCCGTCCGGGTGGACGAACTCGTCGCCGAGGCGGTCGACCGGTGCCGCCATCAGGCCGGCACCAAGCAGATCACCATGGCCGCCGGCGGTACCGCCGACCTGCACGTCTGGGGCAACCGCGGCCAGTTGGCCGCCGCCCTCGGCAATCTGGTCGAGAACGCCGTCAACTACTCCCCGGCCCGCACCCGGGTCGGGATAGCAGCCCGCCGGGTCGGCGCACCTGGCGGCGACATGATCGAACTTGCCGTGACCGACCAGGGCATCGGCATCACCGACAAGGACAAGGAGCGCATCTTCGAGCGCTTCTACCGCGTCGACCCGGCCCGCTCGCGGGCCACCGGCGGTACCGGTCTCGGTCTCGCCATCGTCAAACACGTGGTCGCCTCGCACGGCGGGGAGGTCACGGTGTGGAGCGCCGAAGGTCAGGGCTCCACGTTCACCCTCAGGTTGCCGGAGGCGGGCGCGGCTCGCGACCGCGCCTCGCAGCACCCCGACCCCGACCTCGAAGACGAGGCCGGTACCACCGAGTCATCCCCGTACGAACCGCTTCCCGCCCCGGAGGTCCTTCCGTGACCCGAGTGCTCGTCGTCGAGGACGAGGAGTCCTTCTCCGACGCCCTGTCGTACATGCTCCGCAAGGAGGGCTTCGAGGTCGCCGTGGCGGCCACGGGCCCCGACGGACTCGACGAGTTCGAGCGCAACGGCGCCGACCTCGTCCTCCTCGACCTGATGCTGCCCGGCCTGCCCGGCACCGAGGTCTGCCGCCAGCTGCGCGGCCGGTCCAATGTCCCCGTCATCATGGTGACGGCCAAGGACAGCGAGATCGACAAGGTCGTCGGGCTCGAAATAGGAGCCGACGACTACGTGACCAAGCCCTTCTCCTCCCGCGAGCTGGTCGCCCGTATCCGGGCCGTCCTGCGCCGTCGCGGGGAGCCGGAGGAGGTCACCCCGGCCGCCCTCGAGGCCGGCCCGGTCCGCATGGACGTCGACCGCCACGTCGTGACGGTCTCCGGCTCCAAGGTCGACCTCCCCCTCAAGGAGTTCGACCTGCTGGAGATGCTCCTGCGCAACGCAGGGCGCGTCCTCACCCGTATGCAGCTCATCGACCGGGTCTGGGGCGCCGACTACGTCGGTGACACCAAGACCCTCGACGTCCACGTCAAGCGCCTGCGCGCCAAGATCGAGCCGGACCCGGGTGCCCCGCGTTACCTGGTGACGGTTCGTGGTCTCGGGTACAAGTTCGAGCCGTAAACCGAGATTGTCCGGAGCCGGCGGACGGAGTCCGGCGCAGCACTCCGAAGCCCGCGTAGCGGTGCGAGGGGTGCGTCGAGGGCGGTGTTCGAGCCGGACCCGGGTGCCCCGCGTTACCTGGTGACGGTTCGTGGTCTCGGGTACAAGTTCGAGCCGTAAACCGCTGGCCTGGTCCGACCAGGTGTGGCCTGGTCTGACGACCGTACGAAGAAGGGCGGCCCCCCAGGGGGTACCGCCCTTCTCGCGTTGGCCGTACGACCGCTCAGCCGGCGTTCGTCGACTCCGACGCCGAGTCGCTCGGGGTCGCCGAAGCGCTCTCGGACGACTTGCCCTTGCCCGGCTTGGCACTGCCGCTCGCCGTGGCGCCCGCCGCCGGGGAGCCGGAGGCCGAGGACGCGGAGGCCGAGGCCGACGGGACGGAGCTCGGGCCCCAGCCCGAGAAGTAGCTCTCGGCGGGGACGACGAACGCGCGCAGGCTCACATCACCCGTCCTGCTGAAGGTGAACGTGACCTTCTGCGCGTTGCCGTCCTGGACCGTCTCGCGGCTGCTGGACAGCACCGCGGAGGCGTTGCCCTTGCCGCCCAGGATCAGCCGGCCGCCGCCCGGGATGGTCAGCGGCTGGGACGTGGTGGGGTGCAGCTGGGCGGACTTGTTGGTGCCGGCAACGACGATCGACTGGAGCGTCTCGGGCTGGGTGCCGGTGTTGAAGATGGTCGCGGAGACCACGGCCGGGCCGGTCGACGTGAGGTCGGGCTGGGTGATCACGGTCGCGTTCTGGATCTTGATGTCGCCGACACTCGTCGCGGCGTTGTCGGGCTTGATCTCCAGCGTCTGGGAGTCGTTGCCGGCACCGCACGCGGCAAGCGAGGCGACGGAGAAGGCGATGGCGGAGGCGGCGAGGGCGCCGCGTCGAAGGCTGCTGCTCACGGCGGCGGCAACTCCTTGAACGCACGGGCGGCCCTCTGATAAAGCCGCCCTAAGGGTCTGTCAGCGGCCTTAGGTTACCGAGCCGTTCCCCCGCGGCCGCACCCGACCCTCCCCAAGCCGCTCGCTTCCCTTGAGCTTCCCTCCGGCCGGGGTACCCCCAGGGCTCCACAAGTGACTCTTCGGTCACTTTGGGGGGCGCTCGTCAGGCATTCACATAACTCGTTCGCAACACCGCGCGCAAAATTTCCGTGAAGGAATGCGCGACCGCCGGGAAAATTGATCACGTACCGTTCGGTCGGACGCCTGTGATCAATTCCGGAAACGTCTCGGATCCGGCTCCGGCAGCCGAACGGAGTAGCGGAAGTCGTACGCTTGGAACCGGACAAATGTGGACGTTCGGCCACTTGGGCGCGCGTCCGGAGGTGTGTAGCGTACGCGTTTCCTCTCGCCCGAGAGCCGCTCCGACCTGCGAATACCTGCTTCCGGACGGCTCGCGAAGCACGTTCCTGTTGCTGTTGTCAAGCCCCGAGATATGCCCTGACCTGCGAAAACGCCATTCAGAACCGCCGGTTTCCGTGTTACCCTGGATAGCCACGGAAGGGGTACCTGTCACATGACGTTCAAGGTTGGCGACACCGTGGTCTATCCCCATCACGGGGCCGCGCTGATCGAGGCCATCGAAACTCGCCAGATCAAAGGCGTGGACAAGACCTACTTGGTGCTGAAGGTCGCCCAGGGTGACCTGACGGTACGTGTGCCAGCGGACAATGCGGAGTTCGTCGGCGTGCGTGATGTGGTCGGTCAGGACGGGCTGGACCGGGTCTTCGAGGTGCTGCGCGCGCCGTACGCCGAGGAGCCCACGAACTGGTCCCGTCGATACAAGGCAAACCTGGAGAAGCTCGCCTCCGGCGATGTCATCAAGGTCGCGGAAGTCGTGCGTGACCTGTGGCGTCGTGAGCGCGAGCGCGGACTCTCCGCCGGTGAGAAGCGCATGCTCGCCAAGGCCCGCCAGATCCTGGTGAGCGAGCTCGCCCTCGCGGAGAACACAAACGAGGACAAGGCCGAGGCCCTGCTCGACGAGGTCCTCGCGTCCTGACGCGGTCCAGCTCGGCACGCTGAAACTCCGCACACTGAATGCCGCGGTGCCCGATGACACACACCTGTCGCCGGGCGCTGCGGCATGTCCGTGCCCGGAACGCGCATTCGGAAACCCGCCCCCGGCGGAAACCCCCGATACTAGGCGTGCCGGGCCCGGGCTGCTGGCTCGACCAGTGTCACGGAAGGGTCCGGTCAAGGCGTCGCGCCCGGCACTTCCCAGGCCATACCCACGCCAGGCCCGCACACAAACCTGACAGGAACCGATGTCTGACGATTCGCGTTCTTCGCGTACGGAACTGCGTACCGCCGCCGTGATTCCCGCCGCCGGCCGGGGCGTGCGGCTCGGTCCGGGCGCCCCCAAGGCGCTTCGCGCGCTGAACGGCACGCCCATGCTCATCCACGCCGTGCGCGCACTGGCCGCCTCCCGCGCGGTCTCCCTGGTCGTCGTCGTGGCCCCGTCCGACGGCGCGCCCGAGGTCAAGTCCCTCCTCGACGCGCACGCGCTGCCCGAGCGCACCGACTTCCTCGTCGTCCCCGGCGGCGACTCCCGACAGGAGTCGGTCAAGCTCGGCCTGGACGCGCTGCCCCCCGACTACGACATCGTCCTCGTCCACGACGCGGCCCGCCCGCTGGTCCCCGTCGACACGGTCGACGCCGTGATCCAGGCGGTCCGCGACGGCGCCCCCGCGGTCGTCCCCGCCCTTCCGCTCGCCGACACGGTCAAGGAGGTCGAGCCGGCGACGGTCCAGGGTGACCCCGAGCCGGTCGTCGCCACCCCGCAGCGCGCCCGCCTGCGCGCGGTCCAGACCCCCCAGGGCTTCGACCGTACGACGCTGGTCCGCGCGCATGAGACGGTCACCGACAACGTCACCGACGACGCCAGCATGGTCGAACAGCTCGGCGAACAGGTCGTGGTCGTCCCCGGCCACGAGGAGGCCTTCAAGGTCACCCGCCCCCTCGACCTGGTCCTCGCCGAGGCGGTCCTGGCCCGCAGGAGGCTCAACGATGGCTTCTGAGCTGCCGCTGCTTCCGCGGGTGGGTGTCGGCACCGACATCCACGCCTTCGAGGAGGGCCGCGAACTGTGGTGCGCGGGCCTGAAGTGGGAGGGCGAGGGCCCGGGCCTGGCCGGTCACTCGGACGCGGACGTCGTCGCGCACGCGGCGTGCAACGCGCTGTTCTCGGCGGCGGGCCTGGGGGACCTCGGGCAGCACTTCGGCACCGGGCGCCCGGAATGGTCCGGCGCTTCGGGCGTGACCCTGCTGACGGAGGCGGCCCGGATCGTCCGCGACGCCGGATTCGTGATCGGGAACGTCGCGGTGCAGGTCGTAGGAGCGCGCCCGAAGATCGGCAAGCGCCGCGACGAGGCGGAGAAGCTCCTGTCGGCGGCGGCGGGGGCTCCGGTTTCCGTGTCGGGGGCCACGACGGACGGGCTGGGGTTCCCGGGCAGGGGCGAGGGCCTTATGGCGGTGGCGACGGCCCTGGTGGTCAAACAAGGGTGAGCGGTCCCACCTGAGGGGCGCGGCCGGCCGCGGTGCACCGGCACCCGGCGACGGCCCTCCACAACCGGTGCCACCCACTGCCGTCGGCCCACTACCCTTGTCTCGTGACCATTCGCCTGTACGACACCAACGCCCGGCAGATCCGTGACTTCGCCCCGCTCGCCCCGGGCTGTGTCTCGATCTACCTCTGTGGTGCCACCGTGCAGGCGGCACCGCACATCGGCCATATCCGTTCCGGCCTCAACTTCGACATCATGCGCCGCTGGTTCGAATACCGCGGCTATTCCGTGACGTTCATCCGGAACGTCACGGACATCGACGACAAGATCATCGCCAAGTCCGCCGACCAGGGCCGTCCCTGGTGGGCGATCGGCTACGAGAACGAGCGCGCGTTCAACGACGGTTACACCGCGCTCGGCTGCCTCCCGCCGACGTACGAGCCCCGCGCGACCGGGCACGTACCGGAGATGATCGAGATGATGCGCGGACTGATCGAGCGGGGGCACGCGTACGAGGCCGACGGCAACGTCTACTTCGACGTGCGCTCCTACCCGGACTACCTCCAGCTCTCCAACCAGGAGCTGGACAACCTCCGCCAGCCGGAGGGCGAGGGCGAGACCGGCAAGCGGGACCAGCGGGACTTCGCGCTGTGGAAGGCCGTGAAGCCGGGCGAGCCCAGCTGGGAGACGCCGTGGGGCCGCGGCCGGCCCGGCTGGCACCTGGAGTGCTCGGCGATGGCCCACAAGTACCTCGGCGAGGCCTTCGACATCCACGGCGGCGGCCTCGACCTGATCTTCCCGCACCACGAGAACGAGATCGCCCAGGCCAAGGCCTACGGCGACGACTTCGCCCAGTACTGGGTGCACAACGCCTGGGTCACCATGAGCGGCGAGAAGATGTCGAAGTCCCTCGGGAACTCGGTCCTCGTCTCCGAGATGGTCAAGGCGTGGAGCCCGATCGTGCTCCGCTACTACCTCGGCACCCCGCACTACCGCTCGATGATCGAGTACAGCGAGGAGTCGCTGCGCGAGGCCGAGGCGGCGTTCGCGCGGATCGAGGGCTTTGTGCAGCGTGTGGTGGAGCTGGCCGGGGGAGCGGTGGAGCCCTCGCCCGAGGTCCCGCCGGCCTTCGCCGAGGCGATGGACGACGACCTGGGCGTCCCGCAGGCGCTGGCCGTCGTGCACACCACCGTCCGGCAGGGCAACAGCGCGCTGGCAGCCGACGACAAGGAAGCCGCCGTCGCCCGGCTCGCCGAGGTGCGTGCGATGCTCGGCGTCCTCGGTCTGGACCCGCTCGAAGCACACTGGTCCGGTGCGGCCGAGAAGGGCGAGGACCTTCACGGGGTCGTCGACAGCCTCGTACGACTGGTCCTCGACCAGCGTGAGTCCGCCCGCGGCCGCAAGGACTGGGCCACCGCCGACGCCATCCGCGACCAGCTGAACCAGTCCGGCCTGGCCATCGAGGACAGCCCGCAGGGCCCGCGCTGGACCCTCAGGTCGTAGCCGGACCCACCAAGATCGACTGTGCCGCCCGGCCCCCGGGCGGCACACTGCATAAGACGTATGTACGACACAGTCCATGGAGACGAGTAACTGATGGCAGCCAACAACCGCCGCATGTCCGGCAAGAAGGGCGCGCAGGTCGGCAGTGGCGGCCAGCGGCGCCGGGGCCTGGAGGGCAAGGGGCCGACCCCGCCCGCCGAGATGCGCAAGGGACACAAGAAGAACCGCATCGCGGGCGCCAAGGCGAAGCAGACGCTGCGCCGTCCCGCGCTGCGGGGCCGGGGGGGCAAGGGCACCTCCGAGCTGGTCGTCGGCCGTAACCCGGTCGTCGAGGCGCTGCGTGAGGGCGTCCCGGCGTCCACCCTCTATGTCCAGCAGTTCATCGACAACGACGAGCGCGTCCGCGAGGCCCTCCAGCTCGCCGCCGAGCGCGGTGGCATCAACCTCATGGAGGCGCCGCGCCCCGAGCTGGACCGTATGACGAACGGCCTCAACCACCAGGGCCTGGTCCTCCAGGTCCCGCCGTACGAGTACGCGCACCCCGAGGACCTGGCGCAGGCCGCGTACGACGACGGCGAGGACCCGCTGATCGTCGCCCTGGACGGGGTCACCGACCCGCGCAACCTCGGCGCGGTCGTCCGCTCCGTCTCCGCCTTCGGCGGTCATGGCGTGGTCGTACCCGAGCGGCGCGCGGCCGGTATGACGGCGGGCGCCTGGAAGACGTCGGCCGGTGCGGCGGCCCGTACGCCGGTGGCGCGCGCCACGAACCTCACCCGGGCCCTGGAGTCGTACCGGAAGGCCGGCATCGTGGTCGTCGGTCTGGCCGCCGACGGCGAGCACGAGATCGGTGACCTGGAGGCGCTCTCCGGGCCCGTCGTCATCGTCGTGGGCAGCGAGGGCAAGGGCCTGTCCCGGCTGGTCGGCGAGACCTGCGACTTCCGGGTGCGGATCCCGATGCCGGGTGGCGCCGAGTCGCTCAACGCCGGTGTGGCGGCCGGGATCGTGCTGTACGAGGTGGCTCGCCGACGGGCCTGACGGCGGTACGAGGCGGCGCGCCGCCGGTGCTGAACAAACGTCCGCAACCTCACCCGTGCGGGGTAATTCCGGCGTCCTGCCCATCCTTGACGGGGTCCGGACACTTCGGGGCGGTCAAAGCAGTGTCCTAACTCCACGTCACTCGGTTAGATGAGTGTGGACACCAGAACACCCCGCACACCCACGGGGGACCGCTCGCCGGGGTTCCGCTCCGGATTCACTTCCGGGCCCGACGACGCTCCCGCGCTGAGCATGGTGAAGGTGCCGAGCGATCCGGCGCAGGTCATCGTCAACCACGCGAGTTTCCGCGTGCAGTTGGGCGTATCGACACGGCGTACCCAATCCCCCCGGGTCGCACGGCACCTGAGCGCCACCGAGGACACCGCGCGCATCCCGGTCCTCGGCACGGCGGGCAGAGCGGGGGCGGCGCCCGGCCGTCGCCGCCCGGTCGTCTGGAGCGGCAAGTCCGCGCCGGACGACACCGGAGCCCACCGGCTGCTCCAGGCCGTCCGCGGCGGCAGCGTCCGGCACGGCGAGGAGCGTGCCGAACCGGCCGGCGCGACCCAGGTCATCCCGCGCGTCGACGACGGCTACGGCGAGCTCGAACAGACCGTAGAGACCCCGATGGTCGGCCATCCGCGCTCCCCCGCCTCGGGCGAGACCCGGCTGCTGCCGCCCATGCGGACCTCGGGCAGCGCCTACGACGAACCTGCCTACGACGATTCGCCCTACGACGATTCGCCCTACGGCGAACCGTCCTACGCCGACGACGAGTTCGAGGACTTCGAGGAACCGCCGTCGACCAGGCGGCACGCCGACGACCCGGCCCGGCACGCCTATTACCCCGGCCGCCGGATGAACCTCGGCGTGGTCCTGCTCCCGTTGCGGATCTTCCTCGGCTTCATCTCCATCTACGCCGGCATGGGCAAGCTGTGCGACCCCGTCTACTTCGACGGCGGCAAGCGCGGCTCCATGGTCACCTGGCTCAACACGCTGCACCCCTGGGACGTCGCCGAGCCGCTGCGCCAGTTCGCCCTCCAGCATCCGGTCGGCTCCGGCCTGGTCATCGCCTTCTTCCAGGTGATCGTCGGCGTCCTGACCGTGCTCGGCTGCTGGCAGCGGGTGGCCGCGGTCGTCGGCGCCCTGCTCTCCGCCGCGCTCATCGTCACCGTCAGCTGGAAGACCGTCCCGGCGTACGACGCCCCCGACATCATCTATCTCGCCGCCTGGTCCCCGCTGATCATCGCCGGCGCCCCCGTCTACTCCGTCGACGGCCGCCTCGCGGGCAGCGCCTGGCGGCGCCTCGGCCCGCACTCCGACATCTGGGAGCTGCGCAGCTACGTACTGCGCCGCGGCGCCCTGATCACGGCGGTCACCATCGGCCTCACCCTCCTCGTCGGCTCCCTCCTGGGCGGCGCGGTCCGCGACTCCAGCCGCGTGGTCGTCCCCGGCCCCGGCGAGGCCCCCCGCAACAACCTCCCCGGCTCCCCGCTGCCCGGCGAGACGGCCAAGCACCATGCGAAGACCCCGTCGGCTCCCGCGTCCCCCTCCGGGGGTGCCACGGCCGGCGCCAGCCCCTCCGGGGCGGCGACGACCCCGGGCGCCGGCCGCACCACGGGCGGCGCCACCACGACCCCAAGCCAGACCCAGGGCACGACGGGCCAGGCCCCGCCCCAGCACACCGCTCCCGCGCCGACGACTGCGGGACCCACGTCCGGCGGCACCACGACCGGCGGCTCGTCCCCGACGGGCGGCACGGGCACCGGCAGCGGAAGCAGCGGCGGCGGCGGCTCGACGTCCTCGGGTCAGCCGGGCTTGGTGGGCGGCCTGCTGGGCTAGTAGTACGCCGACGCAAACGGTTGAGGCCCCGCACCTGCAAAAGGTGCGGGGCCTCAACGCGCCCCAAAGGGGCGGGCGCCGGGAACTGCGCGACAAGCCACGACGGACCCGCAGCCGAAAGCCCGGCTCGGTTCGGCCTGGCTCGGTTCGGCCTGGCTCGGCTCGGCCTGGCTCGGCTCGGCCTGGCTCGGCGCGGCCTGGCTCGGCCTGGCTCGGCTCGGCGCGGCCCGGCGCGCTCGGCGCGGTTCGGCGCGGTTCGGCCCGGCTCGGCCCGGCTCGGCCCGGTTCGGCTCGGCCCGGCGCGCTCGGCGCGGTTCGGCGCGGCTCAGCGACCGAGCGCCGCCAGTTCCTTCGCCGCCTCCGTCAGGTCTTTCGCCGTGTCGATCGCCCGCCAGTACGCCCCCTGCGGAATCGTGAACCCGGCCAGCTGCCGGCTCCGGGCGAGGTGCGGGAACGTCGTCCGTTCGTGGTCTCCCCGCTCGGGAAGCATCTTGGCGAACTCGGGGGAGAAGACGTACACACCCGCGTTGATCTCGAACGTCGACGGCGGCGCCTCGATGAAGTCCGTGATGTGCCCGAAGCCGTCCGTCTTCACCGCGCCCCAGGGGATCCGCGGCCGGGCCAGCGCGAGCGTCGCCACCGCGTCCCGCTCCGTGTGGAAGTCGGCCATGTCGCGCAGCGAGAACCGCGTCCAGATGTCGCCGTTCGTGGCGTACCAGGGCCGGTCGGTGTGCGGCAGATGCGCGGCCGCGTACTTGAGGCCGCCGCCGCGGCCCAGCGGCTCGCTCTCGACGACCGTCGTGACCGAGACCGGGAGGTCGGCCGAGTCCAGCCACTTCTGCAGGACCTCGGCGAGGTGGCCGCAGGAGACCACCACGTCCGTGACGCCCTCCTCGGCGAGCCAGGTCAGCTGGTGGCCGATGATCGGCGTGCCCGTACCCGGGATCTCGACCATCGGCTTGGGCCGGTCGTCGGTGTACGGACGAAGCCGTGAGCCCTGGCCACCGGCCAGGACCACGGCTTGAGTGGGGCGCAACGCGGCGTTCGGATGGGTCATGCCCCGAACTGTACGACGCGCCCCGGGGTCGGCCTCCCGCCGCAAGGGGGCCCTTAACGTCCCGTTACCTGTCTTACCGACCCGTGTTCAGCTGTGTGCGGCCAGGACGCCGGACGCGAAGGACGTGTCGCAGACGGGGCGGGCGTACGACTGGGCGCGCGAGGCGCCGTAGATGCGCACCGCGGCCCGGCCCAGCGCGCGGGCGATGGACGAGCAGTGCCGGGCCAGCGACGGGTGGCCGTTGACCGCCTGCTGGAGGTGGGTGAGGACCTGGCCCGGGTTCTTGTCCTGGAGCTCGCTCATCAGCTGGTCGCGCAGCACGTCCTGTGGGGCCCGGGTAGTGGCCTTGGAGGAGACGGCGGCGTCGGTCACGTCGGTCGCGGTGAGCACCGAGTTCCGTGGGCTTCCCGTCCAGTTGACGCGGGTGACGGCGAGGGTCCCGGAGAGCACCAGGACGACGGGCAGGACGAGGGCGAGAGTGCGGCCGATACGGCGGGCAGGGCCGCCCCGATGGCCGCGTCGCGTCTGAGGGGTGGTGGAGTGCTTCACGCGTGTGAGGGTAGCGTGCGGTAATGATTTGGCGACATTTAGTCACCGGTTCGAGGGACGGAGAAGCGCCCTGTTCCGGGTACGGGGTTGACGCACGCTGCTCGAAAATCACCCGCTTGCCGGGGTAAATCGGGGCAACGGAAAGGGCCCCGCAGCAGGCTGCGGGGCCCTCTTCGTCAACCTGGCGAAGTTCACCCTGGTCAGAGGTTTCTCGGTTTGATCGCTCAGTCGGAGAGACGCTCACCCGTGGACGTCGAGAACACGTGGGTCTCGCCCGGCCGCGGCACGACGTGCAGCGTGGCGCCCTTCTCCGGGACGGCGCGGCCGCTGACGCGGACGACCAGGTCCTTGAGGTCGTCGCCGACCTTGGCGCTGCCGTAGACGTAGCCGTCGGCGCCGAGCTCCTCGACGACGTTCACGGAGACCGCGAGACCCGCCGGGGCGTCCTCGCTGTCCTTGGAGAGGGCGGACGCGGCCTCGCCGTTGTGCTCGACGATGTCGAAGTGCTCGGGACGCACACCGACGGTCACGGTGCGGTCACCCTTGTCGGTGGCGGCCTGGAGCGCCTCACGGTTGACCGGGACCACGCTGTTGCCGAACTTCACACCGCCGTCGGTGATCGGGACCTCGACCAGGTTCATGGCGGGGGAGCCGATGAAGCCGGCGACGAAGAGGTTGGCCGGACGGTCGTACATGTTGCGCGGGGAGTCGACCTGCTGGAGCAGACCGTCCTTGAGGACGGCGACCCGGTCGCCCATCGTCATGGCCTCGACCTGGTCGTGGGTGACGTAGACGGTGGTGATGCCCAGGCGGCGCTGGAGGGACGCGATCTGCGTACGGGTCGAGACACGGAGCTTGGCGTCCAGGTTGGACAGCGGCTCGTCCATGAGGAAGACCTGCGGCTCACGGACGATGGCGCGGCCCATCGCGACACGCTGGCGCTGACCACCGGAGAGGGCCTTCGGCTTGCGGTCCAGGTACTCGGTGAGGTCGAGGATCTTCGCGGCCTCCTCGACCTTCTGCCGGATCTCCGCCTTGTTGACGCCGGCGATCTTGAGCGCGAAGCCCATGTTGTCGGCGACGGTCATGTGCGGGTACAGGGCGTAGTTCTGGAACACCATGGCGATGTCCCGGTCCTTGGGCGGCAGGTGCGTGACGTCGCGGTCGCCGATACGGATGGCGCCTGCGTTGACGTCCTCCAGGCCCGCGAGCATCCGCAGGGAGGTGGACTTGCCGCAGCCCGACGGGCCGACCAGGACGAGGAACTCGCCGTCCTCGATCGCGATGTCGAGGCCGTCGACGGCGGGCTTGGTGGACCCCGGGTAGATCCGGGTCGCCTTGTCGAACGTGACAGTGGCCATGGCTCAGAGGCCCCCTTCTACCGGCAGGAACGTGCCGGACGATCCGTTGTAGGAAGGTGGTGGTGTAGTCCACGCGAGTGAACTGGCTCAGGACGGTACCCGGCGTTCACCCCGTATGTCAGTACCTGGAGGCCTGTGAACTTCGCGGAAATTTTCGACGGGGACCGCCTGGGAGCTGGGTACACTGCACTGGCACGTGAGCGGCACGCCCGCGTGCAGGCCTCCTTAGCTCAGCTGGCCAGAGCAACGCACTTGTAATGCGTAGGTCGTCGGTTCGAATCCGACAGGGGGCTCTCTTGAGTTCCCAGGCCAGACCGTGTCTGACCTGGGATTTCCTCATTCAGAGCACTCGGCGTCGGCGCCGACGAAGGGCCGCGCGACTGTCTGCGGTCTCAGTTGTGGTCTCAGTCGCGGGTTCCGGGCCAGGCATGAACGCGTCTCCCATGCGACGCATGGCGTCCTTCGACAGGTGGGACCGACCCTTCACGTAGCGGCGGGTCTGGCTGATCTGGGTGTGTCGCAGGATCTCCATGATCGTGGGCATGTCGACCCCGAGTTCGTTCAGGATCGTGCCGGCGGTGTGGCGGCTGCCGTCGTACAGGCGCCGGTCGTCGATTCCCGCTTCCTTCAGAAGTTCCTTGAACTCCTCCCAGTCCTGATGCGGGTCGATGGGGCGTCCGTCGGGGCGTGAAAAGACGACGCGGTGTTCCTCCCACAGTTCTCCGGCCGCCGCGCGCATTTGTTCTTGATGGGCTTTGTGCTCGATCAGGTAGGGGATGAACGGGGGAGGGATAGGAACGGGATTCTGGCTCTTCTTTGTCTTGGGGCGGGTGAAGACCAGCCCGCCGTCTTTCCGGTCGGGGCACGTGCGGGCGTGCCTCGTGCAGTCCTTCGGACACGGCTTGGGGCAGCCGCGCTTGTAGCCCCTGTGCGTCGTGCAGTCCGCCGGGCAGGGGTTGAACCGGTGGAACCGGTCGCCGCACATGTGAGGGTCACCGCAGCCGTGGCGCCAAGTGAGCCGCTGAAGCTGCCACTTCGGATGGAACAGCTCGTTCTCGAAGTCCACGTACGGCCAGCGAAGTCCCAGGGTCTCGCCCTGCCGGAAGCCCATGCCGACACCAACGCACCACCGCATGAAGGAGGGCCGCTTTGCGGCAGCCTTCAGAAAGGCCTTGGCCTCTTCCTTCGTGAACGGATTCGCCTCGGTCTCGTCGACCGTAGGCGGGTCTACGAGAGTGGCCACGTTCTCGACGATCAGACGGCGGCGCAGAGCGATTTTCAGGGCCCGCGACAGGATGCGATGCACCTTGAGCACATGCGAGGGGGCGTGCCCTTCGTTGAGCATGACGCGGTACATCCGCTCCAGGTGTTCCGGCTGGAGCTTGTCGATTCGGTGCTTTCCGACGCCGGGAATGATGTCGTTCCTGGTCTTGGACCAGTAGTCGTCCAGAGAGCGTGGCTTGAGTTTCAGGGACGCGATGTCGGTGAGGTAGGTGGTCATCCACTGTTCCACGGTCGGCTTGCGGCCGGCCTTGGGCGCACGTCCCTTGTCGCGCAGGTCTTCCAGCTCGCGGACCTTGCGCTTGACCTCGGTTTCCGTCCGGGCGCGGCGGTGGCGTCGGTCGGGGCTGCCGTCGTCCTTGACGCCCATGGTCACGCGGCCGTGCCACCAGCCGTCGCTGCCCTCGTAGATGGACGACTCCATGTTCGCGTTGCGGGTGCTCAATGCACTCCTCCATGCAGGAAGCCGCCCCGGAACGTGTCCGGGGCGGCTTCGGGTGAAGCGAAAGCGGGATTCAGTTGGGGAGCAGGTCGAGGCTGTTCGCGTAGGCCTCAAGCACGTCCCATCGGATGCGGCGGGACCGGCCGCGCTTCACGTACTTCAGCTCGCCGGCGGCCATCAGCTCGTACACGGTGGAGCGTCCGAAGCGGAGAACCTTGGCGGCTTCCTCCGGGGTGTAGAGCAACTGGGCAGGGACCAGTACGGGGGTACTCATCGGGGCGTACTCCTCGGGTGCTCGTGGTGGGGCTTCTCAGGAGCCTGCGTCTGTCCGAGGCGCGGATTTCTGCGTCATCACGTCACGCACGTCATTTGCGGTTCTGACCTGCGCTTATGTGATGACGCGGGCATCGCGGGGCGTGTCACAGGGCGGCGCGGGGCTCTGTCACGCGTGACACGGGTGACGTGTGATGACGCAGGTTTTGGCTGTCTGCGTCATCGCTGTTGCCGCTGGTCAGGGGTCGGTTTCGTGTGGCTGGTGACGTGGGTGACGCAGCGTCTCTTCTCTTAGGAAAGAGGCGGGGTGGTGTCTGTGGTGGTGCGCGGCTCAGGACGTGAAGAAGGAGCCGCTGCGCGGCCGGCTTGTGCAACGGCGGCGTGCCGCCGGAACAGCAAGAGGAGCACGCCTCGCGGGGCGGGGTGCCTCGCGGGGCGGGGTGCTCCTCTTGCTTGTTCGGTGCGGCATCGGGCGGCGCAGGTCAGAACGCCGCTTCTTGCTGGTTCGGGGGTGTGAGCGGGGGGCGGGTCATTTCGATGTAGCGGGCGGAGCTGGTGCGGCCCCAGTCGATGAGGACGCCGCGGGCGGCGAGGGTGGGCTGAAGGCGTTTGAGGCGGTCGGAGAGGACTTTGCCGGTGGTGGGCCAGCCCTTGGGCAGGGGACGGCATTCCTCGCCGCTGTAGAGGCTGGTGAGGCAGTGGAGCCATTCCGATGAGGTCATGCGGACTTCCGCGCCCGGGTCGAGTCCGGCGGCGTGCTGCAGAACCGTCTGAGCCAGCAGGTCTCCTTCGATGACGTCGTCGTTGAGGTCATCGAGGCTGGCCCGGTACGCGGCGAGAGCTCCGAATCCGGTAGCCGTGTCGAGCTGCGCGCACAGGTGCGCGAAGTCGGCCATCCGCAGGTCGGTGGGGGTGTCCGCTTCGGCGGCCCGCACCTTCACCGTCAGGTCCAGCAGGGAGCCGAGGACGACCGGCAGGATCTCCGCGTATTCGGCCCACAGTTCCGCTTCGGTGCGCCGTACTCGGGGCCGCACGAGGCGGAGCGGGAGGAGGCGTTCGGCGAGGTCGGGGCGGATGACGCCGACGTCGATGCCGGTCAGGAGCATGGGGCGCCGGTAGCGGGAGCGGACGACGTCGCCGTCGGTGAAGAGCGCGCGTTTGATGCTCTCGGCTCCGGTGACGATGCAGCACATGAGGTCGGACAGGTCCGGGGGCAGGTGGGAGAGGTTGTCCAGGGCGGTGACCCATCCGGCGGCGACGGCCGTGATCATGTTTTCCTCGTCCTTCGGTGCTCGGCGCAGGTCGCCGCTCATCCCTTCGATGATCCGTACTAGCATCCGGCCGCCGGTGGATTTGCCCGCGCCTTGAGGGCCGGTGAGGAAGGGTGCGGGGACGGGCACGGACGGTTCCAGGCAGCCGATGAGCCAGGCGAGGGCCAGGCACTCGGTCTCGGCGCTGGCGAAGTTGCAGAGCCTGAGCAGGAGGTCGATGCCCTTGCCGTCGGTGTCCCGGGCGGGCAGGGGGAGTTCGCCGGTGAGCTGGGTGCGCCGCCAGCAGACTTCCTGCGGGTCGGGGGTGAGGATGTCCCAGCCGGTGGGGTGGATGCGGACGGACTTGCCGTCGGTGCGGCCCAGGTCGAGCCAGGTCGCACCGTCGAACCCCGGGGCGACGCGGATGTGGGTGGGCTGTACGTCCTCGGTCAGGGCGAGTGCTTCGATCAAGTCCAGTGCCTCCTTGAGTGCCGTGCCGTTGAACACGCCGATGCCGTCCTTGAAGAGGCCGACCATGAGTTCCTGCCGGTGGCTCCCGGTCGTGCCCTGGGAGCGGATCGGGCGGGCGACGGGGTGTCCGTTGCGCTGCGCGTAAACGGTGCCGTCGATGGTGCGGAAGTACCGGAAGTGCGCTTGTGCGTAGTCGGTGATGATCTGGCGGGCGGGAGTCTTGTCGTCCTCGGACATGGCTACATCCCCAGTGCGGTGCGGGCGTTGGTCCACGCGTCGGTGCAGTGCCGGGGGGTTTCGCCCTTGGTCTGCGCGGCGGTGAACAGCCGCGCGACATGAGCGTCGGTGAGGCAGCCGCACCGGCCATGGGTCGACAGCACCGCGAGGAACGTGCGATATACGGTCGCGTGGACCGCGCTGCGGGCCTCGGTGATGCGCTGCTCAGCCATGGCGATGCCACGATCGAGGTAGGTGGGTGTGCGGTGTCGGCACTCCCCCTGCCCGTCCGGCACGGGCACTGTGAGGGTCTGTGGCGCCCTGCGAGTTGCGGCCGGCTTTACTGCCAGGGCTCGCACAGCGTGCGGGAGAGCAGCTGTGGCGCCGTTGCCAGGACCGAGCCAACGGGCGTAGGCCATAAGGGACTTGATGTCGACGCCGGGCCGGACCGCGTTCGATGACGGCATGGTGCCCCGGTAGATCCAGTGTTCGCCACGCGTCGTGGGCACGGTCCGGGTGGCAGGCAGGGTGGCGCGGGCCCACTGGACGGCGGCGGGGTCGTCCAGGTCGACCACGGTAAGGCCGGCGCCGCCAGGGTGATAGGCAACGGTCGCCGCTTGCCGCCATGCCGGCGCCCACGCGGGGGAGGTGAGGACGTGCGGGTTGGTGGTGGCTGCGGCCCAGCCGTGGCACGGCTGCGGGCAGATGCAGGGGCCGGGGGTCTTCATGTTCGGTCGGCCACCACAGCCGTTTCGCGCACAGGCCGGGCAGTTACCGAACGGCACCTTTCCCTTGCGCAGAGGAAGCGGGGGCAGGCCGCTGGCCGCGAGGCGGAGAGCGGTGCTCAGGTGGTCGTTCATGCTGCACTCCGGTCGGTGAGCATCAACTGTTGCTGGGTGGGGATGGCGCGGATGACGCGCTGGCGCCACTTCAGGGCGTAGTCGATGCAGTTCGCGCAGTTCTTGTGTGTGTGGCCGGGCAGCGGAGGCCGGTGGCGTGCGTGCGTGCTCCAGGCAGCGGAGTCCGCGGAAGCCAGCAGGTGACCGACGCGTTCCAGGCCGAGGATTTTGAAGCCGAAGCCGTGCAGGTTGAAGCCGTGCGCGGCCATGGCGGTGACGATCGCGGCGCCCTGGCGGGTGGACTGCAACCGGCACACCGACCCCAGTCCGACGACGGGTTCGGCCCGTAGGTCGACGCCGGCCCGCTCGTAGAGTTCCACGCACCGCTCGTAGGCCGGCACCGTGTTGCCTTGGATGACGGGGGCGATGCGCAGGTCGGGGGCGAGCGAGCGCAGTTCCAGGAAGTTGGCCACGGTCCGGTGCTGGTGCTCTTCCACGCTCAGGTGGGTGCCGACGAAGTACAGTCCACCGAACCAGCCGCCCTTGATGATGGCTTCCTCGCACATCCAGTCCTGCGGGGCTGCCCAGTCGTAGGGGCCGACGCATTCCCAGATGCGGCGCAGGTCATTGACGTACTGGCGGGGCGAGCGGGTCCAGGTTCCCTTGTCCTTGAGCTCCGAGAAGCCGCCGGAGTCGACCGCGTACGGCCCAAGAGCGGGGTAGAGCTTCGCGGCGGCCGCGAAGTGCTCGGACTTCAGGAACAGCGGCACGTCGGTGAGCTTCACCCAGTGCCGCTTGTGCGTGGTCAGGTAGAACCGCATCGCGCCGGGAGCTCCCAACGCGGGGCCGTGTGGGGCGGGCGGTAAGGCTCGCCGGATGTCGGTGGGTTGGGTCATGCTGGATGTCTCCAGTTCCTTGATGGGTGACTGGTTGGCAAGGGCGGCCCGGTCTTTGGCGAGAGGGGGCCGCCTTTGGCGTTGTCAGCCGTGGTGTTCGTTGCGGGTACGGGCGACGACCCCGTACGACTTGGTGGTGGTGTTCTCCTGCCGGACCGGTCCCCGGTAGTGGTGGTGGTGCTCGGTGTGGACGCCCTTGAGGGAACGCAGGGCGGTCCCGATGGCGGTGAAGACACCAGCGACGGCGGCGATGGGGAGGGTGACGAACAGGACGGACGTGAGGGAGACGGCAGCAAATCCCTGGCAGGCGAGCCAGAGGCCGCAGCCGACGCCGACGAACGCGGCCCCGACGCCGATGCCGGCGACGGCGGTCCCGGCGGCCCACGCGGGCACGATCCGCCGGTCCGGCTGGAGCACGGGGGGCGTGTCGCCGTAGGCGGGCAGCGGGCTGGTGTCGCGGTACGCGGTCGGTGTCTCGGGGGCGGGCTGGTAGGCGTCGGCGATGATGCGGCGGGCTTCGGCGGTGGCTTCGTCGTCGGTCATCCGCGGCTGCCAGGCCGCACTGTGGTCGTACTCGGGCATGGCGGGAGCTCCTGGCGGGTCAGGTGAGGTGGCGGGCGGCGTCGGCGAGCGCGAGGCACATGGCGCGGACGGGTCCGGCGGCGCCGGTGCCGGCGGTGAAGAAGCCGAACAGGAAGAGCACGAGTGCGCTGAACGGTCCGAGGTAGCGGCCGCGCAGCAGGACGAAGGCCAGCACCCCGAAGAGTGCGACGGCGGACAGGGAAACGATCACGAGCGGCCTCCCGGAAACGAGGGCGGGCAGCACCCGCTTGCCGGGTGCTGCCCGCGTGGTGGCTTGTCGCGTTGCTTGTCGTCTGTCTTGTCGTGCGGCTTGTCGCTTGTCTTGTCTTGTCGCTTGTCGCATCCCAGGTCACAAGCCGTTTCCGAGCCCTCAGGGCGGCAGTGGCGGCATATGTTTTCAGCAGGACGACAGGCGACAAGTGATCAGTCTTCGGGAGGCTGTTCGGGGGTGTGCCGGTGGTGGACGTAGCGGGCCTTGGTGCCCTCCCCGACGCGGACGGCGGTGCCGTCGCTCACCCATGTCTTGAGCCAGCCGACGACTGTCTGACGGGTCGTGCCGAACTCATCCGCGAGGGCGCGGGCGATCGCGGACGCACCGGTGCCCTCGGTGCCGGCGGCGAGCAGCAGGGCGAGCGCGGCCTGTTGAGCCGAGTTGTCCTGCTCGCCCCGCAGCGCCGACAGATTCAGCCCACCCGAGACAGCCGGCGGGGCCTGCTCGGTCAGGGTGTGCGGGTCGGGCGCGGTGCCGAACTCGGCATCGATCTCCGCCCGGAAGCGGGCCAGCATCTCGTCTTCCGGCGACACCCGTTCCGCCCCCTGACCGTCGAGCGCGGACAGGTTCAGTCCCGACGCCGGCCCGTACGCCCCGGCGTCGGTGTCGTTGTCGGGGGTGTGGTCGCGCATCCATGCGGTGCGCTCCGCGTCCCAGCGTCGGGCGTAGGCCGGGCCGGCGGCCTTCGCGGACACGTCATCGAGGACGGGGTGCCGGTCGGAGGTGGCGGCGATGATGTCGCGGATCTGATTGGGCAGGATCCGCCACGCTTTGAACAGTCCGGCCGCGGACTCCGGGGTGCCCATGAACCCGGCGCCCTTGTAAGGGGCTTGGTCGACACGCAGGCCACGGGTGCCGGGGAACATCTTGCTCAAGTCCATGCCCTCGGTCTCACCCCCAGTCAGCGCGACGCGCACCTTGGCTTCCCGGCGGATCATCAGGTTGCCCAGCACGCTGCCGGTTGCTCCGAGGGCGGTCAGGACGGTGCGCAGGCCCATGGCGCGGGCGATCCGGATGACTTCGAGGATCTTCTCCGCGAGCTTGCGCATCTGCCGGTCCGGGCTGGCCAGGATCTCCGCGCCCTCATCGATGACCAGCATGATCTGGGGAATCCGCGGGCTGATGGGCAGGAGGTCGGTGTTGGCTTTGGCCAGCAGGTCCTGGTAGCCCATCTTCCGCTGCTTGGCGACCCGGACCGCGGTTTCCAGCATCAGCATGGCCTCATCGAACGTCCCGGCGAGCCAGTCGACCCCCGGCCGTACCGGCTTGCCGTCCCCGGTGTCGATCTGCCCGTTGAGCGTGGGCAGCACCCAGGGCAGGCCCGCGCTGCCGGCGTTGAGGTCGATCACCCACGTGAGCACGTCTTCGGCGCGGGCGAAGCCGGCGAGGATCGCGTGGACCATGTTGGTCTTGCCGGATCCGGTGGGGCCGACGACCAGGGCGCACTGTTCGCGCAGGTAGGTGAGGATGTTCTGTGCGTTGGTGCGGTAGCCCCACGGGATGCCCGTGTGTACGGACAGCGGGCCGTAGTCGGTGGGGTAGGTGCGCTCTTCTTCCAGGACGTTGACGGTGGTCACGTCGATGATGACCCGGCCCTGGTGGATGCCGGGGGAGGCGACGGCGGTGCAGCCGTGGGGGAGGCGTGCGTCTGCGGACAGGCGGGCGGACTCGGAGGCGATTTTTGTGTAGGTGGTGCCGCCGGGCGGGAGTTCGGCGTCGATGGAGAACCCGGTCCCGGTGGGCCACATCTCCACCCCGAGCACGCGCACGGTCAGGGAGCACACCCGCTGGATGCGGTCGACCCATTCCGCGGCGATCGCACGGCGCTCCGCGGACAACTCCGCAGCGATCTGCCGCTGCTCCGTGGCGATGGCTTCCTCTTCCCGGGCCTCTTCGAACAGGGCGGTGGAGCGGGCGGCGGCGCCGATGCCGACGCCGATGGTGGCCAGGGAGCCGAGGGCGGCCCAGGTCAGGGGGCCGTGGGTCATGGCCCAGGTGGTCCATCCGGCGCCCACGAGCCAGGACGCGGCGCGGGTGGCCAGGGTGCGGCCGGCGTTGCGTACGCGCAGGCCGACGACGGTGTGCCCGAGGGCTCCGGCGGCGCCGACTGCGAGGGCCCAGCCGGGGGGCATGTGGGTGGCGGCGCCGGTGGTGGCGATGGCGAAGGCTCCGGTGGTCGCGGACAGGGCGCCGGTCACGGGTCCGTGACCGGCTGCCCAGTCCAGCACCGGGCCACTCTGCTGTTTTGCGGTGGCGGTGCTGCTCATCGTCAGACGTTCCAGCCCTTCTCTGCCTCGTGTCCGTTGCGGGGGTCCTCGTGACGGGAGATGTCCTGCTCGTGGACCTGCCGGAACAGCGGGCCCATGTCCTCGGCGACCGCGACGGCGCTCATCAGCGCGCCGAAGATGTCGTTGAAGCCGTTGGCGACTTCCTTCTCTAGCGGGAACTCGTTGTCGGAGCGCTCCGCGAGAATCTTCATCACGTTGGCCACGCAGGTCAGCGCGGCCGGGAGCCCTTCGACCATGGCGAGGATCTCCATGGCGTTCTCGGGCTGGTAGGCGTTGGCGGCGTCTTCCATCTCGGAAGCGGCCTCTTCGAACCGGAATCCGGTCACGTGCTCTCCTCCACTGACCTGGGATGTGCTGGGGGTGGGGACCATGGCGGCGGGCCGTTCGACGTTGTCGGCGATGCCCTCGGTGCCGTCTTGTGTGGCCTGCGCGTCGGCGGCGGCCTCCTGCTCGCGCTGGGTGTGACGGGTGGTTTCGTCGCGCTCCGCGCGCTGTTCAGCGGCTGTCAGCAGGAGCCGGCGGAAGAGGCGGCGGCCGGGGTGCATCAGGGCCGGGATATGGAACTTCCGGCCGAACGGGGTGGTGAGCATCCCGAGCAGGCCGACCGGCAGGGCGAGCAGGGCGGCCAGCAGGCGCCGCCCGTGGAATCGAGCCGCGGACCTTCGCAAGGCCTGACGCGCGGCCTTGCGAGCAGGGGCCTTGCGGACCTGGGCGCGCTGCGCGGCCACCGCACCAGCGTTCTTGGCGTCACGCTTCGCGCGCTGCTTGGCGACGGCCGCATCCCGCGCGGCACGGGCCTTGCGGGCGGTGGTGCCGGCAAGGCGGCCGGTCAGACCGGGCCGCTTGCTCGAACGGGTCCTGCTTGCGGGGGTGTTGGTGTTGCGGCGGGCGTCGGCGACCGCGCGGCGGGCCGCGGTGGTCTGCGCCCGCTGCCCGGCCCGCGATCCGCCTGCCTGCTGCTGCGCGGCACGCAGGGCCCGTATCTGCCGGATCCGGCCCGCGGCCTTGCCGTTCGCGGTGCCCGGCGCACGTTGGGAACCGTCGCGGCCGGTCGTGTTGCGGGTCTTCCCACCCACGGCGACGCCGGCGCTGTTGTGGCGGGCGGCCGGGCCGGTGCTGCGGCGGTGCTGGCCCGGCACGCTGCCTGACGTGCCGCCCTTGCGGCCGGTGCGGGAGCCGGCCGGACCATTCCCGCTCCTGCCCGTTCCGCCGGTGCTGGCGTGGCGCAGGCCCGCGCTGCGGGCCGCGGTGCGGCCGGCGGTGCGGGCCGCGTTCCGGCGGGCGGCGCGGCGGGGGTTGGGGGTGCGGGAGCGGGTGGCGGCGACGGTGCCGAGGACGACCATGCCGGTTGCGGCGATGGCCGCGGCAATTGGGCCGCCGGCCAGGGATGCGGCGGCGACCATGCCGATCGTGCTGTTCGCCCCGGTCAGGGCGAGCGGGACGACCGGCCAGCCGCCGGGCGTGTGCTCCACCTCCTTCCCGTCCGGCGCGGGTGCGGGCGCGGTGTCGGGCGGTGGGGACGGGGTGGTGAGGGCGGCCTGGACGGCTACCGGCTCAGTGGTGAGTTCCGTCATGCTGTGAGCACTCCTTTTGCGGAGTAGGGCAAAGGCCCGGACGCCTTGCCGTCCAAAGCGCGCGTCCGGGCCTTCGCGTTGCGGGGAAGGGCTGGTCAGAGCTGGTTGGGCTCCAGGACGAAGTAACCGACCGAGGCACCACGCAGGTTGGCGTCCTGCTCGGTCACGGACTGGTAGATGAAGCGGTAGACGTCCTGCCGGGTGCTGCCGGGCGAGGGCGTGACGGTGCCCTCCTGCGTCATGGAGAACCGGCCCGGCATCTCCAGCGTGATGATCCAGTGATGCGTGCCCCGCGCCTGCGCGGAGTTGTCGGCGGCGGGGGCGGTCTGCGTGGTCACGGTCGAGACTCCTACGTGTCGGTGAGAGTGGACGGTGTCGCTCGCCGGGTCTGCCCTACGGGTCTGCGAAGGTGCCGCTCGCCGGGGCTCACCAGGTCTGCTTCACTGGTGCGGTCGACTGCTCCGGCAGTCGCAACGAAGGCCAGCCCAATTGCCGTGGGCTGGCCTTCATTGATGTGTGCCGGACGCTCAGTTAGGGCTGTGCGTCTTCCGCGTCGATCAGCGCGGCGTACGCCTTGCGCACCCGCTCTTCCTTCGCGGAGAACCCTGCTGCGCGGTATGCGGCCAGGGCCTTGCGGTAGGACAGCGGGGGGTTGTCGGAGTGACGCAGCCACCGCAGAACGACCGTGAGCTGTTCCTCGGTCAGCGGCTCACCCGGCTCGGGCGTCTCGACGCCGGCCACGGCCGCCACCTCAGCAAGCCCGGTCAGGTCGACCGGGGTGTGTCCCGCATCATGCGGAGCGGAAAGTTCACCAGCCGGGGACACGGGGTCGACCTGCGGGGACACGGGGGACACAGCCGGGGACACGCCCTCCTGTGTCCACTGCCCAAGCACCCGGGCCAGATCATCGTCCGAGAACAGCGCCGGGACCTCCTGGGGAACGTCGTCCATCGGGTGCTTGGCGGCGAGCTTGGTCAGTTCCTCGGCTGCCTCGTGGCGCACCTTCTGCGCCTGGCCACGGGCCTTGCGCTCCTCACGCTCCAGCACGGCCGCCGTCGTGTGCCGGTCGGCCTTGGCGCGGGTGACGGCCCGGCCGATGGCCACCTGATCCCGCGTCGCACTGCGCACCGCGTCAATCTGCTGCTGCGCCCCAGTGGAGATCCGGGTGGACTCCCGTTCCACCGCCATGATGAGCGTGGCTTTCGCGGCGGCCGGGACGACCGCGCCGATGACGGCGACGGCCAAGGTGGCGTACATCAGGCCGTGGGTGAACAGCACACCGACCGACGTCACCAGGAACACCCAGCCCAGCACAGCCGGAAGAGTCCCCTTGGAACCCTGGCGACGGTGCGCGGTCTCCATGGCCAACGCGTACAGCCATACCGCGTCGTAGATGCCGGCCACCGTCATGGCGAGCGCGGGCGGGGCCTGGCGGGAGAGGATCTCTCCCACGGCGTAGACGGTCCAGCCCAGCGACATGCCGGTCAGCGCGACCGGCAGACTCCAGTGAGCCGCCCGCCGTACTACGTGCTTGGTTTCCATGTTCTTCACTCCGTTCCGTGATCGTCGGGGTAGGCGCACAGCACGCACATCCCGAGCGAGCGGGGCATGCAGTAGCTGTAGGTGATCTGGCACTTCGGGCACGTGCGGCGGGCGAGCATGGCCAGCGCGAGCGCACCCCACTTGCGGGAGGTCATCGGCCGCACCGGAAGCGCCCGGTCGACGTGGTAGAGGTAGGCCACCCTCGGAGTGCCGGTGCGCCGGTTCATGCGCATGGTCTGCGCCGCTACCGGTTGGCCCCCGGGGCGCAGGCCGCGGGCCCGCAGCTGCCGGCGCGTCGCCAGCCCGGACGGTGCCAGCCTCCACGGATAGGTGGGCACCCCGTACCGGGCGTCGGTCGGGTCGTAGCACTTGCCCCACGCCGCGGACATCAGGCCGCCACTCCGGCCTGTGCCGGGGCGACGACGTCGGCGTAGGCCACCAACTCCAGCACCGCACCCGCGTACTCGATAGACGCCTTGAGCACGCGCGTCCCACCGCCCGCACCCTGCGTACCGTGCTCCACAGCGTCCGGGGCGATGCCCAGCGCTTCACGCCAGGACTCAAAGTCGGCCAGGCCGTAGTGGAAAGACAGCCTCAGCCGGTCCGGGAAGATGGTGGACACGTCCAGCATGGGTGCCGGCAGGTGGCCGAAGTCCGCGGCGAGCAGGCGTAACGCCCGTAGTGCCATGGACAGGTCGTCCAGAGTCAGGCTCTCGCTCATGCCGCGGCCCCCCGGCGCACCGGACGGCGGCGGGCGGGACGGGCCAGCGGGACCACGTTGAACAGCTCCGGGTGGTTGTCGACCGCCTGCGCGGCCAGCCGGATCAGGTCGTCCGGCAGGCTCGCGTAGTCGGGGTGGGTCAGGATGTCGCGGGCCGCGTCCAGACGGGCCGTGCGTTCCTCGTCGCTCTCGCCTTCGGCCCCGAGCCACAGTTCAACCGGGGTGCCGAGGGCGAGTTCGAGGAAATCCTGTGGGTCGTCGGCCCGGTGGCCGGACACGAAAGAGCGCATGGGAGCTCCCAGCTCGAAGGGAAGGAAGAGGCCGGGGACCGCGGGGAAGTCGAGGGCGGTCGGCCCGGCGGGGGCGGCGACCACCGCGAGCGCGGTGGGCCACAGTGCCCCGGCCGGGAGTTGAACCCGGCCTACGACCATCGGGGCGGTTGAATTCAGCGGCCGGTCAGACCGCGCGCGGGTGGGGACGGGGCGGGCGCACCGGCAGCGGCGGCTTCGCCTTCTCGTGCTCCGAGCCGGCCATCAACGGCCCCCCCCGGGCACGCGCGTTGTCCTCGCTGCGCTTGTTCGCGTCGCCGTTCTTCCGGGACAGTTCGTCCCGCTCCGCCTCTGTCAGACTGGTGACCACAGGTGCCTCCACATCAGGTGCCTGGCCGCGGTCCCCCGGGTTGCGCCCCGTGGGGACCGCACTGATTCCTCATCAAACGGGCAGGGCGCTGACGCGATGGCCGGTGCCCTGCCCGCATGACGAGTGACGGGAAAGCCCGCCACTGTCTCTCGCGGCTCCGTACGCGCCTTGCTCCCTTCGCTTGGTCGGCACGTGGTCACCGCGTCGCTCAGTCGTCACTCGCTGAGCCGATCTCCCTGGAATGGCTACCTGTCATGGGCCGGGTGCAGCCCAACCACCGGGATCCCCGCCGATCCGGTCCCTGGGTCTACGCCCGAGGGTCAGACCAGCGGCTTAGCCGATGACACCGATCGATCCGTGAAGACGACGGACTTTGACGTCTCCCCTGCCGCGCGGGCCGCGTGTAAGCGGGCCCGGCGGGGTCTTGGTTGTGGTTACAGTACCTGTTTTACAGGTATCGCATGGGGGGCCGTCAAGTACCGCCACGGAACCCGTTGTTGATTGCACCGGGACTTCTTGGCGCACAATCAGAATCGCTCGAGGTCAGGGGAGTTGGTCACCGCACACGTAGACAGCTCTGGTTGAGCTCGCTACCGTCAAGAGCTCCCTAGATGTCCAACGGAGGGGGAAGATGTCCAACGAGCGGTTGAGATCGGCCCTCTTGGCGCGAGGCATGACCATTCAGAGCCTCGCTGAGGAGATCAAGGTCAACCCAAAGACCGTTGAGCGCTGGATCACGCAAGGCAAGGCGCCCTACCGGCGACACCAGTACGCAACGGCGGCAGCTCTCAAGGTCGACGTGACGACGCTCTGGGACGACGATCGCAATGCCGAGAGTGCATCGGTCCTGACGAAGGCCGAGATCGTTACCGCCTACCCGCATCGCCACACGGTGCCGTCAGACCTCTGGCGCGAGATGTGTGAGCGCGCCACGGAGTGCATAGACATCCTTGTGTACGCTGGCATCTACCTGGCAGAGGACCCTCTCTTCTTCTCGACGCTGAAGAAAAAGGCGGAGAGCGGCGTGCGCATCCGAGTGCTCATGGGTGATCCCGAGTGCGAAGCCGTCATCCGACGCGGCATCGACGAAGGGCACCGCATCATGGACGGCAAGATCCGCAACGCGCTGGTCAACTACCGCCCGCTGTTCACCAGCCACCGCGAGATTGCCTTCCGCCTGCATGACACGGTGCTCTACAACTCGATCTACCGTGCTGACAACGAGATGTTGGCCAACACGCACGTGTACGGCATTGGTGCCTACATGGCGCCTGTGTTCCACCTGCGGCGGCTCCCTGGCGGTGGTCTGTTCGACACCTTTGCCAATAGCGTTCAACAGACCTGGGAAGGCGCCAGGCCAGTAACCGAACGCGACATCACGGGAGCTTGAACATGGGACGCATCGACTACCTGCACGATCCGGACGCCCCGCGGGCCAACTCCGTCGTTCCCTCGGTCGTGGCGTTCGTCCAGAACGATGCGGGACAGGTGCTCATGATCCAGCGATCCGACAACGGACGTTGGGCACTACCCGGTGGTGGCCACGACGTGGGCGAGTCCATTAGTGACACGGTCGTCCGTGAGGTCTGGGAAGAGACGGGCATCAAGGCCGAAGTCGTCGACATGTCCGGGATCTACACAGACCCTGGGCACGTCATGCAGTACGACGATGGCGAAGTCCGGCAGCAGTTCAGCATCTGCTTCCGCGCACGGCCCGTCGGTGGCGAGCTGCGTACGAGTACTGAGACGACGCAGGTCCGTTGGGTTGACCCCACGGACCTGCGGGAGCTGGACGTCCATCCCACCATGCGGCTCCGCATCGAGCACGCCATGGACCGAAAGCGCACCGCTCCCTACATCGGCTGACGCTTGGCGGTGGCGACACGTTCGAGGACGCGGGACGTACACGCGTGGATCTCGGGCTCCGCGCGGCGAATGAACTTTCCGATCAGGCTGTCGGGCCCGTAGCGTCCAGCGATCTCGTTGATCCGGTCGATCGGGTTCGTGGGTGTGCCGTCCGGCGTGGTGTTCATGTCGCAGTAGCAGAGCGCGTCGTTCAGGTGCGCGCTCTCGCGTGGGAACTCGCCCTCCAGTTCCTCACGCAGGCCGCGCGCTTCCGCCTCCAGCCAGGCGCAGGAGTGGTGGGCGACCAGGTTGACGACACGTTCGTCGGCGTCGGCCACGTCCCGGAGGTAGCGGGCGCCGTCCAGCGGGTGAAAGCCCGTCTTGGCCAGGTCCGGCGCATAGCCGATGTCGTGCAGTACTGCCGCGGCCTCCACCAGATCCGCGTCCTGGCCAAGAACAAGAGCGATCGTACGTGCCCTCTCAGCGACCCCTAGGCAGTGCTTCCACCGCCGCGGTAGCGGCTCGGCGAGCAGGGATTCAGCCAGGGGATAGGCCCACTCCGTCAACGTCGGCAAGCTACGAACGCTCCTCTCGCGTCGGCACGGCGCGGACCGTCCGCACCCTGCCCTGTCCTCCCCCCGCCAGCACGCCGGCGGTCTCCAGCTTCTCCAGAGCCTTGGTCACCGTGGGACGGGAGACCCCGAACCGTTCGGCGAGTGCGGAAGCACTCGGGAACGCTTCCCCTACCTCGAGTCCGTCAGCCGTGATGATGTCGGCAATCCGCTGATCGAGCGGGCGCCGGTCGACTCGATCACCCGAGCGCACGACGCGCCACCGCTCGCCTGGCGCAGGTTCGGCCAAGCCTTCCTGCCGCAGTACCCCGTACGCGCGGATGGCAACGCCGCGTGAGACGCCGTGTTCGCGCATGACCTCAGTCAGGGAAGGCAGCTCTGTCATCTCCGGGTCGCCCTCGATCAGCACCTTCACTGAGTCGGCAATCTTCAGGAAGGTTCCCCGAGGGCTGGCCTGCTGCGACACTCGCTCTCCCTCTCCGTTGGCCCGTCGTCACCCCCAAGAATCCCACGGCTCGCGACCGCTGCGGAGGGGACCGGACGGCCCCGCTCATGCGCGGGGACGAATGAAGCGCGCCCGAGTCGCGGTCTTGAAAACCGACGCTGCACGAGCAGTAGAACCTTCCCTCAGCATGCGGCGCAGCCGCCACTCCTGGCCGTAGGCGGCGTCCGCGGTCACCCACGCGATCGGCAGCGGTGAGGTTGATCGCCCGCAGCACCATGACCCTGGCCAGGTCGGGCTTGGTGGCGAAGACCCGCTCGTCAGGGATGTGGGCGGCGCGGCAGCGGTCGCGGTCGTCGGTCCAGGACTTGGGCAGATACAACTCGCGGTCCACCAGGGCGCGTCCGCGTGTGGTGGCGTAGGCGGCGAAAACGCCGACCTGGCAGTTCTCGGTGCGGCCGGCGGTGCCGGAGTACTGGCGCTGGACTCCGGCCGAGGTGGTGCCCTTCTTGAGGAAGCCGGTGTCGTCGAGGATGAGGATGCCGTCGGGCTCGCCGAGCCGTTCGGCTACATAGTGCTGGAGGTCGTCGCGGAGCTCGTCGGCGTTCCAGCGGGCGCCATTGAGGAGCCGCTGGAGGCGGTCGGGGGTGTGGTGTCCGACGTATTCGGCCGAGGGGCGGCCCGGGAAAGAGAACACGGGCCGCCAATCAGCCCCCTACACTCACCCAAGCCGCCCCTGACCAGGGAAAACGTCAAAGTTCTGCTGGAGTACTAGTGCACCTAGATATGCGACGGTCTGTGGTCAACGTAGTGGCCACAGACGGCGCAGTGCGCGGAAGAGAGCGTCGATGAGGGCAGTCAGGATCTGCTGGGCAGCCGAGCGACGGTAGGCATGGCGGGACCAGACCGCTGGCAGGACAACGCCAACGAAGAGCAGTAGGAAGACCGCCATGGCAAGGACCCCGATGGGACCGAGTGTGGTCACGAAGGTGGCGAGTGCAGTGGTCATGGGCTGGCTCCCAGTGAGTAGCGGTGAGGTTGTGCCGCTAAGCGTGCGGCGAGCCATGTCCTGCGGTCATAGAAGCGTGAGTGATTGGGATTTGCCTGCCATCACTGCAGGTTGGGGCCTAACCTGAGGTGCCGCGTGGGTACAACACGGTACGTAGAGGGCCTGGGGGACAGACGGTGACCAAGAGCGGCGAGTACAACTCGGTCGAAGCGGCACGCGAGGCCTTCGCACGCCGCCTTCGGGATCTGCGAGATGCCTCAGGCGCCAAAAATGCTGACATCGTGACGGCGTCCGCGCACCTAGCGCGTAAGGCGAGCGGGGGACGCCATCTGACCGCTAACGCGGTAAGTCGGATTCTGTCAGGAGGCACAGCTAAGGCACCTGACTGGGAAGTATTGCTCGCCTACGTTCAGGCCTGCCAACTTCACGCGCGTAACGTGCAGGCTCCCGCAGCCGTCCACCTCTATGACTTGAGCACCTGGAAGGCCGAACACACCTCCTTGGTAAGGGCTTTGGAGCACGCTGCGTCGGATTCCTCCAAGCATCAGGAGCCGAGTCCGCAACAGACTGAGGCGGCTCTCGCAGCGTACGAGCAGCGTGTCCGAGAGGCGTGGGGGCACTTGGACCTAGAGGTTCTGCTGCCGCTCGATGACCAGGGCCGCCATCCCGCGATTCGGCTGCGGGAGGTCTTTGTTGAGCCGGGAGTGCGTGCTGATCCCCCGCCCGTAGAGTTGCCACGCGAACTGGTTCGGCGCTTGGTGGAATCAGACGAGTTGCCAAACCCTGACCATCTACCGAGCGGTGCCATAGAGTCCTTGAAGCGACTGCAGGACGCCTACGCTCAGCGCCCGGTGCGTAACGTCCTGCAGGTACTCGACGAAGAAAATGCGCCCAAGACCGTGATTCTAGGCGATCCTGGTGCCGGTAAGTCCACACTGGCCAAGTACCTGGCTCTCTCCTTGGCTGCCCCACGGCCTCGCGGTAGTAGTCGCAAGGGCCTGAAAAATAGAGTGGGCGTAATTGTCGAATTGCGACAATATGCCGATGCTCAATGGATCCACCGGACCTTCGAAGAGTTCCTTGCGCACCGTCAAATTCAAGCTGGTCTGTCTGTGCCGCCAGCGATTCTACAGAACCTGCTCCGTACCGGTCGCGCTGTTGTTGTCTTCGATGGCCTTGATGAGGTTTTTGATCCCAAACTCCGCCAAGCTACCTCCGAGCAGATTGCCGGGTTTGCTGCTCGATGGCCTTCGGCCCGCGTTGTGGTGACTTCTCGACTCATTGGTTACAAGCGCCACGTTCTCGACGGGGCCGGTTTCGCCCATTACATGTTGCAAGATCTCAATCGAGACCAAATCGCGACTTTCACTAGGCGCTGGTACAGCCTCTCTAGCCCTGGGGACGCCGAACTGGCTTCTCAACTGGCTGAGCGGTTGCAGAACGCCGTGCGCGATTCGCGTCCAGTCAGAGAGCTATCAGGAAATCCGCTGCTCTTGACTATCCTGGCCATTGTAGGGCGCCGCCAGCCCCTACCCAAAGATCGTCTCGGTGTATACCGCCAAGCCGTCACGGTCCTTACCGCCCAATGGGATCAGCAAGCTAAGCACTTGCAAGCGGACCTGCCCCAGGCCATTAAGGACGTCCTTGATGGCCTGGACCGGGGCGAGGTGCTGATGATGCTGGCCCGCGCGATGCAGGATGGTGCGGCTGGCATAGCTGGTAACCATATCCACGGGCAAGACCTTGAGAAGTTGTTGTGCAGCCATCTGCAGGACTACGGCCTTCCGCCCGCTCCGGCTAGGAATGGTGCACGTGCCCTACTTTCACAGCTACGCGAAAGAAACTTCATTCTTGCTCGTTATGGCGGTGAGGTATATGGGTTCGTCCATCGAGCTTTCCTTGAGCACCTCGCCGCTGCGGATATACACACCCGGTACACCCGGGCGAGAGCATGGACCCCTCAGGAGCTTCTAGATGATGTCATCGTTCCTCATGCAAGCGACCCGGCTTGGCATGAAGTGCTCCTGCTTCTCATTAGTCAGCTTGAACCCGTCGACGCTGCGGATGCTATCGATCGCTTGATTTCTGCTCACGATGTTCGGCGTATCCGTGCAGATGCTTCTCTGCTGGTCCTCGCCATTCGCGCCCTTGCCGAAGTTCCTAAAATCGGGTTGCTGAAGAATCAGAGTGTGCGAGCCATCCGGGCCGCTACGATATTTCTGAACTCCCTGGCGGAAAATGTCCTGGTGGCCGCATATCCCGCCATTGAGTCATTCAGTTCATACTGGGCTGGGCGCGAACCGTTTTTGGCCTGGTTCCGAACTCGTGGGCAGTTCTCTCCGAGCGTCGACACCCCTCACATAGTGTGCAGATTGCATCCAGACCGCGATGAACTTCGGCGTCTCGCTTCCATCTCGCACCACCCTTACGATCGAGGAGTTTTCGCTTCTGCGCTCGCCGAACGGTGGCCGGCAGATGATGAGATCCGTGCTTTGTTGTTTGATTTGGCTTGCAACGACGAAGAACCGCACGCGCAGCTTCGTTTCCTTGAGTTGCTGGCCGAACGGTGGCCAGAGGACGACGAAGTCCATTCTCTACTATTTGATACCGCTCGGAACGGCGATTCGGAAAGGACCCTCCGCCGCGGTGCAGTGAAGGTGTTGATCGAGAAATGGCCGGAGGACGACGCACTTCGTTCTCTAGTATTTGATACTGCTCGGAGCGGCGACGACTACGCCCTTCGCATAGATGTATTGAAGTTGGCGGCCGAGCAATGGTCGGATACTGGCGAGATTCGCACTTTGCTGGTGGATATCTTCTGGAGTCATGGTGTGCCAACATTCTTGCGTCGTACAGCCCTTGCGGCGTTGGTCGAGCATTGGCCGGATCATGAAGATGTCCGTGCTCTGTTGTTCAACGTTGCCCGGAGCAGCGACTCAGATGGTTTCCCGCCTTCTATAGCGCTTCAGATGTTGGTCGAGCGGTGGCCAGCAGATGAGGAAGTCCGCGTTTTGCTGCTCGGTCTTGTTCGTGGTGACGGGGACGGCGGAGTGCGTCTTGATGCATTGAGGGTGTTGGTCGAGCGGTGGCCGGACGACGGTGAAGCCCGCCGGCTACTGCTCGATATTGCCCGGAGCAGCGACTCAGCGAGGTACGAGCGTCGTGGCGCGTTGAGGGTGTTGGTCGAGCGGTGGCCGGAGGATGGTGAAGTCGGCACCCTGCTGTTCGGCCTTGCTCGTGGTGACCGGGATGAGGAGGTGCGTCTTGATGCGTTGAGGGTGTTGGTCGAGCGGTGGCCGGAGGATGGTGAAGTCGGCACCCTGCTGTTCGGCCTTGCTCGTGGTGACGGGGACGGCGGAGTGCGTCTTGATGCGTTGAGGGTGTTGGTCGAGCGGTGGCCGGAGGATGGTGAAGTCCGCATCCTGCTGTTCGGCCTTGCTCGTGGTGACCGGAATGTGGAGGTGCGTCTTGATGCGCTGGAGGTGTTGGTCGAGCGGTGGCCGGAGGATGGTGAAGTCCGCATCCTGCTGTTCGGCCTTGCTCGTGGTGACCGGGATGTGGAGGTGCGTCTTGATGCGTTGAGGGTGTTGGTCGAGCGGTGGCCGGAGGATGGTGAAGTCCGCACCCTGCTGTTCGGCCTTGCTCGTGGTGACCGGGATGTGGACGTGCGTCTTGATGCGTTGAGGGTGTTGGTCGAGCGGTGGCCGGAGGATGGTGAAGTCGGCACCCTGCTGTTCGGCCTTGCTCGTGGTGACCGGTATGAGGAAGTACGCCTCGAGGCCTTGAAGGGCTTGGCCGAGCGGTTGTTGGAGGACACCGACTATCACGTCCTGTTGGTGGAACTCGCTCGCGGCGACAGCGGTAGTTCCACAGGCACGGGGCGTCAAGAAGTTAGACGTGCTGCGCTACGCATCCTGGCACTTTCAGAGCCCGAGACCTCCGAGACGCACACGGCACTCGATCTTGCCCTTGGCGATCAAGATGCCAATTTCCGGCGGTTTGCTGAACAAGTTCGGCGAGGCCTAAGTTGAGCGCAGTCGCATTCAACCTCTCCTGCACCTGTGGGCTACCCGAGCGGCAGAAAGACCTCGGTGGGTAGAAACCTCAGATCGATAGGCTGCAACGTGCGGTCTGTAAATCTGCCCACTCGATCGGCTGGCCGGAGCCGCTGAAGACTCGTCGGCCTTGGTTGCGTCAGCGGATCTACGCCTGTGGCGGTCTCAGTCATGGTCTCAATCTGCCCGGAGTCCGGTGACGTCTGCTGCCGTCTGTCGTGATCGGAGCGTGCGGCTGACCAGGGGTCATCCACCTCCGGCGGACGACTGTGGACACCCCCGGACCAAGATCGGACAACTTGTAATGCGTAGGCCGTCGGTTCGAATCCGACAGGGGGCTCGATGGCCATGGGTGACCAGTCCGCGGGCCCCGTGAGCTCGTAGTTTCGACTGCGGTCGAAACTCCGCGGGCTGGTCGCCGCAAGGGCGGTGAATCCCGGCGAGGGTGCCGAGGAGTCCGCCGGCGCTTCCTCCACCAGAGGTCTTTCGCCCTTCAGAGCCGAGAGCCGGGCGAGAGCGCACCGCGAGCCCCGGCGCCGCGGGCCGGGGCGGAAGCCGAACTGGACAAGCCTGGTGACCGCCGGCGAGGCACGCTCGCCGGCGGCGACGGTGTGACCCCGTGGTTCTCCGTCCCCGACTGCCGCACGATCCGAGGCCGAGCCACACGCCGAGCCGGTCATGTGGAGACACCTCCAGCAGCGGCAGGTCGCAGGCGGTTGTGGTTCCTCGGGTGGGGTCAGTTCCTTTTTCTTTGTGTGGTGTGGTCAAGTCACGTGGTCTCGTGACCGGGTGGGAGTGACCGGATACCGGTGACTTGGGAGTTTCGGTCGAGCGGCGGAGTATTTCCGTCGGAAGCGTGATGCGGTCGGTTCCGTGACGAAAGGCGAAATGCCGCGGAAGCCCGAACGGCCGTCGTCATACGGCTCCGATCCCTGCCGGTCGTCACCGAGAGAAGGCTCATCCATGCCCGCTCGCATCCTCTGGCAACAGGTGATGAAAGCACGCCGCATATTGACGTCCTGGATTTCCCAATGAGTTCCACGGAAACCGCTCTGCAGGTCCTTCCGCCGGTCACACCCCCGGCCGTCGCCGCAGTCCTCGAGCAGTTGGACACCTGGGCGGTCGCCGGCGAGGCGGCCGAATTCCCCTACGCCGCCGTTCTCGGCCACCTGCGGTCGGTGGGCAAGCACTTCCTGTCCGCCGAACTGCTGGACCGGCTCGCCGAGATCCGCGATGTCCTCACCGCCCGGTCGAAACAGCCGTTCCCGGCCAGGCCAGACGACAGCCCTGCCACTCTGCGTGAATTCCTCGACGTCGTCCTCGACAAACACGACAGCCGCTACGACTACCCCAGTTACACCGCCCTTTCACTGCTGGCCCCGCCCGCTCCTGCCGACTGGCACGAGGCACGCCGCGCACGCGACGAGATGCTGCTGCTTCTGCTCGCCGACCTGATCCGCTTCGAGCAGCAGGCGCTGAGCGACACCCCGGCCGACCCGCACGGCATGCCTCCGCAGCCCGAACTGGTGGGGAAGCGGACGCGGTTGGCGGTACGGGTGATGGAGCCCGCCGCCCTGCGGGTGCTGCCCCCCGGAACCGTGGACGCCGCGGCGGTGGCCGCCGTACCGGGACGCACCCCCGGCGGACCGCTGGCCGCGGACGTCCTGCGGGCGGCCACGCCGCACCAGGCGCTGGTGCTCTCGGCGAGCATCCAGCCGGTGTGTGTCCTGCACGACGAGTACCTGTTCCTGCGCACCCTGCAGTCCTTCGAGACGACGTTCACCTTCATGTCGGCCGCCCTGGCCACGGCGGTGCGGCGGCTCGCCGACGACCGGCCGCAGGAGGCCGCCGACCACGTCGGCACGGTGGCCGACACCCTCAAGGAATCCCTGCCCCTCTTCTCCCTGCTGGCGACCATGCGGCCCGAAGCCTTCCGTACCTTCAGGGAGTTCACCGAAGGGGCGAGCGCCATCCAGTCCGCCGGCTACAAGACCTTCGAGTCGCTGTGCTCCACCCCGCACCTGGCCCGGCTCGCCTCGCCCGCCTACACCTCCGTGCCCGAGGTACGTGAGCGAGTCGTCGGCGGACAGCCCACCGTCCAGGGGACCTGGCACGACCTGATCGCCGAGCACCGTCTGGACGCCGCCGGCGACGCCGCGCTCAGGGCGGCGGCCGACCGGCTGGAGTCGACGCACCAGCGCTGGAAGCAGACCCACTACCGCCTGGCCGTACGGATGATCGGCGAGCGCACCGGCACCGGATACACCGAGGGCGTGCCCTACCTGGCGGAGGTCCTGGGCAACCGGCTGTTCCCCGCCGCGGACCGGCACGGCGCCCTCGTGAGCTGACCCGGCGAGCCGCCCCGAGCCCGCCGGAACACCCCGCCAGGAGGCACCACCACGATGAGCAAGCGAGCCCAGACCGGGAGGCCGGGAGCACCCCGCCGGGTGATGAACCCCGAGGAGAGCAACCGCCTCTTCGTCTACGAGTACGACCGCGGCAGCAACTACGAGCAGGACACCCGGCTCACCGCCGCTCTCTCGGCGCTGCTGCCGGAGGACGCCCTCGTCCACCCGGACCAACGGCTTTTCCAGACGGTGCATCTGATCACCGAGTACGCCTGGTGCGAGATGCACTACGAGATGCGCCGCGCCGCCGCCGCGCTGCGCGAGCGCGACTACCTCCTCGCCGCCGGGCTCCTGGAACGCGCGGCCGCCATGGGCGACGTACCCGTCCGTGCGGTCCAGGTGCTCCAGGACTTCCTGCCGCAGCAGAACCTGCTGCTGATGCGGGAGACGTTCCCGGAGAACACCACCGGACTCGACTCGCCCGGGGCCCGTAACCTGCGCCGCGCGGCCGTGGCGCTGTGGGAGGAGACGGCGGCCGCCGTCAGCCGTGAGGGCCTCGACATGCGGCGGCTCATCGCCGCGCAGGCCCGCGGGACCTCGCCGTCCCGTGAGGACCGGGCCCCCGACCTGGCCCTGGTGCGGCAGGCATTGCTCCGGCTGGACGCCGCCGTCGCCGCGTGGAAGCACCATCACCTGCGCATGGTGTGGTCCCAGCTCGGCGGTCACCCCGAGACCGCGCCGCCGCCGAGCAGCAGGAAGAACCGGGAGGGCCTGCCCAAGAGTCTGCGCGGCGAGTCGACCGCGGGCGTCCGCGCGATGGCCGAGCGCAGCCTCTTCCCCAGGCTCTGGGACTCCGTGGATGAAACCTACCGGGCGTTCGTACCCGACGAGCAGACATCCGCCTGAGCAGTATCCGCCCGAACCGCATCCGCCTGATGGACGGACGGCGGCCCCCGCCCGGGCCCCGCCGACGCGGCCAGGACCAACGACGGAAGGACACGACTGCCGTTATGGCGACCGAATCCGCAGCACGCGGCGCCGGTGAACTCGGCGCACTGGTGCACCAGGCCTGGGCCGAGGCGCTCGGCCACGACGAATTCACCGACGAGGACCACTTCTTCCAGGTCGGCGGCCATTCCCTGAGCGCTCTGCAGGCCGTCAGGGACCTCGGCGCCGCGCTGGGCCGACGGATACCGGTGCGGCTGCTGTTCCGCAACCCCACGGTCCGCGGGCTGGCCGAGGCCCTCGCGGCCGACCCGGTCCCTGAAGAGGCCGTCGTGGTGGGAGCGTCCGGCGTGGCCGGGGAGAAGCGCCCGTGACCGCCCGGATCCCCGGGCTGCCGGTGTCGGCCGCCCAGACGGAGATCTGGCTCGCCGACCGCTGCGAGCCGGAGTCCGGCCGCTACAACGTGCCGGTGGCCCTGGAGTTCGTCGGTGCCCTGGACACGGCGGTGCTGCGCCTGGCGCTCGGCGACCTGCTGGCCCGGCGGCCCGCGCTGGCCGGCCGGTTCGACAGCGAGGACGGGGAGCTGCGGTTCCTCCCGGAACCGGCGGAGCCGCCCCCGCTGGGCATGTCGCCCCGGCGGGCCGGGTCCTGCCGTGCGGACGGTGCGCGGCAGGAAGCCGTCCGGGCGGCACAGCGTCCCCTGGACCCGGGCACGGCGCCCCTGCTGCGTGCCGAGGTGCTGGAGTACGACGACGGCGCCCTGGTGGTGCTGACGGTGCATCACATGGTGGCCGACGGCCGGACCATGGAGGTCGTCGCGGCGGATGTGCTCGCCGCCTACCGCGCCCGTACCTCCGGTGCGCCGTGCACTGTCCCCGCCCCCGTGGCGCAGGCACAGGCACAGGTACAGGCACAGGCACAGGTACAGGCACGCGTCACGCCGGCGCCGCCGTCGGCCGACGGAGAGTCCGGGTCCGCGCCGGCCGCGTACTGGCAGGACCTGCTCGCGGACGAGCCCGTCACGCTCGGGCCGCTGCCCGACCTGGTGCGCGCGGACGACCGGCTGCGGGGGGCCGCGGGAGCGGTGGAGCGCACCCTTCCCGCCGAACGGCTCGACGCCGTGCGGAGCATCGCCGTCCGGCACGGCGTCACACCCGCGACCGTGCTACTGGCCGCCTGGAGCCTGCTGCTGCACGGGTGGTCCGGCGAGTGGGACGGTGTCCTCGGCATGCCGTTCGCCGGGCGGGACGAGCCGGGCACCGAGGACGCCGTGGGCCTGTTCACCCGGGTCCTGCCGATCCGTAGCCGTGCCCTTGCCGACGAGGAGTTCGGTGACCACGCGGGGCGCCTCGGCGAGCAGGTGCTGGACTCGATGGAGGCACTGGCCGCCGTCGGGCCCCCGGCCCCGGGCACGGCACCGGCGTACACGTCGGTGTTCCTGCACCAGCCCCGTACCGAGGCCGCCCAGGAGGTGCCCGGTGCCACGGTCCGCATGCTGCATCTCGACACCGCGTCGGCCAAGTACGACCTCGCCGTGGCCGCGCTGGAGTACCCGGACCGGCTGGTCCTGCGGATCGACTACGACACGGCCCTGTACGCGGAGGCCTCGGCCGATCTGATGGTCCATCAGCTGGAAGGGCTGCTCGCCGCCGTCGAACGCCCCGGCGTCCGCTGCCGGGACCTGCTGGCCGGACTTGCGGCCGCCCCGGCACCCGCCACGGCGACAGGCTCCGCGCAGGACGGCTGCGGACTCGGGGCCGACGCGCCTGGAGCGGAGGGCGCGGAAGCGGCCCGCGAGGGTGGCGCGGGTGTGGTGCCTGAGAGCGGCTCGGGTGTGGTCGCCGGTGGTGGCGCGGGTGTGGTGCCCGAGAGCGGCTCGGGTGTGGTCGCCGGTGGTGGCGCGGGTGTGGTGCCCGAGAGCGGCTCGGGTGTGGTCGCCGGTGGCGGTACGGGCGTGGTCCCCGAGAGCGGCCCGGGTGTGGTCGCCGGTGGCGGCGCGGACGTAGTCCCCGAGAGCGGCCCTGTGGCAGTCCCCGAGAGCGGCCCGGTGGCAGCTCCCGAGAGCGGCCCCGTGGCAGCCCCCGAGGACAGCGTCGTAGCCGCCTCCAGCGTGCCTGAACTGGTACTGCGGGCCGCCCGGCATGATCCCGGTGCCGTGGCCGTCGTGCACGGTGAGCGGACTCTCACCTACCGCGCCCTGGTCGAGGCCGCGGCTCGGCAGGCGCACTGGCTCAGGAGTGAAGGCGGCGTCCGCGAGGGCGACCTGGTGGCGCTGCTGCTGCGGCCCGGCCCGCACACCGTCACGGCGATGCTGGCCGCCGCCATGGCCGGGGCGGCCTATCTGCCGCTCGACCCCGGCTATCCCGACGCCCGGCTCCGGCTCGTCCTCGACGACGCCCGGCCCCGGCTGCTGATCGCCGAGGCGCCCGAGACCGGCCGGGCACCGGACGGCCTGCCCGTGCACAGCCCGCAGGACATCGACCGTGCCGCCGGCGCGCTGCCGACGCTGCCGCCCGCCGTCGAGCTGCGGCCGGACAGCGCGTTCAACGTGCTGTACACCTCCGGCTCCACCGGCCGGCCCAAGGGCGTCCTGCTGCACCACGGCGGTGTGCTGCGGCTCATGCACCGGCCGGACTTCCTGCCGCTCGGCCCCGACGACACCGTCTCGCACCTGTCGCCGCTCAACTTCGACGGCGCCACATACGAGATCTGGGGCGCCCTGACGCACGGAGCCCGCCTGGCCGTGCTGGACAAGGAACTCGTCCTCGACCCGCCCGCTCTGCGCACCGCCGTCCGCGACCTCGGTGTCACCACGCTGCTGGTCACCACACCACTGCTCAACCGCATCATCGAGGACGCGCCCGACCTGCTCCAGACGCTGCGCCGGGTGTACTTCGGCGGCGAGCTCGTCTCCGTACCGCATCTGCGCAAGGCGCTGCGCTGGGCCCGGCCGGGCACCCTGCTGCACAGCTACGGCCCCACGGAGAACTCCTTCACCTCCACGTGGTGCCCCGTCGAGGAAGTGCCCGAGGCGGCCCGCACCCTGCCCATCGGCGCACCGGTGCCGGGCACCACCGCGTACGTCGTCTTCGAGGGGACCCTGGTCCCGGCGCCGCCGTACATGCCCGGGGAGCTGGTCCTCGGCGGAACGGGCGTGGCGCTCGGGTACCTCGGCGACCCGGTCCGTACGGCCGAGCGGTTCGTGACCGACCCGTTCACCACCGAGCCGGGCGGCCGGCTCTACCGCACCGGGGACCGGGTGCGCCGGACCGCGGACGGGCAGCTCGAGTTCATCGGGCGGGCCGACAACCAGATCAAGATCAGGAGCCAGCGGGTCGAACTGGGCGAGGTCGAGTCCGCGCTGCGCGCCCACGCCGACGTGACCGCCGCCTTCGTCACCAGCCGCCGTAACGACCGGGACGAGAAGGAGATCGTCGGTTACGCGGTGCTCGGCCGCCCCGGTGCCCATCCGGAGGTCATGCGCCACCTGCGGGCCTGCCTGCCGGCCTTCGCCGTGCCCTCGCACCTGGTCGTCCTCGACGAACTTCCGCTGACCGCCAACGGGAAGATCGACCGACGGCGGCTGCCACGTCCGGAGGACGACGCTCCGGCCGCTCCCGCCCCCGCGCCTGCTCCGGCCGCATCGGAGTCCGCGCCCCGGGAGCACAACCCGGCCGGCGGCCCGGACCTGTACCGCGCGGTGCACGACGCGTGGCGCGAGGTGCTGGGTGAGCGCGCCTTCGGTCCCGACGACAATTTCTTCGACGTCGGCGGGCACTCGCTCCTGCTGGTCCGGCTCCAGGCCGTGCTGCGCCGTGCCACCGGGACCAAGCCGTCCATCGGCGACCTGCTGCGCCACACCACGGTGCGCGCCCAGACACGGCTGCTCGGCGGTGACGGCGCCGCCCCGCCCGCGGCCGCCGCGCCCTCCGTCGGACGGCAACGGTCCGCGGCCGCCGCGCACCCCGCCGGACGGCACCGGCCCGAGGCCAGGGAGGACGCCATAGCCGTCGTCGGGATGGCCGCCCGGTTCGCCGGCGCCGCGGACCTGGACGCCTTCTGGGACAACCTGCGCGGCGGGCGGGACTGCTTCGCCGAGGGGCCCGGCCCGCTGATCACCGAACTGCCCGGCGGGCAGCGGCGGGTGGCCCGCTGGGGCATGATCGCCGAAGGCGCCCGCTACGACGCCGACTTCCTCGGCTTCGGCGCGGACGACCTGCGCGACGGCGATCCCCAGCAGGGCGTGCTGCACGAGGTGCTGTGGTCGGCCGTGGAGGACGCCTCCGTGCGGCTGTCCGAGATCGCCTCCCGCACCAGCCTGTACACCGGCTGCGCCAAGGTTCTCGACACCGACCCCGAGGCCCGGGTGGACGACGTCGTCCACACCGACCCCACCTTCGTCGCCTCCCGGTTCGCGTATCTGCACGACCTGTGGGGCGAGGCCCTGCTCCTGGACACCGCCTGCTCCACGGGCCTGTACGCGGTCCACCTCGCCTGCCGGAGCCTGCTGACCGGCAGCAGCGACTACGCCCTGGCCGGCGCTGTGTCACTCGACCCGGCCTCCGACGGCAGCTACCGCTACCGCCCCGGCTTCCTCTACGCAGACGACGGCCTCTGCCGGCCCTTCGACCGGCGCGCCTCCGGAACCGTGGGCGGGTTCGGCGCCGGGGCCGTGCTGCTGCGCCGCCTCGCCGACGCCGAACGCGACGGCGACCCGGTGTACGCCGTGATCCGGGGCAGCGCCGTCAACAACGACGGGCGAGCCCGCATCGGTTACTCCGCACCCGGCGTGGACGGCCAGTCCCGGGTCATCCGGGAGGCCCTCTCCGCGGCCGGCGTCAGCGGCGCCGACATCGGCTATGTCGAGGCCCACGGCACCGGAACCCGCCTCGGCGACGCCATCGAGGCCACCGCCCTGGCCGACGCCCTGGGGCCGGACGGCCCGCCCGTGGCGGTGGGCTCGGTCAAGGCGTCGGTGGGGCACTGCAACACCGCCGCCGGCATCGCCGGACTCATCAAGGCCGTACTCGCCGTGCACCACGGGCACCTGCCCGCGACGCCCAACGTGGGCGAGCCCATCGACGAACTGACCGCCGCGGACGGCCGGCTGGCCCTGCTGGACCAGGGCCGCCCCTGGACCGAGGAGACGGGCCGGCCGCGTACGGCCGGCGTCAGCTCCTTCGGCGTCGGCGGCACCAACGCCCATGTGGTGGTGCAGCAGCACCGTGCCGCGTCGGCGGCAGCCCCCGTCCCGCAGCCAGAAAGGGTGTGACCGGCCGTGGCCGACCCCCTGACCCCACCGACGACGCTCGCGGACCTGCCCCGCGTGCTGGCCCTGTCCGCCCGCGACCCCGAGTCCCTGGCCGAGCTGCGCCGCCGCCTGGCCGCGCATCTGGAGCAGGCGCCCGGCACCGGCCCCGACGACGTCGCCCTCACCCTGCAGACCGGCCGGGAACGCTTCTCCTGCCGGGACGCCGTGGTGGCCGACCGCACCGACGACCTCGTCCGGCTGCTGCGCGAGCGGTCCGCCGACGGCACCTGCCCGGCGCGGACAGCCGGGGACGGACCCGTACTGGTCCTCGACGGATCGCCGTGTCGTACGGCCGCAGTGGACCTGCCCGAGGTGGCCGACGCCCTGCGCCTGGCCGCGGACACGTGCCGGGACGGCGGCGACGCCGACACGGACGCGGCCCGGACCGTGGCCGTGCAGTACGGCGTGGCGGCCTGGCTGCGGGCCCGCCGGGTGGCGTTCCGCGCGGTGCGCGGTGAGGGGCTGGGTGCCCTGGCCGCCGCGGCGATGCGTAGTGAGGTCCCGCTGTCCGAGGCGCTGCGGGCCGCCGCCGCGGGCGTGTCGCTTCCGGCCGCCGTGGACGCGTTGCTTCCAGCTGCCGCGGGCGCGTCGCTTCCGGTCGCCGACGCCGATGCCGACCGGGCCGTGCCGTACCCTGACGCGCCAGTGGTACGGATCGGGGTGGGCCGGCCGGACACACCGGGCGAGCTCGTCCTCGACCCGGCGGACGGCGCTTCCTGCTCACGGCTGCTGGCCGAACTGTGGCGCCTCGGCTTCGACGTCGACACCACCCTGGGCCGGCCGGGCCGTCGCGTCCGGCTCCCCGGCCATCCCTTCCGCCGCCGCGACCCGGGCGGCGCAGGCCCGGCCGGCTCGACCGCCACGCGCCCGCTCACCCCGTACGAACAGCGCTGGCTCTTCTACGACATGGTCCGGCAGGGCTCGTCCGGCGACCACACGGTGGCCGCCGCGGCGGCTCTGCCCGGCCCGCCGCCGCCCCCCGACGCGCTGGCCGCCGCCTTCGCCGAACTGCAGCGCCGGCACCCGGCCCTGCGCACCGTCTTCAGCGAACCGGGTGGCCGCTGGCAGGCCCGCACCCTGCCCGCCCCGGCCGCCCGTCCCCACCATCTCGTCCCCGCCCCCGACGGCGTCCCGCACCAACTGCGGCAGACGGTGCGGGACGCCGCCAGGCAGCCCCTCCGCCTGCGCGACGCACCGCTGGTGCGCTGCTGCGTCCAGAGCGGCCCGGCCCACTGGGCCGTGTCCCTGGCGGTCTACGAACCACTGACCGCCGCGGCCGACCCCCAGCAGTTGCTGGACGAACTCGTGGGACTAGTCGGAGCCGAGGTCCCCGAACCGGAACCGGCCGTCGAGTCGCGGCGCGCGGAGGTCGTCGAGGCGTGGCAGGCACCGGCAGTCGAGCCGCAGGGCACACCCGCCGTCGGGCCCGAACCCGAACCGGCCGTCGAAGCCGAACGCGGATCGGCCGTCGAGTCGCGGCACGGACCGGCAGTCGAGCCGCAGGACGCACCCGTCGTCGGGCCCGAACCCGAACCGGCCGTCGAGTCGCGGCGCGCGGCCGTCGTCGGGTCGTCGCTGACGCCGGCCGTCGAGTCGCAGGGCACACCCGCCGTCGAGGCCGGGCACGCACCGGCTTCCGAGTCTGTGACCGGCCCGGGCCCCGTGCCCGAGCACGCGTCCGTCTGATCGCGCCAGGAAACCGGCGCGCACCCGCCCCCACCCGTCCCGAACTCCCGTAGATCGGAATCGCGATGACACTCCTGCACACCCCGCCCACCGCCCTGCCCGCCGACTGGTACGGGGCCGCCCCCGCCCCGATCGGCGTCGACCAGGCGTTCAACGGCTATGTCGCCGCCACCGTCGTGAACGCCCTGGACCGGCTGGGGGTCTGGGACCGCCTGACCGTCCAACCCCGGCTGGACGTGGCGGACTTCGTCCGCGACGCCGGGCCCGCGGTCCGCGAGCGGATCGTCCGCGAGGTCCTGCGGGCCGCCGCCGTGTGCGGCTGGCTGCGGCTGGAGGACGGCGGCGACACCGCCGTCCTCACCGACGCCGGGCGCGAGACGATCCGTATGCGCGGTTACTTCACCTGGGCCGTCGGCGGCTACAGCGACGTCTTCTCCCGGGCCGCCCGACTGGCCACCGGCGAGGCCGAGTTCGGCGCCGACGTGCTGCGTGACGAGGCGATGGTCGCACTCGGCTCGGGCCAGAACGACCGCTCCTTCATGTCCGGCACCCTCGACGACGTCCTCGACGGCATCGACTTCCACACCCTCGCCGACCTGGGCAGCGGCATCTCGGCCCGGGTCACCCGGATCGTCGGCTCCCGTCCCGGCACCCGCGGCCTGGGCCTGGACATCAGCGGTCCGGCCACCGAGCTGGGCCGGCGCACCATCGCCGAGGCCGGCCTGGCCGACCGGGTGCGGGCGGTGCAGGCGGACGTCCTCGACGTGTGCCACCGCGAGGCCCACCGCGACGCCATCGCCGAGGTGGACACCGTGATGAGCTTCTTCCTGCTGCACGACCTGCTCGCCGACCCCGCGACCCGGCCGCACCTGTTCACCCGGCTGCGCGAGGCGTTCCCGGCGGCCCGGACCTTCGTGCTCGCCGACACCATGCTGCGCCCGGACGCCGAGGGCTCCGCCACGCTGCCGGTGTTCTCCCTCGGCTACGAACTCGCCCACGCGCTGATGGGCGTACCGCTGCACACCAGGGAGACCTACGAGGAGCTCTTCGCGGGCGCCGGACTCCACCCGGTGCGCACGGTCCCCTTCGGCACCCCGCACTCGTGGCTGTACGTCCTGGAGGCACGGTGATGGCCAACCCCTTCGCGGCCGTCCGCGAGTTCTCCCCGCGCACCCGGGCCGTACTCGCCGTCAACGCGGTCAACTCCTTCGGCGGCGGCCTGGTCCTGCCCTTCCTGTGGATCTACCTGGGCCAGGTGCGCGGCCTGGCCTCCTGGATCCCGGCCGCGACCCTGGCCGTTCAGGCGGCCACCGCGGTCGTCGGTGGGCTGGCCTGGGGTGCGGTCCTCGACCGGCTCGCGCCACGTACCGTCGTCACGCTCGTGATGTGCGTGGCGGGCGCCGGCACCGGCCTGTACGCCTTCGCCACGTCTGCGCCCGTCGCGCTGACCGCCGCGGTGGTGTACGGGCTCGGCATCAGCGGAGTGGGCACCGTCCTGCGGTACCTGTACGCGGGTGCCGCGACGGCCCGGGAACGCGGGCTCGCCTTCTCCGCCGACTACGCCGTGTTCAACGCGATGACCGGACTCGGTGTTCTCGTGGGCGGAGCGATCGCCGCCTCGGGTCCGGGCTCTCGCGCCGCCCGGTTCGCGGCCCTCTACGTGGCCGACGGATGCACGTTCGTGGCCGCCGGTGCCGCGCTGCTCCTGTTGCTGCCGAGGCTGGACCGGGCCCGGCCTTCCGGCGCCGGCGCCGAGTCGGGGCACGGCCCGGTGGGCTACCGCGAGGTGCTCGGACAGCGGACGGCCGTCGTGCTGCTGGCCGCCCTGACCCTGTGTTCGCTGGTGTCGTACGGGCAGCTCAAGTCCGGGCTGCCCGGCTACCTCACCGCACACGGCGCCGTCGGGCCGGAGGGGCTGTCGGGCACCTTCGCCGTGAACATCGTCGTCGCCGTACTCACCCAGGTCCTCCTCGGCGAGCGTGTCCAGCGCGTCCGGCGCAGCACCGTGCTGTCCGCCACCGGCGCCCTGTGGGCGGCGGCCTGGGCCCTGGTCCTGCTCGCCGGACGGCAGCACGGCACGGCCGCCACGGTCACCGCGATGGCCGGTGTCCTGCTGCTGTCGGTGGGGGAGGCCCTGGTCTTTCCGGTGGTCACCGCCTTGCTCAACGACCTCGCCGACGAGCGGACCCGGGGCCGGGTCAACGCCATGCTGTCCGTCGCCGTGTCCGTCGGCTCGGTGGCCGGCCCCCTGCTGGCCGGCGCCACGCTGCCGTTCGCCGACGGCCTGCCCCTGGTCGTCTCGCTGGTCGCCGTCTCCGCGGCCGTCGCCCTGGTGGGAACGGCGCTCCGCCGGACCCTGCCCACCGGCGCCGACCTGCCCGATCTCGCGGGCCGGCCCGACGCGGAGGGCGCCGAAGCCGCCTCCGGATCCGGGGGCGCGGGTGGCCCCGACTCCGCACCCGTCGCCGTCGCATGACCGCCCTCCGCACCTCGCCGCAGCCCAAGGAGGCACCCCCGATGGACAACTGGCCGCTGAGCGGCATCACCGTGCGCACCCCGCTCGTCGAGCTGCGCTGGCCGACCCCGCAGGACCTCGACGCCCTCGCCGGCCTCGGTGCCGAGGGCGTGCACGCGCCCGGCTTCATGCCGTTCTTCTCGCAGTGGACCGACGGCGACGCCGCCACCGTCGCCCGTCGTGTCCTGCAGCGCCACTGGAACGCCATGGCCAACTGGCGTCCTGAGGACTGGACTCTGTATCTGGTCGTGGTGCACGACGGCGAGGTCGTGGGCTCACAGTCGCTGGGCGCCCGCGACTTCGCGGTGACCCGCGAGGTGCTGCTGACGTCCTGGCTCGGCCTGCGCCACCAGGGGCTGGGCCTGGGCGGCCACGCCCGCGCCGCCGTCCTGGAGCTCGCCTTCAGCGGTCTCGGCGCGCAGGACGCGTTCTCCGTGGTGCGGCGGGGGAACGCCGCCTCGCAGGCCGTGTGCCGCAAGTTCGGCTTCTCCCACGACGGGACGCAGGTCAACGCCGTGCGCGGGCAGCGTGTGATCAGCGACCGGTACCGGCTCGGCCGCGACGACTGGGAGGCCGCCCGCCGCATTCCCGCCGAGATCAGCGGCCTGGAACCGGCGCTGGCCATGTTCGGCGCCGACACCGCCAGCGGCGCCGACACCGCCGGCACCGCCCCGGCGGCGGCCGTTGCGTCGACGACCGCCCCAGCGGTGCCCGGTCCGGCGGCGCCTGCCCCGGCGGCGCCTGCCCCGGCGGCGACCGTGTTGGCCGCCGTGCTCTCCGGGGTCGGACACGCGCCCGATCCCGACCACGCCGACCTCTGAGGAAACCGGCCATGCCACGTCCCGTCATCGCCGTCGTCTACGACTTCGGCTCCGTCGCGCCCGCCGACATCGTGGACCGTCTCGAACCGCTCGGCGAGGTCGTCCTCGTCGTGTGCCGCTCCCCGCACACCGAGCAGGTCGCCCCGCTCCTGGCCGACCTGGCCCCCGTCGTCCCCCTCGACGGCGACGGCGAGGACGGCCTGGACGCCGCGGCCGACCGTCTGCGCGGGCACCGCCCGAGCGCCCTGCTCACCTACAGCGAGCGCAGGCTGGCCGCGACGGCGGGACTCGCCGCACGGCTCGGGCTGACCTTCCACGACGCGGACACCGTGCGGCTGCTGACCGACAAGTACGAGCAGCGGCGCAGGCTGCGTGAGCGGGGTGTGGACCCGGTGCGCTCCCGGCTGCTGCGCACCCCGGCGGACTGGGCTCCCGCGCTCGCCGCCGTGGGCCTGCCCGCTGTCCTCAAGCCGGTGCGCGGCGAGGGCAGCCGCAGCACCCACCTGGTGCGGGACGCGGCCGCCGGCGCCGCCCTGGCCGAGGGCCTGCTGTCGGCCCCGGCGGCCGAAGGCGGCGAGGACGCCCTGGTGCTGGAGGAGTACCTGGCGGGGGCCGGCCAAGGACCGTTCGGCGACCACGTCTCCGTGGAGAGCGCCGTCGTGGCCGGCCGGGTCACGCACTGGGCGGTCACCGGCAAGTTCCCGCTGGCGCCGCCCTTCCGCGAGGTCGGGCACTTCTGGCCGGCCCCGCTCGCCGCGGACGTGCGGAAGGCCGTGCTCGACCTCGCCGCCCGCGCCGTAGAGGCGCTCGGCGTGCGCACCGGGATCACCCACACCGAGGTGAAACTGACCCCGGCCGGCCCACGGCTGATCGAGGTCAACGGCAGGCTGGGCGGCTTCCAGAGCGGCCTGGGCCGACTGGCCGGGGGACTGGATCCGGTTGCCCTGGCCGCCGGGCTGGCCCTGGGCGGCCCCGCCCCGGACTCCGGCGCGCCCGAGGACCGGGTGGTGTACGCCCGTGCCGTGCCGACGCCCGTCGAGGGCGGTCTGCTCACCGGCGTGCACGGCGTCGCCGAGGCGCTCGCCCTGCCCGGCGTGGCTGGCTACGAGACCCGGGTGCTGCCCGGCACCCGGCTCGAACCCGGCGTCGGCACCGGCGAGTTGGCCGTGCTGTGGGGCACGGCGGACGACCACGCCGCCATGGTCGCCGTTCTGGACCGGGCCCTCGAAACCCTCACCTACACCTTCGCCGACGCCCCCGACGCCCCCGACGCCCCCGACGCCCCCGGCGCACCGGACGTGCGGACCGTGGCCGCCCGCGACCTGGCCGCGTACGGCCCCCTCACCACCCTCGACACCCTCGACGGACGAAAGGCCCCCCGATGACCACCGAGACGCCGACCGAGACGCCGACGGAGACGCCGACCGAGGCCCCGCGTACGGCCTGTGCCGAGATCCGCACCGACATCCCGCAGTTCCTGCCGGTGGCGGGGCACCACGAGCCGGCCCCCTTCTACCTGACCGCCGACATGTTCGGCGGCGTCCCCGTCGAGCTGGCCGGCGGACCCATCGCCCACCTGGTGGGCAGGCCGGTCGCCGACCCGCACCGCCACGAGGTCGACGAGGTCTACTTCCTCGTCTCACCCAACCCCGGCAGCGCCCGTATCGAGGTCATGGTGGACGGCGAACGGCACGAGCTGACCTCACCGGCCCTGCTGCGCGTCCCCGCCGGAGCCGAACACCGCTTCCTCACCCTGGAGGCGGAGCCCGGCAGCTACTGCTTCGGCCTCCTGCTCGGCGGTGACCGATGACCGCCCCGCCTGTCCCGCAGGCCCCGCCTGTCGCGCCTGTCGCGCCTGTCGCGCAGACCCCGCCAGTCCCGCAGACCCCCCCTGTCCAACATGCCCCGCCAGTCCCGCAGGCCCCGCCAGTCCCGCAAGCCCCGCCCGCCCCGCCCGTGCGCCTGCACCTCAGCGAGAGCCCCTACGGCCCCAGCCCGCACGCCCTGCGGGCCGCCCACGAGGCCGTCGACGGCACCGGCACCTATCCCGACCCCGCGCGCACCATGCCCATGAGGGCCATCGCCGACCTGCTCGGCGTGCGGCCCGAACAGGTCGCCGTCGCCAACGGCAGCGACGAACTCGTCCTGCTCACCGCGCTGTCCCTCGGCGCCTGGGAGCGCCCCGGGGTGACCACCGCCGGTACCTTCCCCGGCTACCGGATCTGCCTGGAGAACGTACGCCGCGGCTGCCGGGAGGTCCCGCTCGACGGCACGGCCCCCGGCGTCGCCGCACTGGCCGACGCTCTGGGCGAGGCAGGCATCGGGTATGTGTGCAACCCGCACAACCCCACTGGCGGCGCCCTGGACCGCGCGATGTTCGACCTGCTCGTCGAGCGGGCCGCCGCCACCGGCACGCCGCTTGTGGTGGACGAGGCCTATCTGGACTTCGCCCCGCCCGGCACCCCCCAGGTGCTCGACTACCTGGACACCGACGCGCCCCTGCTCGCACTGCGCACCTTCTCCAAGGCGCACGGCCTGGCCGGGCTCCGCATCGGCTACGCGGTGGGCAGCGCGGACCTCGTCGCCCGGCTGCGCGAGGTCCAGGGCAGCATGCCGTTCAGCGTCAACCGGGCCGCGCAGGCCGCGGCCGTGGCCGCCCTCGCCGACCGCGAGCACCTGGCGCGGGTGCAGCGCGGCAACGAGGCGGCCCGGGAACAGCTCCGTGCCGACCTCGCCGCGCGCGGCCGCCGTGCGCTGCCGTCGGTGACCAACTTCCTCGCCGTACCGGTCGCCGACTCCGCCCGCGCCGAGCGACTGCTGGAGCACGACCACGGGATCCTCGTCCGCGACGCGGGCCGCTTCGGCCTGCACGGACACCTGCGGATCTCCGTCGGCGACGCCGCACAGCTCGACCGCCTCCTCGACGCCCTCGACGTCGTGGCACCCGTCACCGGCGAGGGCCCCGGCCCTTCACCCGTATCCCGCAGCACCGTTCAGGAGCACCAGTGACCCATGTGATCGCTCTCGACGCGCAGGACGGCTTCGTCGTACTGCCCGCTTCCGCCGCTCTCCCCGACGGCTGGCGGGCCACCGGCTGGTCCGGAGACGAGCCGACCTGCCGGCGGCAGGTCGCCGAACGCCCGACGGCGGTCCTGGAGACGGACCGGCTGCGGCTGCGCGAGGTCCTGCCGGCCGAGGCCCCTGACCTGCGGGAGGGCCGCCCCGCGGGCCTGGACTGGCTCGGCGGGACGCCCGGCGAGGGCTCCCAGGAGGCCGCGGGCCTGCTCGCCGGTGCCCACGCGGCCGGCCGCCACCGCCCCGGCTGGGGCATGTACGTCCTCGTCCGCCTCGAGGACGGTCTCGTCGTCGGCGGGATGGGCTTCCACGGCCCGCCGGACGACGGGAGCGTCGAGATCGGCTTCGACCTGCACCCGGACGCCCGCGGCCGGGGCTACGCCACCGAGGCCCTGGCCGGGCTCGCCCACTGGGCGCTGCACCAGCCCGGCGTCGACACGGTCCTCGCCACGACCACACCGGACAACCTCCCCTCCCGACGCGTCATGGAACGCGCCGGCTTCGCCCGCCGCCCCGACCGCGAGGGCGTGCTCGTGTACGCCCTCACCCGCTGACGGGACGTCAGCCAGACCCGACCCGGCGGCGTCGCACCGCGTACCCGTGCGACGCCCCGCCCGCAACCCGCCCGCCGCAGTGGCCGGGAGAAACCGAGGCACCCGTGACAACCGCACCCCCGCCGACCGCGCCGCCCTCCCGGGCGCCGGCCGAGGCGCCCGCCCAGCCCTACGGTTACCGACGCCACGAGGCCGTCGAACCCGACTGGCGGCGCTTCCCGGCCTGGCGGCACGTCACCCCCGCGCAGTGGCGCGACCCGCAGTGGCAGCGCGCCCACTGCGTCAAGGGGGTCCGGCAGCTGCGCGAGGTGGCCGGCGCCGGACTCGATGACGCCTTCTACGACGATCTCGAAGCGGACCAGCAGCAGCACGCGACGATGCCGATCCTGCTCACCCCGCAGGTGCTCAACACCATCGCCCCGGCCACCGCTCCGGGCACCACCGCCTGGTACGCCGATCCCGTCCGCCGCTACATGCTGCCGGTCGCCAGCGACCGGCACCCCAGGTGGCCCAGCCACCCGCTGGCCTCCCGTGACTCCCTGCACGAGACCGAGATGTGGGCCGTCGAGGGGCTCACTCACCGCTATCCGACCAAGGTGCTCGCCGAACTCGTCACCACCTGCCCGCAGTACTGCGGGCACTGCACGCGCATGGACCTGGTCGGCACGTCCACCCCGCAGGTCGACAAGTACCGCTTCGTGCTCAGGCCGGCCGACCGCCTCGACCGGATGATCGCCTATCTGCGGGCCACCCCGACGGTGCGCGACGTCGTCGTGTCCGGGGGCGATGTGGCCAACGTGCCCTGGCCGCGGCTGCGTTCCTTCGTCGACCGGCTGCTCGACCTGGACAACGTCCGTGACATCAGGCTGGCCAGCAAGGGGCTGATCGGGCTGCCCCAGCACTGGCTGGCCCCCGAGGTGCTCGACGGCATGGCGGAGCTGGCCATGAAGGCCTCGGCGCGGGGTGTCGGCCTGGCGATGCACACCCACGCCAACAACGTGCAGCAGATCACGCCGCTCGTCGCCGAGGCCTCGCGGGCGCTGCTCGGCGCGGGACTGCGCGACGTACGCAACCAGGGTGTGCTGCTGCACGGCGTCAACCACACCCCCGAGGCCCTGCTGGACCTCTGCTTCGCCCTGCTCGACAGCGCCCAGATCATGCCGTACTACTTCTACCTCTGCGACATCGTGCCGGGCGCCGAGCACTGGCGGCTGCCGCTCGCCGAGGCCCAGCGGCTCCAGCACGCCATCATGGGCTACCTGCCCGGCTTCGCCACGCCCCGCCTGGTCTGCGACGTCCCCTACGTCGGCAAGCGGTGGGTGCACCAGGCCGACGCCTACGACCGTGAACTGGGCATATCCGACTGGTCGAAGAACTACGTCACCTCGGTCGAGCACGACGACCCACAGGCGCTGCGGCGCACCTACCACTACTACGACCCGCTGCACACCCTGCCGGAGGCCGGGCAGGCCCACTGGGCGCAGTGGCGGCCGGGGGAGGAGCGATGACCGGGCCGGCCGCGGCACCGCACTCGCCGCTCGGACTGCACCGGGTGCTCGACCCGGCCGGGGTACTGCCGCAGGCGGCCACCCGGCTCGACACCGATCCCCGGCTGCGCGAGGACGAACTGCGCATCGACGTGGAGTACCTCAACCTGGACGCCGCCTCCTACCGTCAGCTGCGCGAGGAGCACGGCGGCGACGGGGACGCGATCCGCGAGGCGGTGTGCCGGATCGTGCGCGAGCGCGGCAAGATGCACAACCCGGTCACCGGATCCGGCGGCATGCTGATCGGCACGGTGGCGGAGGCCGGCCCGCGCACCCCGCTCGGCCTTGGACCCGGCGACCGGGTGGCGAGCCTGGTCTCGCTCACGCTCACGCCGCTGAGCCTGACCGACGGACTGCGCGACTGGGACGGACTGGGGGAACGCGTGCCGGCCCGCGGGCACGCCATCCTCTTCGGGCGCTCGGTGGCCGCGGTCCTGCCGCCCGACCTGCCCGACGAACTGGCGCTGGCCGTGCTGGACGTGTGCGGAGCGCCCGCGCTGACGGCCCGCACCGTGGCGGAGTACGCCGCGCGGGGTGCGGGCGCGCCGTCGGTGGCCGTGCTGGGGGCGGCCGGCAAGTCGGGCTGCCTGGCGCTCGCCGCCGCCCGCCGGGCCGGCGCCGGACGGCTGGTCGGTGTGGTCCCGGACGCGGCGGAGGAGGCCGCGCTCGCCGCCTCGGGACTGGCCGGCACGGTGCTGCGGGCCGACGCCCGCGACGCGGTCGCGCTGAGCGAGCGACTGGCGGCGTGCGGCGGGCCGGCCGACATCACCGTGGTCTGCACCGATGCGCCCGGCTGCGAACACGCCGCGGTACTGGCGACCCGGGACGGGGGCACCGTGGTCTTCTTCTCGATGGCCACCTCGTTCCCGGCGGCCGCCCTCGGCGCCGAGGGGCTGCGCGCCGACGTAACCATGCTCATCGGCAACGGCTACCAGCCGGGCCACGCCGAGCAGGCCCTCGACCTGGTGCGCACGGAGCCCGGGGTCCGCGACCTGTTCGAGCGCCGGCTCACGGAGCGAAACGGCACGGGCGACTCCGAGCGGCGCCCTTCGGGCGAGTCCGAGCTGCGTCCTTCGGGTGACTTCGAGCGGCGTCCTTCGGGCGATACGGAGCTGCGTCCTTCGGGTGACTCCGAGCGGCGTCCTTCGGGCGATACGGAGCTGCGTCGTACGGGCGAGTCCGAGCGGCGTCCTTCGGGTGAAACGGAGCTGCGTCCTTCGGGCGAGTCCGAGCGGCGTCCTTCGGGCGATACGGAGCTGCGTCCTTCGGGTGACTCCGAGCGGCGTCCTTCGGGTGAAACGGAGCTGCGTCCTTCCGGCGAGTCCGAGCGGCGTTCTACGGGCGCGACGCAGCGGCGTCCTATGGGCGGAACGGAGCGCGCCGGTGCGGGTGACGTGGACGCGACTGTGCCGCCCTCCGTCGTTCGTGGGGCCGCCGTCCCCGCCGCCGCCACCGCGAAGCTCGGCCTTGATCCAGAACTGGTGTGCCGTGCTCGGGAGTTGGCGGTGCGTGCCGGACGGCCCGTGGTGGACATGGCGCGGTCGCACACCACGGTCGCCGTGGAGCGGGCCTCGCTGCGGCTGGCGGGGCTGTCCGGGGCCGACCCCGAGGGCATCCCCTGGGCCAACCGGCTGGTGGACGCGGTGCGCGACCAGGTCGGCCTGGAGCACGGGGTCGCCCTCCCCGTGTGGCATGCGCTGCGCACCGGGCCGTACCGCGACCTGACCGGCCTCGCCGCCGCTGCCACCGCACGGAACGTTTCCTTCCGGCTGCCGGAGGGGGCCGCCGCCCGGCACGCCGTGGACGACGCCCGGCGCGCCATGGCCGGGGGGCTCGCGGTGATCGACGCACGGCGCCGGGAGCGCGAGCGCCTCGTGCGGCGGTGGGGCGAGCCCACCGGCCCGTTGATCTACCTCATCGTGGCCACCGGCGACATCCACGAGGACGTACGCCAGGCGGTGGCCGCGGCCCGTGGCGGTGCCGACGTCATCGCGGTCATCCGCTCGACCGGCCAGTCCCTGCTCGACTACGTCCCGCACGGCGCGACCCGCGAGGGCTACGCGGGCACCTACGCGACCCAGGAGAACTTCCGCCTGATGCGCGCCGCCCTCGACGAGGTGTCGGCCGAACTCGGCCGCTACGTACGGCTCACCAACTACGCGTCCGGGCTGTGCATGCCGGAGATCGCCGTCCTGGCGGGCCTGGAACGGCTCGACATGATGCTCAACGACTCCATGTACGGCATCCTCTTCCGCGACATCAACCCGGTACGCACCTTCGTCGACCAGAGATTCTCCCGGCAGCTGCACGCCCGCGCCGGCATCGTGATCAACACCGGCGAGGACAACTACCTCACCACCGCCGACGCGATGCCGGCGGCGCACACGGTGACGGCAAGTCAGCTGCTGAACGAGTACTTCGGCAAGGAGGCGGGCCTCGCCGACGCCCAACTCGGCCTCGGGCACGCCTTCGAGATCGACCCGGACCTGCCCGACTCGTTCCGGATGGAGCTCGCCCACGCGCTGCTCGCCCGTGAACTCTTCCCCGACGCCCCGCTGAAGTGGATGCCGCCGACCCGGCACATGACCGGCGACGTCTTCCGCGGCTATCTGCTCAACGGGTTCTTCAACCTGGCCGGGGCGCTGACCCGGCAGAACATCCTGCTCGTCGGCATGATGACCGAGGCCGTCGTCACCCCCTTCCTGTCCGACCGCGACCTGGCCCTGCAGAACGTCCGGTACGTGATGAACGCGGCCGGGTCCCTGGAGGAGGACTTCCGCCCCGCCCGCGGCGGTGTGATCGCCCGGCGCGCCGAGACGGTGCTGCGGGAGGCCCTCGACCTGCTGGAGCGGATCTGCGAGCGCGGCCTGCTGGACGCCATCGCCGCCGGCACCTTCGGCGGGATGCGCCGCCCCGTCGACGGCGGCCGCGGCCGGGAGGGCGTGGCCGAGCGCGCCGCGGGCTATCGCAACCCGGCCATCGAACTGCTGGAAACCTCCCCGGACCACCACAGCGAAGGAGAAGATCAGCGATGAACGACCCCGCCGGAACACGGTTCGCGGTCCGCCCCTACGGGGACACCACCGACGACGGCATGGTGCAGGTCTCGTTCACCCTCCCCCTGCCGCACGGCTCGCTCGCCGAGGGCGCGGCCCTCCAGGTGGCGCGGCAGATGGGCATGGACCGCCCCCTGATCGTCCACGCCCGCCCGATCGGTACGGAGTTCAGCTTCTTCGTGGTCTACGGCTCGGTCGTGCACCGGGTGGAGCTGGACTCGGTGCATGTCGTGGAACGCGAGTATCCGCTGCTGTCGGCGCAGGAGGTGGACGAGGCCGTCCACGCGGCGCTGGGGCGTGACCTCGTCGTGGTCGGCGCCTGCATCGGAACGGACGCGCACACGGTGGGCATCGACGCCATCCTCAACATCAAGGGCTTCGCCGGCCAGAAGGGGCTCGAGTACTACCACTCCCTGCGGGTGGTCAACCTCGGCGCCCAGGTCTCCGTCGCCGACCTGGTCGGCCGGGCCGAACGGGAGGGCGCCGACGCCGTCCTGGTCTCCCAGGCCGTCACCCAGCGCGACGCCCATCTGGCCAACGTACGAGAGCTGAGCGCGGAGCTGGACGTCACGTTCGCGGGCCGCACCAGGCCCCTGCTCGTGGTGGGCGGCCCCCGCTTCGACCCGGCCATGGCGGCCGAGCTGGGCGCCGACCGCATCTTCGGGCGCGGCACCACCCCCGACGACGTCGCCAGCTACCTCGTCCACGCCCTCACCGCCGAACGCTCCGGACGAGCGGACGCGCCCCAGCCGCCCGCGGCCCAGAGGAGCGCCGTATGAGCGTCACGCGGGAAGCACCCCGGCCGGCCGTGAACGAGTCCGCGGCGGGCGCGCCGGTCACCGGGGACCGGCTCGACGTCCGGTTCCGCGCCGTCGCCGCACAGCGGCCCGGACGTACGGCCGTCACGGACGCGGGGGGCCCGGTCACCTACGGCCGGCTCGCCGAGGAGGCCGACGCCGTCAGCGGCCTCCTGCGCGGGCGCGTCGCTGCCGGGCAGCCCGTCGCGCTGCGCGCCGGACGGTCCTGGTACGCGCTGGCCGGCCTGCTCGGCATCCTGGGCTCGGGGGCCTCCTACCTGCCGGTCGATCCCGGGTACCCGCCGGAGCGGCAGCGCTATCTGCTGGACGACTCCGGTACCCGACTGGTCCTGACCGAGGGCCCGTTGGGGCCGGGGGAGACCCCGGTCGCCGAGGCGGGCCCGCTCGTCCTCGCCGCCCGTCCGCCCGCCCCGCAACCGCCCGTCCTGCCCCCGGACACCGCCTACACCATCTACACCTCCGGCTCCACCGGCGCCCCGAAGGGCTGTGTGATCGGACACGGACAGGTGCTGGCCCTGCTCGACGCCGCCCTGCCGCTGTTCGGCGCCGGTGCCGACGACGTGTGGACCCTGTTCCACTCCTGGAGCTTCGACTTCAGTGTCTGGGAGATCTGGGGCGCCTTGCTGTGCGGCGGCCGGGCGGTGGTGGTCGACCGCGACACCGCGGCCGACCCGGAGGCCTTCACGGCGCTGCTCGCGGCCGAGCGGGTGACCGTGCTCAACCAGGTGCCCTCCGCGTTCGGCAACCTGGTGACCGAGGCGGCGGCGACCGGGACGCGGCTGCCCGCCCTGCGGCATGTCGTCCTCGGCGGCGAGGCGCTGGTCCCTGACGACATCCGCCGCTGGTGGGACGCCGGCACGGCACCCGCCGCCGCGGTCACCAACATGTACGGCATCACCGAGACCACCGTCCACGTCACCCACTGTCCCCTCACGCCCGAGACCCTGCGGGACGCCCGTCCCGGACGCACCCCGATCGGCCGCCCACTGGCCCATCTGGAGGTCGAACTGCGCAACGGGAACGGGGAGTTGGTGCCGCCCGGTGAGCTCGGTGAACTATGGGTGGGCGGCGCCGGGGTCAGCCACGGCTACCTGGGCAGACCCGGCCTCACCGCCGACCGTTTCCCCGCGGCACCGGACGGGGCGGGCCGCCGCTATCGCAGCGGTGACTGGGCCGTCGCCGACGCCGACGGCCTGCTGTACTACGCGGGCCGGATGGACGGCCAGGTCAAACTGCGCGGCTTCCGCATCGAACTGGGTGAGATCGAGGCCGAGTTGCGGGCGCTGCACGGAGTGAGCGGGGCGGCCTGTCTGGTCGAGGAGGACGGCCCGGCACCGGTGCTCGGCGCGTACCTGGTCGCCGACCGCGAGGCCGTACCGCCGGTCCTGGTGCGCGCGGCGCTCGCCCGGCGGCTGCCCGCCCATATGCTGCCGCAACGCCTGCACTACCTCGACCGGCTCCCGCTCACCCCGCACGGCAAGCTGGACCGGGCCGCCCTGGCCGCCGCCCCCGCCGCCGGCCGTGGCGAGGGGCCCGTCCCGGCGCGCGCCGAAGACCCGTGACCGTCACGTCGTCTCCGACTGCCGGGCAGGGACGAATACCAGGGAAAGGACGAATACCTGGGCGCTGACGAATACTTGGGCAAGGACGGCCGTTACCCACGTACCGACGATTTCCCGGACGTACTGAACCTGGATCCACCGCGTGATACTCGGTTTTTGGGCGATGAAAAGAGAAGAGGTGCCTGCTGACCTGGGATGATGGGAGTTCCTACGCCCACACCAGTCCCACGAAGCAAGGCACCTCGTAAGTGAAAGTCTCCCACAGACCCGCGGAGCTCTTCGCCGCGTTCGACGACCCGGACCTGATTGCGCACGCCGGGCTCATCCCGACGATCCGGCTGGCCGAGCGGTGCGGTCTGCCCCGGCTGGTGGCCGAGAAGGTCCACCTGACCGGTGCGAAGAACGGGGCCGGTACGGCCGCCGACGCGAA
>NZ_JBEOTA010000023.1:0-154047 GCF_040303265.1 Streptomyces sp. NPDC096040
CGGGCAGAAGCCGTCCGTGACGACTTCCTGCCCGCTACACTCCCACCGCTCGACGTTTCCCCAGGTCAAGCCACGAAGTACTGCTGGAGTACTAGCCTCGCGCTTTCATGAGCGTGCTCGTCCATGCCTTGATCAAATAAGCGGAGAGTGCTTCTGACCTGCAACGATGGGACTTGTCTAGGGTCCTGTTGGCTGCACGGAAAGAAGCACTCTCCGGGTGAGCAAGCGTATCGGGTTGTACCCGCGTGTCCGCGTCGAGGGCGGCGGCAGCGGGGCTGTCTCCCAGGCCGGGGCAGTGTTGCTGGTCGAGACGGTCCGCAAGGTGGGCCTGGACACCGCGATATCGACGGCATTGGCGTCATGGCGCAAGCCGCGGGCAGTGCACGACCCGGGCAAGGTCCTGCTGGATCTCGCGCTCGCGACGGCTCTGGGCGGAGATTGCCTCGCCGACGTCGCCATGCTGCGGGCCGAGCCCGACGTGTTCGGCCCGGTGGCGTCCGACCCCACGGTCTCCCGGCTCATCGACGCCCTCGCCGCAGCCGGACCGAAGGCCCTCACCGCGATCCGCACGGCGCGGGCCGAAGTACGGTCGCAGGTCTGGGAGTTGGCCGGCGCGAACGGTCCGGCCGCCGACGGTCACGTGATCGTGGACATCGACGGCGTGCTGGTCGTTGCGCACTCCCAAAAGCAGGACGCCACCGCGACCTGGAAGAAGACCTTCGGCCATCACCCGCTCGTCGCGTTCGTCGACCACGGCCACACCGGATCCGGAGAACCGGTGGCCGCCCTGCTGCGGCCTGGCAACGCAGGCTCCAACACCGCCGCCGACCACATCGAAACCGCCCAACTCGCCCTGGCCCAACTGCCCAGACACCTGCGGCGGGGACGGCAGACACTGATCCGCACCGACTCCGCCGGCGGCACTCACGCCTTCCTCAACTGGCTCTCCAAGCCAGGACGGTGGCTGTCATATTCCGTCGGAATGACCATCACCGACGCCCTCCACCAGGCCGTGCTGAAGATTCCGAAGAAGGCGTGGACGCCCGCCTACGACGCCGGCGGCACCGAGCGGCCCGGCGCCTGGGTCGCAGAGATCACCGACATGCCCGACCTCTCCTCCTGGCCGAGGAACATGCGGCTGATCGTCAGAAAGGAACGCCCACACCCCGGCGCCCAGTTGCGCTTCACCGACCTCGACGGACTGCGCCTGACCTGCTTCGCGACCAACACCCAAGGCGGCCAGCTCGCCGACCTCGAACTACGCCACCGCCGCCGGGCCCGCTGCGAGGACCGCATCCGAAACGCCCGCGACACCGGCCTGCGCAACCTGCCCCTGCACGACACCGCCCAGAACCGGATCTGGCTGGAGATCGTCTCCCTCGCACTCGACCTCCTCGCCTGGATGCCCATGCTCGCCCTGACCGCAGAAACCCGCCGCTGGGAACCCAAGAAGCTCCGCCTGCGCCTGTTCTCCGCCGCCGCCCAGCTCGTGAACACCGCACGCCGCCACTGGCTCCGCTTCACCGCCCGATGGCCCTGGACCGCAGTCATCACCCACGCGATCGACAGGCTCCACACCCTCCCGAACCCCGGCTGACCAGCAACTTCGACTGCCCCGACAACCCGCACCACCCCACCGGCGAAGTGGAACCCGGCGCCCACCCGACACGAGAGTCGGGCCCTCAGCCTGCCCCAGCCCCGAAAAGGCCGCACTACACAAACACCGAGTCCCCGTCAGCAAGCTGCCGGGGACTCATGAACGATCGAGGCTAGATGCAACTGTGGACGCACAAAGGGGTACGGAAAGAGTCCTTTGCCCCTACCCTTGCGTCAACGTCATGTTGGCGCATCAGGGGGCTCATCCGTGGCCACTCCCGTGACCCGCATTCAGTTGGAAGAACGTCTCCATACCCATCTTACGAACCACTACATGCAACTGCATGGCACGCTGGTGAGCATCGCACTGGGGGCGGCTGCCTTTGCTGCCTCGAGCCTTGCCACCGCGACCCCGGGACAGGCTGATAGTCGCGGCATCCTCTGGGTCATGTGGGTGGGCGGCCTGCTCGCGATCGCGGTGGTGTACGCCGGAACCGTCACGGGGGCCTTCACCCTACCGGCCGGCATACCGAGCCTCTGGGACTTGGTGTTTCCTCTCCTCATTAGTCTGGCTCAATTCATGGTCTTCGGGGTACTCACCCGCACCGTGGCGCCCTTCACGAATCCCGACAAAATAGTGCAATGGTGGTTCTTCGGTATGGCCGGAGTCGGTGGGTTCGCCGCGATTGCAATTATGCGAGCTCGACACCTCGTGAAAGGGAGTTCTTACGAGACGGACCTGGGCCGTGCAATCAGTTACTATAAGGAGAGGCTCAAGTCTGACGCCATGGGGGCGAGCCTGCTAGCGTTGATTAGTAGCCTGGCTGGCTCTCTCGTTGCAAGTGGCGTAATACACCTAACTTCGGCTTGGACTTATGTCTTCGTGTCCGCTGCGGTTGCGGTACTGGCAATTGGAGTGTGGATGCACCACATAACTGGTCGGAAGTTGGGAAAGAAACTGCGTCAGCCGTAAGATCTATTCGCTGTACCGCAAGCGCACGGCTCCGGAGGCCGGTTCTGCCTCGCTAGACGCTGCAGGTCAAAGCCCGTTCGCGACCGACTGAGCGAGGGCTGTCCACGGATGGTCCACGACGCCTGTCGGAACCGCGTCTGTCTTAGGCCCCTTGCAAGCTGGGGGCCTCCGGGCCCAGGGTGCCGGGCGAACATGCTGTTTTGGTTCATGGCGGGGTGTGAAGCCGAGGTTATGCAGGATCCCAGGCAGGACGGCCACCACGGCACGTGCCTGGCCGAGAGGTTCGGCAGGACGGCTCAGGCGGGCAGTCTGCTGAAGCGGGAAGAAGATCAACAAATGGAGAGCCTGGCACCGCTGGCCGCGTCGTCTGGTTGGGCTTTTTGCCGTATTTCAATAGTCTTTGGGAGGGGCATCGTTGGGCGAGTCACTCGCGCAGGCAATCGGCAAGACACGCCCGACGTGTACGTGCCCGGCACGCTCGGAATAGGGTGACCAACCGGACACCACGGCCTTCGGGCCGCCGCCCTTTGACGAGCAAGGACATCGCGGACTGATGGCAGTGACCCAGCAGGAGATCGAGAACCGGTTGTGGGACGCCGCCGACGAGCTGCGCGTGGCGATGCCCGAAGCGCAGTACTCCTCGGTCGTCTTCCCGCTGATGTTCTGGAAGTACCTGTCGGACACCTGGGAGCACCACCACCAGGAGTTCCTGGAGGAGAACGACCTGGGCAGCCTCTCCGCGGAGGAAGCCCGTGAGATCGAGTACCGCGACTACCAGTCGTTCGAGATTCCGTGCATCTACCCCGGCCTCGTCGCCGAGCGTCGCGCCTCCTGGTCGTCCATCCTGGCCACCATCACCCAGCCCGGCCTCGGCCAGCGGGTCCGCGCCTCTCTGCAGGCCATCGAGACGGCCAACCCCGACAAGTTCTCCCGCCTGTTCGGGTCCATGACCTGGACCTCCGAAGAGGTACTGTCGGGGGAGGTGCTGGCAGCGGTCATGCAGGCGATGGACCGCACTCCGAAGATGCACGAGGGCAACATGTCCCACGACGTGCTCGGCGGCGCGTACGAGTACCTGCTGAAGCGGTTCTCCGACGGGTCCGGCACCCGTGCCGGCCAGTTCTTCACCCCGCGCGAGGTCGTCGAGCTGCTCGTCGAGCTCCTCGACCCCAAGGGGCACGAGTCGGTGTACGACCCGACCTGCGGGTCGGGTGGCATGCTCATCGCCTCCGCGAACCTCCTGAAGGCCCACGGCGGCCGCGGCTACACGCTCAAGCTGTACGGGCAGGAAGCCGTACCGGACACCGCCGGTGTGGCCCGCATGAACCTGTTCATGCACAACCTCACCCGGTTCCAGGTGGAGGTCGGCGACACCTTGAAGGACCCGCGCTTCAAGAAACCGGACGGATCCGTTGCAACCTTCGACGTGATCCTCGCCAACCCGCCCTACAGCCTGAAGTGGAAGCCCTGGACCAACGACCCGCGCGCCCTCGGCGGCGTTGCACCGCAGTCGTCGGCGGACTGGGCGTTCGTCCAGCACATGATCGCGTCGATGGACCCGAAGAAGGGGCGTGCCGGCGTCGTTCTGCCCCACGGCGTTCTCTTCCGCGGCGGCCAGGAAGCAGCCATCCGTCGGCGCGTCCTGGACGATAACCTGCTCGAAGCCGTCATCGGCCTGCCGGCCAACCTCTTCTACAGCACCAGCATCCCCACGGCGATCCTGGTGTTCCGTGCCCCTGGTACCAAGACCTCGGAACGGCAGGAGGGGGTGCTGTTCATCGATGCCTCCAAGCGGTTCGCCAAGGCCAAGAACCGCAACATCCTCACCGACGCCGACATCGCCGACATCGTGACCGCCTACCACTCGAAATTCGACGCCGACGGCAACCCGGTGGACCCCGATGTAGAAGGCGGACTCACGGCACGATTCGTCCCCACCACGGAGATCGCGGCGAACGGGTACGACCTCAACCTCGGCCGCTACATCAAGCAGGCCGCAGCTGAGGCCGAAGACCTCGGCACCCTCATCGAGGCGTACAACCTCGCCCGAGCCGAGCGCCAGAAGACCGAGCAGCGCATGCTCGCCGTCCTCACCGCTGCTGGAATCGAGGGCTTCGATGAGTGAATGGCAAAACTTTCCTGCGGGGAAGATTGCCCGCCAGCGGCGGGAGGCCGTTCGCCTGGAATCGGGAGCCGAATACCGCACTATGGGTGTGCGGTGGTACGGAAAAGGCGCCTATGGCAGGGGTGTCGTAACGACTGAGACGGTGAAGGCCAAGTCTCTCTATCGAGCGCGGGAGGGAGACTTCACATTCAACCGGATCGACACTCAGAAGGGTGCTTTCGCTGTCGTCTCCGCTGAGCTTGATGGCGCGCTGGCGACGAATGAATTCCCCCTCTATGAAGTGAACGAAGAGGAAATGGATGCCCGTTTCCTGCTCCTCAACTTCCAGCGGGCAGAAGTTCTGCGGCAGATCAGTGCCGTGCGTGCAGGCTCCGAGGGGCGTGCTCGATGGAAGGAGGCTGACTTTGAGGCGTGGATGCTTCCCGTGCCGCCGCTTCCTATCCAGCGGCGGATCATCGAGGTCATCGGATCGGTAGACGACCAGATCACCGCACTCGACGCAGAGGCAGAGGCGCTGGCAGCGGTTTTCCGTCGCCGACGAGCTGACCTCATCACCGATGACTCGGTTGAAGCCGTGAGGGCCGAGCACGCCTTCGATTTTTCCACCGGCGTGCGCCGGACACCTGACCGGGCGACCGGCCCATACATGACGCCCTACCTCCGTTCCGCGAACGTCGGCTACGGAATGCTCGACCTGTCCGACGTGCTCGAGATGAACTACGACCCGGCGGAGCGAAAAAAATTTGGCCTCCAGTACGGTGACGTCGTGGTGTCCGAGGGGAGCGCAAGCGCGAACGCGGTTGGGATGCCCGCCATGTGGCGAGACGAACTGCCAGGGCCCGTCTGCACCCAGATGACCCTGCTCCGTCTTCGGGCGCTGGAAGAGATTTGCATTCCTGAATTCGTCTTCCACTGGTGCATGTGGGCCTACGAGTCCAAAGCTTTCCTTGACGTCGCGGGTGGCACCAACATCAAGCACATCAGTGCCAAGCGGGCAAAGGGCATGGCCGTGCGTCTACCGTCGCTCGCCCGCCAACGCGAGATGGCTGTGGAACTTGACGTAACGACGTCTGCGTTGGAGGCGATCCGCGCGGAGGCCGCCCGTCTTCGTAAAGTCCGAGCACGGCTGCTGTCGGGACTGCTGGATCGCACCACCGAGATTTAGTCGGCTGAGCGGGGGGTCTGAATCGTGGCAAGGGGCATTCGGGAGCGTGAGTTCCAAAACCTGATGATCCGGTGGTCCCTGTCAATGGGCTGGGGCTACACCGCGGGCAGGTCGCTGCCGCGTGAGACGACACAGACGGTGCTCGCCGGCCAACTGCGGGATGCCCTCGTCCGGCTCAACCCGGACGTGATCGGTGGGTTTGACGTGGACACGGTGGTGGAAGAGATCGTCGCTACGGTCAACGCCGTCGAGGGCGGGCTGGTGCGGGCCAACGAGCAGGTGCTGCGCCTGCTGCGCGGGCGCAAGGAGTTCCGGGATGCCGAGGGCGTGTGGCACGCCCTGAAAGTCATCGACCTGGAGCACCCGGCCGCCAACACGCTGGTGGTGTCGGACGAGGTGACCATCAGCGTCCCCGGCAAGACCTCCCGCCGGTTCGACCTGGTGTACTGGGTCAACGGCCTGCCCCTGGTTGTAGTGGAGGTGAAGTCGCCGACCGCGAAGCCCGGATGCGCCGATGCCGCCCGCGAGATCAACGACGTCTACGCCACCGAGTACCCGTGGTTCTTCACCCCCAATGTCTTCGCCGTCGCCTCCGACGGGCTGAAGCTACGGTTCGGTGCCGCCAGCGCGCCTACGAACCTGTGGCAGCCGTTCCGCTCCACCGCGGATGACGAGAACCTGTCCGGGCAGGCCGACGTGCAGCGCTCCGTCGAGCTGCTGCTGAACCCGGCCACGGTCTTGGACATGCTCGCGAACTTCGTCCTGTTCGACACTGCCGGGGGCGGGGTGGACAAGAAGTACCTGCCCCGCTATCCGCAGATGGAGGCCGCGCACCTGATCCACCAGCGGGTGTTGGCGGGCGGGTCGAAGGGCCTGATCTGGCACCACCAGGGCTCGGGGAAGACGCTGCTGATGGTGTTCGCCGCCTCGCTGCTGCTGGCCGACACCCGCACCGACTCGCCCACAATCATCCTGCTCTCCGACCGCACCCAGCTGGTCCGGCAGACCTCCGGGGTGTTCACCTCCGCGATGGGGGACGCCTACTTCCACCAGCCTGCCACCAGCGCCGAGCTGCGCGCCCTGCTGGCCGACGACGTGCGCGGCGTCATCTCCACGACCGTCCACAAGTTCGCCGACGCCGGCAAGAATCTGTCTCTGCGGGACAACATCATCGTGCTGGTCGACGAGGCGCACCGCACCCAGTCCGCCCGGTCGAAGTCCCTGGCCGGGCAGATGCGCGCGGCGTTGCCGCACGCGAGGTTCTTCGGCATGACTGGCACCCCCGTGCGCAACCTGGCCACCGACACCTTCGCCCTCTTTGGTGAGGAGAGTGACCCGGGCAGGGTGCTGCACCGGTACTCGGTGTCCCGGTCCCTGCTGGACGAGGCGACCGTCCCGGTGATGCTGGACCCGCACCCGGTCTCCTTCGAGATGAACGACCGGGAACTGCAGGCCGAGTTCGACCAGTTCGCCGACGTCTTCGACCTCGATGACCCCGACCGTGAGGCCCTGTCCCGCAAGTTCGGGCGCCTGACCTCGGTGTTCTCCAACCCCGACCGCATACATACGGTCTGCCAGGACATCGTGGACCACTACCTGGCCGGCGCCTACCGCAACGGCCTCAAGGCCCAGGTCGTCACCTTCAACCGTGAGCTGGCCGTGGCGTACACGGACAAGATCAACGAGCTGCTGGCCAGGTTCGAGGCCTCCGAGGTGCTCGCCGAGGTCGGCAGGCACGGCCGGATCACCGCCGAGGTGAACATCTCCGTCTCGGACTCCAAGGACGAAGACCCTGCCCTGCGGAAGTTCAAGCTCTCGGAAGTTCAGGAGGAGGAGCAGAAGCGGCGGTTCCTCACCCCGGACGACCCGCTGTGCCTTCTGGTGGTGACCGCGAAGCTGATGACCGGGTTCGACGCCCCCAACGAGGGCGTCCTCTACCTGGACAAGCCGCTGAAGGCCCACACTCTGTTCCAGACGATCACCCGTCCGAACCGCACCTGGATCTCCCCGACCGGGTTCATGAAGACGCAGGGCGTGGTCGTGGACTACATCGGCCTGGCCGAAGAGGTCCAGCGGGCCGTCACCGACCCCACCGTGGAGAAGGCCGGCGGCAGGGGGGGCGGGTTCGTCACCGACGTGTCCGAGCTGGTCGCGGAGTTCCGCACCGTCTTCGCCCGCATCGAAGACCTCCTCGTGGACGTGGACGGCCTGGACCTCACGGTCCATGGCTACGAGTCCGTGCGCGCCATCAACACCTTCCTGGACGCCCACCCCGGCGCCGCCGAGGTGTTCACCAGGGACTACCGGCTCCTGGCCCGCCTGTATTCGCTCATCAGCACCGACAAGCGGGTCACCAAGTTCCGCGACGGCTTCGCTCTGTTTGGGTCCGCGTACACGACCCTGTTCAAGAAGTCCTCCGACGAGGAGCGCAAGGAACGGCTCAACGAGCTGGGGCCGATGGTCCTGGAGATCATCAACGCCCACGTCCACTCCTTCTCCGTGGTCGCCTCCCAGGAGGAAGCCCTCGTCCTGGACGCCCAAGGCATCGCCATCCTCAAGGAGCTGCTGGCCCTCGTCCGCCCCAAGCCCGGCAAGGACGACGGCCAGGACAAGACGCCGCCGTCCGCGGCGGAGATCCTGGACCACATCAAGGCCGCCCTTGACAAGGACGTCGAACCGGGCTCCGCGAAGTACACCGCCCTCGCCGAGCGGATAAAGCAGCTGCGGGACCGGATCATCCAGGACGCCCAGGACGCCCTGGAGTTCCTGTCCGAAGCGCTCCGGGTCGCCCGCGCCATCGTAGACGCCGGGAAACACCCCGCCGAAGCCGTCGTCGTGCTGGACGACGACCACGTGGGCGTCCTGTCCCGGATCATCCACGACCACGCACCGTCCGGGCTCACTGTCACGGAGAGGAACTTGGCCGAGGAGATCGACCAAGTGGTCACTCACACCCTCGCCCAGTCATGGGACAACGCGGACGCCCGTAACCGAGGCGCCCGCCGCGCCACCGCCGCGGTCTTCCGCCGGTACATGTTGAAGCCGGTGGGGGAGCCGTACGACTCCACCGTCGCCTACATCGAAGCCCACTACCTCGTCGACTGACGAATACGAGACGGCCCGGGCCGCCCTGAGCGGCCTGGACCTTCGTCGTCTTGGCTGCCAGTTCGGACACCCTCAGCTGGCCTCGTGTCCTGCGAGGTTAGGCAACAAGCTCATTCATCCTCTTCTTCTGCTTCCTGGCGCAACCGGTCGGCGATGTCCACTAGGGAGCCGCGCTGCGGAACGAACCACCGCCGCGTGCCCTGAAGCGGTTTGCTCTGGTGACCGGCCTCCACGAGCATCTTCTGGGCCAGGCCGGTCGGTGAATAGGCGATACCGTCCACCGCCCACACCAGGCAGTTACGGCGATTCCGGGTCCAAGTTGCACGCGCCCGGCGCGGATCCGCCGTGAGCCAGGGGGTGAGTTGTCGCTGTTCGCGGCCGGGGACTGGGCGGAACTCCAGGAGCGTTCCTTCCTCCAGCGCGTTGTTCTCGAAGATGACGGTGACTGCTTTGGCTTTCCGTGCGTGCCCTTCACGCTCGGACGCGCGGTACTCCGCTGAGAGGGGCGGAGGCTGGTTCTCGCCCTGTAGGGTCGCCAGCGCTGAACCAGCGACGTCAGAATATCGCTCTGCATTGCGGAAGATGCTGCTCACCTGGCTCTTGGGTCCGTACCCTGTGTCGATCCAGTGGATCAAAGTGGCTACGGAGGCGTCAACGAGTGGGGCGACGCGCGCCGGTACCGTTGGCCAATCGGACTCTGGCATCTCCTGCCAGCCTTTAGGCAAGCGCTGGAAGGTCACGTGAGCGATGAGCAGTCGCCCAAGATCGGCGAGTGTGCCGGCGCGCCCCTCCCACTGCGGGCGTTGTTCGTCGATCTGCCGCTCAACCTCCCGAAGCACGAGGATGGCGCGCCAGGTCTTCACCGCGTCGGTACGGTGCAGCGGAAATAGTCGGTGGTGCTGTTTCGAATCCCAAAGAAGGTCGATGTCCACGTTGGCTTGGAAGGACAGTTCCGGCGAGGCGTGAGCGCAAGCGAGCGCGGTTGCGGCCTCCCTGAGGGTGCAACCGTCGTCCTTGGACTGTGGTGGCTCCTCGCCACGGCGTAGGACGTAGGTCTTCCGCAAACGAAGTAGGAAGTCGTCGCGGAGCTGCTGCTGTACCTTTTCCAGGGCGATGAAGTCCTGGGGCTCTACCCTGTTCTGGGTGTTGGTCTTTCGGGTGACGTCGTGGTCGAAGCCCTCGGGGCACTCCGTCAAGGAGATGATGCGGACGCCGATCCGTGCACGTGTAACGACATCCGGGGTTTGCTGGTGGGCCTCGTGGACTGAGGCGACCGTCTGGGCACCGTTGACAATGCTTGCTCCCTCCATTTCCAAGTCCCCTCGAGGGCCCATGATCACTTTGTCGCACAGCACCGTGATCCCGTTGTTGAAGTACCAGAAGTGCTCGGGCTTTCTACGAAGGGTTTCCACAAGGGTGCGATTGACCGCGGTGACGCCGAGAGGATTGCGGATGTTTCGCTGGAAGAGCCGGTGGTGGTTGTCCTCGTACCAGCGGGCGACCTCCGCGCCTCCGATCGTGCCGTGGTATGCCAGGATGGGCTCCTTGATCTGACTGACATCGACGGCCGAGGCCGAGGCCTTCAGATTGATCTGGGGTTCGGCGATTCCGGAGCGCAGGATGCGGATGAAGTCCGGCAGCCGAAGGGCGCGCAGGCGCACGGAGTCCTCGTACTCCGTGCAGAACCGGTCGAGCACCTCCTTGGCTTCGGCCCCCATCGGCTGGGTCCCCGCCCAGGCCGGCAGCAGGGTGATCTGTACCCGCGGATTGCTGAGTGCCCGTTCCAAATCGGGGATGTGTGGCGTCAACTTAGCGTTGAAACACTGGTAATCCCGTGAGATCAGTAGTTCCAGACCGTTCTTTAGGTCGAGGGCAGCGCTCTTGGAGAAGGTGGCTGTTCCGTCGCTACTCCACTTCGCCTGCACCACCCAGACCTGGGGCTCTTCCGAGGTGAGATCGACCGCCACGGCGTCGATGCCCTGGTCGCCGAACGAGTCGATGACGAGCTCAGCACAGCGCTCCAGCGGATAGCCGGTGAACTCTCGGATCGCAAGGGCAGCCAGAGAACGGGAGAGAAATGAGTTCCGCCGGGTTCGCTCCCCAAACTGAGATAGATCGTCAACGGCGATGACCCCAGTGAACTGCTCATCGAGGGCGTGTTCGAGCTGCTGGGCGTGCAGAGCGGTCACTGTGCTCCTGTCGGCGGCTGGTGGCCGTGCTGGGACGGTGGCGAGGGGGTACGCCCACGCCTCATCAGCGATTCAGGGTGCTTGCCTAAGAGCCTGCACGTCAAGCGCTTCGCCGCACTGCGTAGTCACCATGGGACTAAGAGCAGCGGATCCCGTTGAGGGTAACAGCGCTGACTTCGTTAGACGTCGTTGATCTCGGCAAGCACCAGCCGGCGCGCGTCCTCCTCGGTCAGCATCATCCGATGATGACATCATGACATGGCACCTTCACATGCTGGCTCGAACGAGCTCCAACGCGGGTCCGAGCGCACCGCGCCCCCGGTCCAACCGCGTCCTCGATGTGGTCCCTTCCCCCGCCTGCCGGGGCGGTCGGTGAGGACGGCACCACGACCCACACCACCTGGGCCGAACCCCGCGCCTGCTACACCCGCTTTAGGAGCGAGGTTGGGCGATCATGCGTGCGACCGCGGATTCCCTACATTGGGCGGAGTCTGGCTGGGCACACCGCTGTGTACCTCGATTCCCTGTGAGTCCCCGTCCGTTCTGGCACGAGAGTGGCACGGAGGGTACGCCGACCGACGGGTGCATCCCTGTTGCCCCTGTTCACCGCGTACCCTCACGCGCGTGTACGAGGACTGGTTCGAAGACGACGAACTGAACAGCGAGCAGAAGGCCTTCGTGGATGTCGTGAGGGAGTCCGCCCGATCCTGGCCTGACTGCAGGCCCATCGACACTGTTGCGCTCGTCTTCGAGCCGGAAGAAGAGGAAGAGGACGGACGCGCCGCCGCGCAGGAATCGCAGTGGGAGCCCCCCGCCGAGCACGCGGCCTACTACGCCGCGTTGGACGAGGCGATAGCCCGGGGAGACGAGATAGTCACGCTCATCGTGGATCTGGTCGATCGGCCCGAGGGCGGGAAGAGTTCAGTCTTCATGTGTGTGGGCGCAACAATCCTCGGCGACCGGGTCTTCTGCAGCGAGCGCCACACTCAGAACTGGCAGCATCCGGAACCAACCAGGCACGTGCAGCCGCTAACTTCGGCCGGACCTCCGGAACATCTTGGCCGGATCGCCGCTGCATGGTTCGAGGAGATCATGTACAGCTCCATCATCGTGGGGAGGGGAGGACTCCGATTCGTTCCTCAGGGCACTGCACTTCCTCCCCACCACCGCTGGGTGCGTAACGGCCCCCGCAATGATCCGCCGGACAGGCCCTGCCTAAAACCCGCACTTCGGCCTTGACCCACCACTCACCCCAGCTCCCATCCCGTCCGCCGTCGACCCACACACCGTGGAGCGGGCGTGGTTCATGGCGTCCAGGTGGAGCGCGCCACTGTACGAACGACCTGGACGCCATGGGCCGCGTCTGCTCGGCTCTGCCTGGGTCGACGGTGGTCGGGATGGGAGCACCCCGCGCACACCACTACGGACCCGCGGGCGGAAACGGCGCCCCCTCCATCCCGGTGCCGGCCGATCCCCCGCCGGAGGCATCGTCTTGACCGAGGGCCGCGCCATGCTGTGATCGCCTCATGGCCGTCGGCCCTATCCACATGTGGGCGCGCGTCGGCGCAGCGCGGGCGGAGCGGGCCGGAGGCAGGAGCGGCGCCCGGCGCGGAGCCGGGAGCGCGCCCGGCGGAGCGGAGCGCAGCCGGGGCTTGATCGAGTAGGGAAAGTTCTACCGCGCTCGGGTTGATCGTCTGCGTCGGTTGATGCCTACTCGCGTGAGTAGGTGCGCCGATACGCTTGTTTAGCTACACCCAACGAACACCCAACGACGGCAGGGGCGTGCTCACCGGATGGGACCGAAGTCGGAGCGGGTTTACCGCACGATTCACGAGTGGATCGGTACGGGCAAGTACTCGCCGGGTTCCAAGCTTCCGTCTGAGCGGACTCTGTCGGAAGAGCTGGAGATCGGCCGCACGGCGCTGCGCCAGGTGCTGGCCAAGCTCGTTGCCGAGGGCGTTGTTGAGGTGCACGGTCGTAGCTCTTACCGGGTGCCGGACAGGTCGGTGACCACTGAGGCGCCGGCGGATATCGAGCGTTGGCAGATCCATGGTGAGCGGACGCTCTATGACAACCGCTGGGTGAAGCTGAGCCTCGTTGACGTGGAGCCGCCGGGCGTCGATCGCTTTGAGCACCACGTCGTCAAGCTTCATCACGTGGCCATCGCCGCTGTCATCGATGAGCAGGACCGGGTGCTCATGATGTGGCGGTACCGCTTCGTCCCTGACGCCTTCGGGTGGGAGCTGCCCGGCGGGATTGTTGACCAGGGGGAGGAGCCTCTTCAGGCTGCCATGCGGGAGGTGGAGGAAGAGACCGGGTGGCGGCCGAACGGCCTGGAGCACGTGGTTACTTACCAGCCCATGGTCGGCATGGTGGACTCGCCGCATGAGATCTTCGTCGGTCGTGGGGCGAAGCTTGTTGGTGAGCCGACGGATCTGGAAGAGGCTGCGCACATTGCCTGGGTGCCCTTGTCCGACGTTCCCGGGCTCATGGCTCGTGGGGAGCTGGTGGGGTCGGGGACCCTTGTTGCCCTGCTGCATCTGCTCGCTTCGCGGGGTGCCGGCGCGTTGCCTACAGACGCTGCGTGAGCTGTTCGATCCGGCGCCGGTGACGTACTGACCCGGTGCGGCTGGCCACCAGTCGGGCCTGGCGCAGGTGCTTCTGTGCCTCGTCGTACTCGCCGCGGGCGAGGTGGGCTTGGGCCAGGTCGCAGCGCAGTCCTGCCGTTGCCCTGATGAACGTGGGGTCGGTCGCCTTCAGCGCGTCGTACAGGCTGTCCACTGCTTCGGCGTCGCCTATCAGGGCGAGTGCGTTCCCGCGCCACCTGGTGAGGTGGCCTTCGTTCAGGAAGATGCTCAGCATGTCCGGGTCGCGGGCTTCTTCGCCTGCGGGAAGGTGCCGCATCGCGAGCTCAAGGGCCCGCCGACAGTCGGCGTGGAGTCTGGCGCGGGCGCAGATTTCCGCTTCGGCCGCGTACAGCCAGGCTCTGAGGCGCGGGGACATGCCCTGGCCACCGAGTCGCTGGGCCTCTCGCACCAGCTGGACTGCGGTCTCGGGGCGTCCGGCGTCACACAGCACGTATGCCTGCTCGGCGGTGGCGTGCGCCAGGTACATGGGCTCCTCGGCCTCCTGGGCGGCACGCTTTCCCAGCTCGTAGTGGCGCCAGGCTCGTTCGACGGCTCCGACGTCGAGGGCCTGCCAGGCTGCCAGGGTCGCCGCTCCGGCAAGAGCCAGAGCTACCGGGCGTCGGGTGTCCGGGAGTACCGCGAAGGTCAGGGCGTCTTCCAGCCGCGTGAGGTGGGATGTCATCTGGTCGACCAGGCTGGCGGCGCCCATCTGCCGGTCGATGGTCCGGAGTAGTTCGGTCTGCTCCGTGAATGTCTTGACCAGGGTCAGGCTGACGTTTCGTGCCTCGTCGATCCGGTCTATCAGCTCGTCGTAGCCGTCGGCCGTGACGAGTGCCGGCGGCTGGGAGCCGGTCGTCAGCTCGTCGTCGGTGATGCCGAGCAGCGCGCGGAGGATCTTGGCGTAGTGGCTGGAGATCGTCCGTCGGCCGTTCTCCCACTCCGAGACATACACTCGCAAACTGGCGGTCGAGGCGACGGTGAGCATGTGTTGGCGTGCGTGGCGTTCGATCTCGCGCACGAGTCGCTCTTGCGACCATGCCCGGGCCGTCCGTGCTGTCTTGAGTCCACTCATCGCGTACTGCCGCTCCACGTCGAGGGGTTGAGCCGTAACAGCAGCATGCATCACGTCGGTCCAGCTCGGCAGGGGTTAACCGGACGGGTGTTAACCCCTGTTGTCTACCGGGACGTTGGTTGGCGCGGTTCTCTGAAGGTGTCGCAGTAAGGCGAGTTGAGATTCCAGGCAGACGGCAACGCTTGACAACTGGTGCGCACCAGATGCAACCTACTGGTGCGCACCAGCTGGAAGAGCAAACTCTTCGCTGGCTTTGCTGCGGCTTTCCATCAACGTTCAGGAGCGGCGACCCACCGCCAAGCAAGTACGCCGCTCCCGCCCCTGAAGGGACTTCCCATCATGCGTCAGATCCCCGTCGACACGTCCGCCGCGACCGTGATGGTCGCCAAGCCTGCTCAGCCGAAGGTCCGTGACCGCCGTACCGGTGAGATCGCCACGGACGCGGACGGCATGAAGCTGATGACCGTGGACGTCATGTTCGCGGCCAACGACGACGTCGAGATCCTGTCCATCACCGTCCCGGAGACCGGTATCTCCGGTGACCTGGCCATGGGCACGCCGGTCGCGCTCACGGGCCTGATCGCCCGGCCGTGGGAGAACGACTTCAACGGACAGAGGCGGCACGGGATCGCCTTCCGCGCCGTCGCGGTCACCTCGCTCGCCGGCACGGGTGTGAAGGCGGCCTGACCATGACTTGGTTCATGGTCGCCGGGGTGGTGGTCGCTGCTGCCGCAGGTCTTCTGCGGTGGCGGCGCCCCGCCTGGTACTGGCTGTCCTTCGGCGTCACCTTGGCCACTGTGCGGGTCCTGGTCCGCTACACCTCGGTCATGGATGCGTGCGGGCTCACCGTGCCGCCCGCCCGCTGGCGCCTCGCCCTGGCCCGGATGACTCGCCGAGAGGTGCCGGAACCGCGTCCGCCGCGCATCCTGAGGCTGCGTCCGACCCGTACCGGTCTGGTGCTTCGGCTCAAGCTGAAGCCGGGACAGGATGCGTTCGACGTCGCCGCCGCCACCGACCGGCTCCGCCACTCCTTCGGCCTGTACGGAGTCACCTCCCGTGAGATCCGCTCGGGTGTGGTGGAGGTGCGGATGACCGGCTACGACGTACTCAAGCGGGTGCAGATGCCCACGCGGCTCGACACTCGCCCGATGCGCATTCCGGTCGCCCTGCGCGAAGACGGCTCGGTGCACTACCGCGACTACCGAGCTGTCCCCCATGGCCTGACCCTGGGCGCCACGGAGTCAGGCAAGTCCGTCTACCAGCGCAACCTCGTTGCCGGGCTCGCCCCGCACCATGTCGCCCTGGTCGGCATCGACTGCAAACAGGGAGTGGAACTGTTCCCGCTCGCCCGCCGGTTCTCCGCGCTCGCCGACAACCCCGACACCGCGTTAGAGCTGCTGGAGGCGCTGGTGTCGCACATGGAGGAGGTGTACCAGCTCATCCGGGCCGAACAGAGGATCAGCGTCGCCGTGCCCGATGCGGAGATCGCCGCCGACATCTGGGACCTGCCCGAGGATCTGCGGCCGGTGCCGGTCGTGGTCCTGGTCGACGAGGTCGCCGAACTCGCCCTGTACGCCACCAAGGACGAGGAGAAGCGGCGCGACCGCATCATCACCGCCCTGGTCCGCCTCGCCCAGCTCGGCCGCGCCGCCGGCATCTACCTGGAGATCTGCGGGCAGCGCTTCGGCTCCGAACTCGGCAAGGGCATCACCATGCTCCGCGCCCAGCTCACCGGCCGTACCGCCCACCGCGTCAACGATGAGACATCCGCCAACATGGCCTTCGGCGACATCGCCCCCGACGCCGTCCTGGCAGCTATCCAGATCCCTGCCGCGACCCGCGGCCTGGCCATCGCGGGCGATTCGACCGGCGGCTGGCACCGCATCCGCGCCCCGCACACCTCGCTGCGCGAGGCCGTGAACATCTGCAACAAGCACGCCCACCGCACACCCGACGTGCCTGCCCTGGCGGCCTTCCGTCCCGCCACCGCCGCAGTGCCCTCGGCCCGGGTCCAGCTGTCCAAGACGGCCCCCGTCACCACCTGATCCTCACCCCTTCCTCCGGTCGGCGCGGCCGCCTTCGTGCCAGGTCCCTACCCCTCCCATGCCTGACGACAGGAAGGAGCCCGTGATGGCTCGCCTGCGTGTCGACGCCGTCCTGGTCCAGGCCGTCATCGCCGGGGCACTGTCCTTCGCCCACCTGCACGACCTGGCCTCCGCTGCCGGACAGACCGGCTGGAAAGCCTGGGCCTACCCGATCAGCGTCGACCTGCTCCTGGTCGCCGCCTGGGGACGACTGCGCACCGACGGGCCCACCCGGCTGGCCTGGTGCTGGTTCGCCATCGCCCTGACCGCCTCCCTCGGCGCCAACATCGCCACCGCCGGACTCCTCGACATGAACGCCGTCCCGGCCTGGCTGCGCATCCTCGTCGCCGCCTGGCCGGCCCTCGCCTTCATGGGCGGCACCCTCCTCGCCCACACCTCCACCCGCCCGGCGCCGGAAGCGCCGCCGGCACAGCCCGATCCGGCACCTCAGCACCCCGCCGCTGAGCGCGACCAGGAGCCCGAACGCGCCCTCGCGCCGGTCGCGGACGTCGAGGATCCCGCCGACGCGCTTCCCGCTCCCGAACCTCAACCCGCACCCACCCCGCCCGCTGCTCCGGCCGTCCCGGTCCCGTCCGCGCTGGTCGACCACGCCCGCAAGGTCGCCGACGACCACCGCACCCGCACCGGAACTCCGATCGACACAGACACCCTCCGCGCCCGCCTCGGCGTCCCGCCCCAGCTCGCCGAAGCCATAGCCGCCCAACTCGCTTGATCAGAAAGGAGAACGACTGCCATGCCTGCCCGTGACCACTTCCACTCCGTGATGCGGATCGGCCCGGTACAGATCGGCACCCACCGCGACCGGAAAGGCCACACCAAGCACGCCGCCGTGTGCACCAACGACCGCTGCGGCTGGTCCGCCGACTACTCCAGCCAGTCCGCCGCCCAGCTCGCCGCCCGCGCCCACCGCTGCCGCATCAACTGACATCAACTGACCGGAGGTTCCGCCATGCACGTCCCGCTCTGGCTCGCCCTGATCATCGTCGGCTGGCTCGGCATCAAGCTCATCCGCCCGCCCTGGTGGCTCATCGCCGTGCTCCTGCTCGGCGGCTTCCTCCTCGCCGACAGCGTTCTGGCCCCCCTCATCGACTCCGCCATCAAGTAATCCCAGAAAGGAGAACCGCTCATGCTCCGGCCCAAGCTCCCGACCATGCCGCAGCCCACCGGCCTGGTCACCCCGCAGACGCCGACCGTCATCGAGCCGACCACCATCACCCCGGGCACTCCGGCCCCGCCGGCACCGGTCGCCCCGGCCTCCACCCCGCCGGTCGTACAGCTCACGCCCGGGACCGCGCTCGCCCTCGTCGGCGGCGGCACCGCCGCGGTCCTGGTCGTCGGCGCCGTGCTCGTCTCGATGCTTCTGGCCGTCGCCATCACCGGCGCCTCGGTCGCCGTCTGCGCCGTCGTCCTGCGCTGCCTGCTCGCCTCCGAGGCCAAGCGCCGCTGACCGGCCCCCGGGCGGCTCCGATACCGCCAAGCATCCGCCGCCCGGGCGCCGTCTCTCTCCGATCCACAGGAACCGGAAGGAACTCCCATCATGCCCGGCCCCACCCCGGCCACCCTTGCAACTGCCCGGATCTGCCCGAACTGCGACGGCTTCGCCACCGCCGTCGTCGGTTCGGGCGCCCGCGACTCCCGCGGCAACCTGCCCACTGTCCTCGTGGACTGCCCGGCCTGCCACGGCACCGGCACCTTCTCCCCGGACCTGCGTCTGGCTGCGGCGGACCTGGAGGTGACCGCATGAAGAGCATCACCACCTCCGCCCACATCGAGCCGGACACGACCGCGCGCGTTCAGGTCTTCGACGGCACCGACCACGGCGACTGCTTCGTCAGCCTCCGTCTTGGCGGTGGCCTCGTCGAAATCGCGCTCATCGCCCGCCCTGAATGCTCCGAAGCCCTGCGCATCCTGGCCCGCGCCGCCGAGGAAGCCGCCCATGAACTCGACCGGATGGCCGCTGACGCCGTGGAGGGTGCCGCATGACCCATCCCGCGACCTTCGCGGGCCTGGACCCGATCACCCTTGGCGACGCGCTGCGGGTGGCCGGGTCTCCGGGCTTCGACCGCTGGCAGGACCAGGTCCGCCGCACCGGTGGATGCGCCGACCCCATCCACCTGACCGGCTGGGTGATCCACAAGGACAAGACAACCGGCCAAACCCTGCACCACTACTCCACTGGGACCGAGCCTGGCGGGCGGCTCCGCATCGCCTGCGGCAACCGCCGCGCCTCCCGCTGCCCGTCCTGCGCCTGGACCTACGCGGGCGACACCTACCACCTCATCCGCGCCGGCCTCGCCGGGGACGACCGCCGAGACATCCCCGCCACCGTCCGCGACCACCCGCGCGTCTTCGCCACCCTCACAGCCCCCTCCTTCGGCCCGGTCCACAACCGACCCGACCGTGGCGCCTGCCGCTGCGGCACCCGCCACCCCGCCGATGACCCCGCCCTCGGCACGGCCCTCGACCCGGGCACGTACGACTACGCGGGTGCTGTCCTGTTCAACAACCACGCCGGACAGCTCTGGCAGCGCTTCACCAACCGCCTCCGCCGCGAGATCGCCGCCCGCGCCGGCATCACCCAGCGGGAGTTGAAGGAGCGCGCCCGCATCTCGTACGGCAAGGTCGCCGAGTTCCAGAAGCGCGGTGCCATCCACTTCCACGCCGTCATGCGCATCGACGGCCCCGACGGACCCGATACCGCCCCGCCGTCCTGGGCCACCGTGCAGCTCCTCGGCGACGCGATCCGTGCCGCCACCGCGCACTCCTACACGTCCGTGTCGGCCCCGGCCGTCGAGGACCAGCCCGCCCGCACTTTCCGCTGGGGCACCCAGCTCGACGTACAGCCCGTGAAGGCGTTCGGGGACGGATCGGCCATCACCGAACAGGCCGTCGCCTCCTACGTCGCCAAGTACGCCACGAAGGCCGCTGAGACCACCGGCACCCTGGACCGGCGCATCGGCGAACTCTCCGAACTCGACCGTCACCAGGTCCCCGACCACACCCGCCGTCTGATCGAAGCCTGCAAGACGCTCGATCCGCTGTACCCGGACCGGCGCCTATGGGCTTGGGCTCACATGCTCGGCTTCCGCGGCCACTTCTCCTCCAAGTCCCGCCGCTACTCCACGACCCTCGGCGAACTCCGCCAGGCACGCGCCGACTACCGCGCCACACAGGAACGCGGCGCCCTCGGCCTGGACGACGTCGAGCCGGACACCGTCCTGGTCCTGGCCGACTGGCAGTACGCCGGACACGGTCACACCCCCGGCGAATCCGCCCTCGCAGCCACCATCGCCCGCGACCTCCAGCTCAACCGCGAAACCGCCCGCGAAGCACTCGCCGCACGGCCGGACGAGGGGGAGTGGTGACCGTGGCGATACGCCTCCCCACCCGATACCTGACACCTGAGGACCTGGTGGACCTGTTCGACCTCCCCAGCGTCGAGACGGTCTACCAGTGGCGCCGCAAGCGCATCGGCCCCCGCGGCTTCCGAGTCGGTCGGCATCTCCGCTACGACCCCGACGACGTTCGCGCCTGGGTCAAGTCCCGCATGGAAGGAACCGCTGCCTGATGGCCGGACACATCCAAGACCGCTGGTACAAGAGCCTCCCCGGCCCGGACGGCAAGTCGGTCAGGGGTAAGACTGACCGCTTCGGCATCGGCCACCGTTACCGCGCCCGGTACATCGCGCCGGACGGTTCTGAGAAGTCCAAGAGCTTCCCGGACAAGCAGAAGCGCAAGGCCGAAGCCTGGCTCGCCAACATCGAGGCCGACATGTCGCAGGGCCGGTACATCGACCCGGCCGCGGGCTCGATCACCTTCGGCCAGTACGCCAAGGACTGGATGGCGGCGCTCACCATCGACCCGGTGACTCGCGAGAGCGTCGAGATCCGGTTACGGGTCCACGCCCTTCCATACCTCGGTGACCGCCCCATGGCGTCGTTCCGGCCCTCGCACCTACGTTCATGGATGCGGCAGTTGGAGGAGACCGGACGCGCGGCCTCCTACCGGCGGTCCATCTTCGCCAACGTCTCGGCTGTGTTCACGGCGGCTGTGGAAGACCGGATCATCGCCGAGAATCCGTGCCGGGCTCGCTCCGTCCGGGCGCCGTCCCTCGACGGGCGCAAGGTCAAGCCGTGGTCCGTCGACCGCGTCATGGCCATGCATGAGGCGGTGCCGGATGCCTACCAGGAGATGGTGTCTCTCGGGGCGGGCTGCGGCCTCCGTCAGGGCGAGATCTTCGGCTTGGCCCTTGAGGACATCGACTTCCTTGGCGGGACGGTGCGCGTCGTCCGGCAGATCAAACTCATCCGGGGCGTAAAGGCGATCTACGGCCCGCCCAAGGGCGGCAAAGAGCGTCACGTGCCGCTTCCCGAGACGGTCTCCTTTGCACTGGCGGCGCACATCACGAAGCACCCGCCGGTAGAGGTCACGTTGCCGTGGAAGGCCTCGGACGGCCCACCGGTCACGGCGTCGCTGCTGTTCGTCAACGCCCGGCGTCAGTCTCTCCACCGGTTCCGCTTCAACCGGTCCGTATGGCGTCCGGCGCTGACTTCCGCCGGCATACCCCTCGGCCGTGAGAACGGCATGCACGCCCTCCGTCACTTCTACGCCTCCGTGCTCCTGGACGCGGGGGAGAGCATCAAGGCTCTGAGCGAGTACCTCGGTCACCACGACCCGAGCTTCACGCTCCGGACGTACACGCACCTGATGCCGAACAGCGAGGCACGCACTCGGGCCGCCGTCGACCGGGTCTTCCGGGACCAGGAGAGCACCGAGGACGGCCCCGATACGGCCCACGGGGCGAGTTGACCCCCTGACCTGCACCGCAATCAGAACAGCCACAACTGACCGGCCCTGCTTCAAGAAGATTCAGGCTGAGCGCCCTTCCGCCGCATCGGCGGCAGGGCGCTCAGCCGTCCTGTGGCAAGGACGCCCTGAACTCCGCCAGCGCGGCGAAGTCACCCTCGCGCAGCCCGATCCGGGGACTGACGTGGTGCAGCAGGACCGGGCCGGGATGGTAGGCCCGGACGTACAGCGTGTCCGCCGGACCCTGTTCGTCGTCCACCCAGGCGAACGGCCGCCCCCCGGCGTACGCGACGATCGCCTCTGTCTTCCAGTGCACCCCGTCCGGCCGCTCGGCCAGCAGGCCCCGGCCGAAGTCGACGTACGGCAGCTCGGGCAGGCCCACGACCGGGGCGATCCAGCGGTTGGCCTCGGCCATCCATGTGGTCGCCCAGCACAGCTCGTAACCGAGGGCGAGCAGTGCCGGGCCGTGTTCCGGGTTCAGCCAGACCCGCAGGGGCCGCCCGGGGCGGACGGTCGCCCGGATCGTCGTATAGCCCTCGGGTCGCCGCTCGGGCTGCGCCGCGTAGGGGTTGAGGGGGCCGTCGACGTCCAGGAACAACAGGGGGCGGCTCACGGGGACAACGTACGGCAGCGGGGGCGCCGGGCACCGGTGAATATTTCTCGCGCCGCACAGGCATAGGGAGCCGCCCCGCACGCGTCACCACGGTCACAGGGCCCGGGCACGAGGGGAGAGAAGGTGACTCTGGATGCGGAACGGCAAGGACGGTGCCGCGGGGCGTTGGGAACCGGGCTTCGCCGGGCGCTGATCACCCGACCGCCGACACCAGCTCCTCATACACCGCCCGCAGCCCGTCGGTCGCCTCCCGGCCGGCGGGCCGCAGCGGTGCCCGTACCGGTCCCGCCGGTCGGCCGAGCGCGGTCAGCAGCGCCTTCGACGTGACCGTGCCCGGCAGGCCCGCGGCCGTCATCGCCTCGATCAACGGCGTGGCCCGCAGCTGGAGTTCGGTGGCGCGGGTGGTGTCGCCGGCGTCGAACGCGTCGAGGATCGCGGCGACCCGGCCCGGCACGACGTTCGCGACCGTGCTGACACAGCCCGCCGCACCCACCGCGTACAGGGCGAGGATGTGCTCGTCGCAGCCCGTGTAGTACGCCAGCCCCGTGTGCGCAAGTACCTTCTGGGTGCCGAGGAAGTCGTACGAACAGTCCTTGACGGCCACGATCCGGGGGTGCGCGGCGAGCCGGATCAGCGTCTCCGGCTCGATACGGGTGCCGGTGCGGCCCGGGATGTCGTACAGCATCACCGGCAGCCCGCTCGCCTCCGCCACCTCCAGGAAATGCGCCTCCAGCGCGTCCTGCGGCGGCCTGCTGTAGTACGGCGTCACCACCAGGACGCCGTCCGCGCCCGCCTTCTCGGCCGCGCGCGCAAGCTCCACGGTGTGCCGGGTGTCGGCGGTGCCCACGCCCGCGACGAGCGGTACCCGCTCCCCCACCGCCTCCCGGACGGCCGTGATCAGCTCGGCCTTCTCCCGGTCCGTGGTGGTCGGCGACTCGCCGGTGGTGCCGTTCAGCACCAGACCGTCACACCCCTCCGCCACCAGGTGCGCGGCCAGCTTCCGCGCCCCGTCGAGGTCGAGTGCCCCCGTCTCGGTGAACGGTGTGACCATCGCACATAGGGTGCGGCCGAAGGGGCGGGGCGAGCGGGCCGGGCGGGGCGTGCGGGCGGTGTCGCGTGGGTTCGTCATGGGGGTAGTCTCGGCAGCCTGACGTCTTAGCTCTACTTAATTCTTCTACGGGGTACTTCTTAGGAACGCTAAGTTATTGCTGGGGAGCGGCCGCTCGTTCACGACGAAGAACCCGAACTCCCCGAAGAGAGCCACGCCCCCCAGGCCGTGTCGGTGCCCGAAGAGGCCCCGGCCGCCCGATGAGGCTGCGGCTCCCGGCGGAACGCCCGACGGAGCCGCCGACCGGCTACAAGATCGCCCACCCGGTGCTGTCCCAGGACGGCACCCGGGCCGGGCTCACCGGTGTGTCGCTGGGCGGCGCGCTGCCGTACGGGGTGCTGGACGACGCGTCCTGCGTCTACGGCCGGCGGCACTGCCCGCCCGCGCGGCTGTGCGACTGCGGTTTCCGCTGTGTGCACGAACGCGAGGCAGCCGAGGCGCTGTTGTGCACCGCCGAGCACCGGGTGGCCGTGCTGCTGGAGGTCTCCGTCCTCGGCGCCGACATCCGTTTCGAACGCGGCTTCCGCTATGCCCGGCAGCGGGTGCGCTCGGCCACCGTCGGCTCGTGCGCCTGCGGTCTACCGGCCGTCGCGCTCGCCGACGCGGGCTGGGGCAGGCCCGGTTGGCGTGCTCTGGCGGCCGCCTGCGGGGGCTGTGTACGCGCGCGTACGTCGGTGTCGCTCGCCGGGTTCGCCCGGGCTCGCCGGAGAGGGCCTGCGGGTCGTCGCCGGGGGCACGGGGGCGGTCGTCGCCGAGCCGGTGCCGGGCGAGCGCTTCGGGGTGCCCGAACTGGTCGCGGAGGCAGCCCTGTTGCAGCCCCGCCTCGACTGGTTCCAGAGCCGGCTCGCGAGGTTCGGCGAGCACGGGGAGCGGGGCTGACGGACGGGCGGCCCGTCTGACTGTCGGCGGCCTGGGTACTCGAAGGGTCCGCAGGCAGAAGCGGACGCCGACGAGACCAGGAGAGGCAGTACCGATGACGAAGAGGACCGCACACGGAACGGGGGCCCGACTGACCGGCACCGCGGGCGCGTTGGCGGCGAAGGCCGACCTCAAGGGCCGTACCCAGGCCCGCGCCGCCGATCTCAAGGACAAGGCCGGCGCCCTGACCGTCCATCTGCGCGAGGGCGCCACGAAGGCCGGCCAGCAGGCCCAGGGCCGGGCGGTGAAGGGTAGTCACACGGCCCAGGAGCAGATGGCGAAGGCGCGGCACACGCTCCAGGAACGGGCACTCAGGAGTGGGCACGTCGTGCAGGAGCAGGCGGGACGGGCGGGCCATCTGGCGTCCGAGAAGGCCGTCGAGGCGGGACGCGCCGCCGAGGGGCGCATCCCGGACCCCGCGCGCATGGCCGTCCGGGCCGCTCTGCGGCACGCGCGCCCGGTGCTGATCGCGGGCGCCGCCCTCGCCGGTGTCACCGCCGTGGGTGCTCTGCGGCGGGGCCGGCGCCACTGAGACCCGTTCAGGTCCGCCCTCCACTCCACCGTCTCACCGAAAAGCCGATCCTTCTGGACAGGAAAAGTTTTCGGTGAGACGGTGGTGTCATGCTGGATGTCACCGTGATCGAGGACCCCGAGGCAGCGGCGGTGTCGCTGGACCCCATACGGGCCAGGCTGCTCGCCGAACTGGCCGCCGCGCCCGCGTCGGCCGCGATGCTGGCCGGCAAGGTCGGGCTGCCCCGGCAGAAGGTGAACTACCACCTCAAGGCGCTGGAGCGGCACGGCCTGGTCGAACTGGCCGGAGAGCGGCGCAAGGGCAACGTCAACGAGCGGCTGATGCGCGCGACCGCCGCGTCGTACGTCATCTCGCCGGCCGCCCTGCCCGCCGTACAGCCGGACCCGGACCGCTTCCGCGACCAGCTCTCCGCGCGCTGGCTGCTCGCACTCGGCGCCCGACTGGTGCGCGACGTCGGCACGCTGATCAGCGGTGCCGCCAAGGCCCGCAAGCAGCTGGCGACCTACGCGCTGGACGGCGAGGTGCGCTTCGCCTCCGTCGCCGACCGTGCGGCCTTCGTGCAGGAGCTGACGGCGGGCGTGAGCGCGCTCATCCGCAAGTACGACGCGCCCGACACGGAGGGCGGCCGGGACCACCGGATCGTCGTCGCCCTTCATCCCACGGTCAAGGCGGACGCCCGCCCGGCGGTCGACGCGCACCCGACGGCGGACGCGCACCCGACGGTCGACGCGCACCCTATGGTCGACGCGCACCCGACGGTCGATGCCCGCCAGACGGTCCCGACGGTCGACGCGCACCCGACGGTCGACGCCCGCCCGACGGTCGACGCCCGCCCGACGGTCGACGCGCACCCGACGGCGGACACCCGCCCCGCGACCGAGACTCGCCCCACGACCGACACCCGCCCCACGACCGAGACCCGCCCCGCGGCCGAGGACCGGCCCGGGGTCCCGGATCGTGTCACTCCCGAACTGGATCAGTAGGCAGCAGGAGCCCCGACATGTCCAAGGAATTCGAGATCGCCCGCGAGTTCGAGGTCGACGCCACGCCCCAGGAGGTGTGGGAGGCGATCACCAACGGCTCCGGTGCCTATCTGTGGCCGATGGAGCCGCCCGAGCCCCGGGTGGGCGGCGCGGCGGCCTTCGGCTCCACCGTCACCGCCTACGAACCGCCGCACCACCTGGTCGTCCGCAGCGAGGACGTCGGCTTCCCGGTCCAGAGCGTCAACCAGCTGGAGCACGTCATCGAGCCGCGGGACGGCGGCCGCCGAGCCTGGGTGCGCTATGTGCACAGCGGGATCTTCACCGACGACTGGGACAGCCAGTACGACGGTGCGAGCAGGCACACCGACTTCTACCTGCACACCCTGCGCGAGTACCTGGTCCACTTCGCGCCCCGCCCGGTCACCTTCGCGCAGCTCAACGGCCCCGAGGCCGCCCAGGCGCCGGACGCCTTCGACGCCGTGGGCCGCGCCCTCGGCCTGCCGGACGACCTGGCCGAGGGTGCGAAGGCGAGCGTCCGCGGGCCCGGCGGACGGACCCTGGACGCGGTGGTCGACTACCGCAACCCGTACTTCATCGGGCTGCGCACCGACGACGCCCTCGTCCGGTTCTTCGGACGCAACCACTGGGGCGCCCCGGTCGGCATCAGCATCCACGACTTCGCACCGGACGCCGACGCCGAGGCGAACGAGAGCGCCTGGCAGGACTGGCTTAACGGGGTGTTCAGCCAGTCCTGAGCCACCGTTCCGAAGGGCTTACAGGCGGAAGCGCAGCACCTGCGGGTCGTGGTCGCTGATCTGGTCGTGGAACTCCGAGTTGATGTGCACGCTGTCGTACTCGAAGTCGCCCTCGCGCCGGATCTCCTTGCTGATCAGGATCTGGTCCAGGACCTGCTCGTTGCCCTGGTAGTCGTAGGTGTAGCGCTCCTTGGTCGGCAGCGACTGGATCGCCGACCAGAGGGCGCCGCCGCTCTCCAGGATCTTGGTGGTGCCGGAGAAGTCGAAGTCGTTCATGTCACCGAGCGCGATGACGTCGGCGTTCTTCTGGACGTCGAGGATGCTCTTGACGAACGCGTTGACCAGCGTCGCCTGCGCGTGGCGCTGGGTCTCCGAGCTCCGCACCACCGGCTGGTACTGCGCGGTCAGCCCCTGGTCGCCGCCCTTGGAGTTCAGGTGGTTGGCGATCACGAAGACGGTCCTGCCGCGGAAGACGAACTCGCCGGCCAGCGGCTTGCGGCTGTTGGTCCAGGCGGAGTCCGACGGGGCGACGCGGCCCGGGGAGGCCGTCAGCTGGGCTTCGCCGTGCACCTTGGTGACGCCCACCGCGGTGGTGGAGTCGCCGCCCGCGCGGTCGACGAAGGACACTCGCTCAGGGTTGAACAGGAAGACCTGGCGGATGTTGCCGCCGGGCTCGCCGCCGTCCTTGTCGTTGACCGGGTCGATGGAACGCCAGTCGTACTTCGGGCCGCCGGCCGCGACGATCGCGTCGATCAGCTTGTTCACCGTCACATCGGCGGCGACCGTGCCGTCGTCCGTCGCGCCGTTGTTGTCCTGGATCTCCTCCAGGGACACGATGTCGGGCGACTGGAGGTTGTTCACGATCGCGGAGGCGTGCGCGGCGAAGGTGCCGTCCGAGGGGTCGAGGTTCTCGACGTTGTAGGTGGCGACGGCCAGCTCGCTCCGTGACTGCTTCTTCGTCGTCTCGCGCTGCAGGCCGCCGCTCTTCAGGGCGCCCAGCCGGCTCGCGACGAGGGTGTAGCCGCCGAACTGGTTGTAGTCCATCGGACCGGTCGTGGCGCCGGTCAGCGTGTCGCCGACGTTCGCCACAGGGAAGTCGGCGGTCGAGCCCAGGGACTGGATCTGGAGGCGGCCGGTGTTCTGGTCGTTGTAGGAGCGGTACAGCGAGCCACCGCGGACGGTGCGGTTCTCGTGCGGCTTCACCGTGACCCACAGCTCGGAGTACGGGTCGGTGGCGGTGACCACACGGGTGTCGCGGACCTGGACGTTCATGCCCTCAAGGGACTCGTAGTAGTCCAGGGCGTACTTCTTCGGCTGAAGCGTCAGGCTGTTGATCGAGCCGCTCGCGGCCGTGTCACCCGCCGGGGCGTACTTGCCGGGGACCGACTTCCGGTCGATCACGACCGGCGCCGGCACCGCGTTGCCCGTGGAGACCGTGGTGACCGTCGGCTTGGTGATCTCGGTCAGCGACTGGTTGCCGGTGGAGGCGCCGCCGGGGACGTACTCGGAGACCGTGCCGGTGACCGTGACCGAGTCGCCGACCGCGACCTTCGGGGTGGAGCTGGTGAAGACGAAGACGCCCTCGCTGGTGGCCGGGTCGTCGTCCGGCGTCGGGTCCTGGAGCCAGAAGCCCCGGGAGGAGCCGTAGGTGCGCGTGGCCGTGACGATGCCGGGGACGTCCGTCACCTTCTGGCCGGCGTACGGCGATATGCGTGTGGTGCCCTGGATGTCATGGATGCGCAGCCCGTCGGCCTGGGCCGGCGAGGTGAGGGCGACGGTGGACGCCGCGCTGCAGACGGCGGCGACGGTGAGCGCGGCGAGACGCGCGGAAGACCTGCTCGGCAAGGAAATCCCTCCGGGGACATAAACGGTGCCGGGACGAGGGCGAGTCATGGAATGGGCATGACACGCGTAGACAAAGAGTGAACACTTGTCCCCCCTGCTTTCTACGCGCGTCAATCTCGTACCTGCACGGGGGAGTTGTCAAGGTTTCGGCCATGTACGGAGCCCGGCGAGGAGATGAACCGGGCGGCATGGGTGGAAATCCGTCTAGGCTGAGCGGCTGAGCCGTACGGCGTCCCGATGGTCGTACGGCCGTCGTACGGCGTGCCCGTCGTCGTACGACCGTTGAGGCGTCCGAGGAGAACCACCCGATGTCAGACAGCTCCCCCCTGCCGCCGGTGCGGTTGCTTTCCGAAGCGGAGCTGGCGAGCGCCGCGCTGGCCACGCCGCTGCTGTCCCGGGCCGCCCGGCTCGCCCGCTGGGCCGGGCCCGACACCCGCGTCGACGCAGGTGGCGGACTGGCCGAGGAACACCTCCCGGCCGCCGCCGAACTGCTCGGGCTCACCGGGGACGATGCCGCCGCGTACGCCGCCGAGGCCTGGCGGGTCGCCCTGGACGCCGGGCTCGTCGAGATCGTCGACGAGGAGGCCGGGACCGTGGCGGCGGGGGAGGAGCTGGCACTGCTCACCGGGGGCTCGCCGCATGACATCCTCGCGGTGTGGCTGGCCGCGCTGGAGACGGTGATCGGCGACGCGAGCGTGCCCGACCTGGACGGAATTGTCGACGCGCTCGGCGAGGGCGGCGAGGTCGATTTCTCGTCACTCGGCTGGGACCCCGAGGCCGAGGCGGAGTTCCTCGACGGCGTCCTCGGCAACCTGTACCTGCTGACGCTCGGCGAAGGCGGTCCCGGCGAGGCGCCGGTGCCGCTGCCCGCGCTCGCCGCGTCGATGATCGTGCCCAGCGACATGGGGGAGCCGACCAACGACGTCCTCGAACAGGTCTCCGACGCGATGATGCGGCTCGACGACCAGTTCCGGATGCTGGAGCCGATCGGGCTCGTCGAGTACCAGCCGGTCGACGAGGCGCTCATGGCCGACGCGGAGGAGGAGCCGGCGGCGGGGCCGGTCGACGAGAGTGATGTCTCCCGGTACGGCATGGTGCGGCTCACCGCGCTCGGCGCGTACGGGCTGCGGGCGCGGCTGCTGGAGGCCGGGTTCGAGGCGCCGGCGGTCGGGGAGCTCGCCGACAAGGGCGCGGACGCGTTGCTCGACGGTATGGCCGCGTTTTCGCAGGGGGCCGCGCAGGCCGAGACCGAGCAGTGGCTGGCCCGTCGTGAATCACTCGCCGCCGCACGGGAGTTGCTGGCCGCCGCGCGCGGCGAGGACGCGGGGGCGCCGCTGCGCCGGCTGCGCTGCCAGCAGGCGCTGTCCCTGGTCGGCACGGAGGCCGAGCCTGCGCTCCGCGAGGTGCTCGACGACCCCGAACTGGGCGGCCTGGCCAGGGTCTGGCTGGTCGAGCGTGGCGCCGCCGACGTACCGGCGCCCTCGCCGGACATGATCTTCTGGCTGACCATCGACACGGTCGCCGCGCAGCTGGCCGCCGAAGGAAACTCGGAGGAACTGCAGGCCCTGGTCGAGGGGCTGGCCCAGCAGCACGCCGGGTTCTTCGCCGAGGCGTGGCGGGTGGATCACCCGGACACGGCCGACGTCCTGGAGGCGATGGGGCGCCTGCACCCGGACAAGAAGGTGGCGAAGGAGGCCCGTAAGGCGGCGTTCAAGGCGCGGTCCCAGCACGGGGAGTAGGCGGCCGACAAGGCCTGTTCCCGGCCGGGAGGCAGACGGCCGGAGAGGCGGGTTCTTGGGCGGGTTCTTGGGCGGGGCTTTTGGCCACCGTGGGGCGGTGCTTACGGATTCATGGAACACCCGAAGCCGATGTCGCCCTGAGTTCAGGCGGAGTTCAGGATCGGCCGGGAGCGTGTGCGCCGACTTGAGGTCCGCCACCCTCCACGGCACTCCGACCGTCACAGGAGAACTTATGTCGCTCACCCGCAGGGACTTCGCCAGGAAATCCGCGATCACCGGTGCCGGTGTCGCGCTGGCGGGCAGCGTCGGCGCCCTCGCCACCGCGCCGAACGCCCTCGCGTCCACCGAGACCGAGGCGTCCGACGCGGCCGAGGCAGGGCACGGACACGGCGGTGTCGGCTACGGGCCGCTGCTCCCCGACCCCGACGGCATCCTCGCGCTTCCCGCCGGCTTCGAGTACACGGTCATCACATACAGCGGCAAGACCAAGCTGGAGTCGGGCGAGTTCACCCCCTCCAACCACGACGGCACCTCCACCTTCGACGGCCCGCGCGGCGCCACCCTCCTCGTCAACAACCACGAACTGGCCGGCCCCCGCGCCAACTGGGCCCACCCGGTGCCGCTCACCGAGGGCCTGGTGTACGACCCGGCCGCGGCCGGCGGCTGCACGGTCGTTGAGGTCCGCCCCGGCGGCCATGTCGCCGAGTGGGTCGGCATCGCGGGCACCGCCACCAACTGCGCGGGCGGCAACACCCCTTGGGGCACCTGGCTCACCTGCGAGGAGACCGAGGACAAGACGGGCACCAACGGTTTCACCAAGGACCACGGCTACGTCTTCGAGGTCGACCCCGAGGACCGCCGGGCCAACCGGAACCCCAAGCCCATCAAGGCGCTCGGCCGGTACGCCCACGAGGCGGTCGTCGTCGACCCCAAGCGCGGCCACCTGTACCTGACGGAGGACGCGTCCAACCCGAACGGCCTGCTCTACCGCTGGACCCCGGCGGAGCACTTCCACCACGGCCGCGGCAAGCTGCGCACCCTCGCCGACGACGCGGGCACGCTCCAGGCCTTCAAGTGCTTCGACTCCGGCGGCCAGTTCGTCGACGATCTCTCCCGCGCCACGAAGATCGGCACCGTGTACGGCGTCGACTGGGTGGACGTCCCCGACCGTGACGCCAGGACCACCTCGGTCCGCAAGCAGTTCACCGCCGGCCAGGTCACCCGCGCCCGGAAGCTGGAAGGCATGTGGTGGGGTGACGGCGGCACCTACGTCGTCTCCTCCTACGCCCGCGCCGAGAGCCCCGTCCAGCACGACGGCGCCGTCTGGTTCTACGACCCCAAGCGCCGCACCCTCACCCTGAAGGTCCTCATCGGCGTCAACCCGGACCCGTCCGTGGACGGCAACTTCGACGGCCCGGACAACATCACCGTCTCCCCGTACGGCGGCCTGGTCATCGCCGAGGACGGCGAGGGCATCCAGCACCTGTTCGGCGCCACCGACAGCGGCCGCACCTACCCGATCGCCCGCAACGAGCTGAACATCGGCACCGAAGCGGAGCCGGAATACAGCGAGTTCACCGGCGTCACCTTCTCACCCGACGGCCGGACCCTGTACGCCAACATCCAGACTCCGGGCATCATGCTCGCGATCACCGGGCCCTGGAAGCGCCAGAAGCGCGGCTGATTAATTCGCTCGCTCGTCCCGCGGCACTCCTCTTAAGGTGATGAACGTCCAGGTGCGAAGGCAGGACTTACTTCCACTCTTAATGGGGAGGCCGCGGGTTCGAGTCCCGCCACCGGTACAACAGGCCGGTGTAGCTCAGGGGCTAGAGCACCTATGTCGGTTCCGCCGACCTCGAACTCTGGACACCAAAAACTTCATGCACCTCCCGGTGCGTGTGTCACTGAACTCGGGAGGCGCAGCTCAGGGTGGGGGTCCGGTGCGCAGGCAGCGGTTACTTCAGTGGGATCAGAAGGCTGCGGGTTCGACTCCCGTCATCGGCTGCCGGCCGGTGTAGCTCAATGGACAGAGCATCTGACTAAAGTCCGCCGTCGATTCCTGATCTCGGACACCCACCTCTTGTTGCGCCTCCTCCCAGACTCCAATGAATTCGGGGGGAATTCACCATGGCGCGATTCAACACCAAGGCGGCCCGGGCGCAGCCCACTTCGCGGGTCACCTCGACCGGACGCGTGCTCCGCACCTATCAGGGCGGCCGTGGCCAGGAGCGGGACACGCGTTCCGAGCTCTTTCTGCTCGCTCTTTCCAACTTCGTCTCGCAGCGGACCTTCTACGAGACCGGTGCCGACCGCGACGACCGGTACACGAAGCTCGTACGCGGGCTCGCCGTCACCGATCCGGCCTGGACCGCCGGCCTGCTCGGCTGGCTGCGCGGCGAGGGCAACATGCGGACCGCCTCCCTCGTGGGCGCCGCCGAGTACGTCCACGCACGCCTTGCCGCCGACGCCACCGAGGGCCCCTCGAACCGGCAGGTCGTCGCCTCCGTGCTTCAGCGGCCCGACGAGCCCGGCGAGCTGCTCGCCTACTGGACGGCGACCTACGGCCGTGCCGTCCCCAAGCCCGTCAAGCGGGGGATCGCCGACGCCGTACGGCGGCTCTACCACGGCAAGTCGCTGCTCAAGTACGACACCGCGGCCAAGGGGTACCGTTTCGGCGACATCCTCAACCTGGTGCACGCGGCGCCGGACCCGGACAAGCCGTGGCAGGGCGAGCTGTTCCAGTACGCGCTGGACCGGCGCCACCACCCCGACACCGCCGTACCGCCCGCGTCGAGCCCGGTGCTCGCCGCGCACCGCGAGCTGATGGCGCTGCCCGTCGCCCGGCGGCGTGCGGTCGTCACCGATCCGGGTGGCGCCGAGCGGCTCGCGGCGGCGGGGCTGACCTGGGAGGCGCTGGCCGGATGGCTCCAGGGCCCGATGGACAAGGCCGCCTGGGAGGCGGTCATCCCGTCCATGGGGACCATGGCGCTCGCCCGTAATCTGCGGAACTTCGACGAGGCCGGTGTCTGTGACGAGGTCGCCGCCCAGGTCGCGGCCCGGATCAGCGACCCGGCGGAGGTGGCGCGCTCGCGGCAGTTCCCGTTCCGGTACCTCGCCGCGTACCAGCATGCCCCGTCGCTGCGCTGGTCCCACCCGCTGGAGCGGGCGCTCGGCCACTCGCTGGCCAACGTGCCCGCGCTGCCGGGGCGGACGCTGGTGCTCGTCGACCGTTCGGGCTCGATGTTCTACTCGCGATTGTCCGACCGCTCGGAGCTGAACCGGGCCGACGCGGCGGCGATCTTCGGTACGGCGCTCGCGCTGCGGGCGGCGGACGCGGACCTCGTCGAGTTCGGTACGTCGAGCAAGCGGCTGGCCTTCGAGCGGGGAGAGTCCGTGCTGAAGGTCCTGGGCCGCTTCGGCGACCTGGGCGGCACCGACACCACCTCGGCGATCCGCTCGCACTACCGGGGGCAGGACCGGGTGCTGATCGTCACCGACGAGCAGTACACCTACAACCGGCACGGCGACCCGACCCAGCAGGTCCCGGCCCATGTCCCGGTCTACACCTGGAACCTGGCCGGCTACCGGGTGGGCCACGGCCCGTCCGGCAACGCCAACAGGCACACCTTCGGGGGCCTTTCGGACGCGGCTTTCCGGATGGTGCCGCTGCTGGAGGCCGCCCGGGACGCCGACTGGCCGTGGGCGGCAGCCGCCTGACCTCCGGCCCATGAGCGTGGCCCGCACCTTCACGGGGGGTGCGGGCCACACCCTTGCCCACCCGCGCCCTTGCTTCCGCCTTGATTGATATCTAACATTTCAGTCCATGGAGGCCCTGCGACCCGTGCCGCGCACCCTGCTCCGCGACCGCGCCTACGAAGCCATCCGCGATGCCATCGTCACCGGGGAGATCGAACCCGGCGCGGTGGTGCGGGACGCCGAGTTCGCGGAGCGGCTCGGGCTGTCCCGGGCGCCGGTGCGCGAGGCGTTCGCCCGGCTTGTCGACGAGGGACTCCTGGAGAGCAAGCCGCAGAGCTACACGCGGGTCACCCCGGTCGTGGCCGCCGACGTACGGGACGCGGCGGCCGTGGTCGGCGCCATGCACGAACTGGCCACCCGGGCCGCCGTACCCCGGCTGCGGGAAACCGACCTCGACATGATGCGCGCGGCCAACGACCGGTTCGCCGCCGCCGTACGCGCCGGTGACGTGGACGAGGCCCTGCGCGCGGACGACGAGCTGCACGACGTACTGATCCGGGTGGCCGGCAACCGCGCGGCCGCCGCCACCGTCGCCCGCTACACCCCGCTCATCCGCCGCCTGGAGCGCCGCCGCTTCGGTGAGGGCGGTTCCTGCCGCTCGGCGGGCCTGCACGAGCGGCTCATCGAGGCGTGCGCGACCGGTGACACACGGACGGCGGTCCGGGTCACCGCCGACATCTGGCACACCCTCGCCGACCTGGCCGACCCCGACTGACACCAGGAGCCTCCATGTCCCTCTCTCCCTCCATTTCCTCCTACGAGCGCTACCCCCTCCTCTTCGGCCCCTCGCCCGTGCATCCGCTGGAGCGCCTCACCGCCCACCTCGGCGGGGCCGCGCTGTGGGCCAAGCGGGAGGACTGCAACTCCGGTATCGCGTACGGCGGGAACAAGACGCGCAAGCTGGAGTACCTGGTGGCCGACGCCCTCGCCCAGGGCTGCGACACCCTCGTCTCCATCGGCGGGGTGCAGTCCAACCACACCCGTCAGGTCGCCGCCGTTGCCGCCCGCGCCGGGCTCAGGTGCGTGCTGGTGCAGGAGAGCTGGGTGGAGTGGCCGGACTCCGTGTACGACAAGGTCGGCAACATCCTGATCAGCAGGCTGGCCGGGGCCGATGTACGCCTGGTGCGGGCCGGTTTCGGGATCGGGTTCAAGGAGAGCTGGGAGGGGGCGCTGCGCGAGGTCGAGGAGTCCGGCGGCAGGCCGTACGCCATCCCGGCCGGCGCCTCCGACCATCCGCTCGGCGGGCTCGGCTTCGCCAACTGGGCGTACGAAGTCGCCGAGCAGGAGCGGGAGCTGGGCGTCTTCTTCGACACGGTGATCGTCTGCTCGGTGACCGGGTCGACCCAGGCCGGGATGGCAGCCGGGTTCGCGGCGCTGGCGGAGGCCGGTGGGCGCGAGCGCCGGGTCATCGGCATCGACGCCTCGGCCAAGCCCGCCGAGACCCGCGAGCAGGTCGCCCGCATAGCCCAGTGGACCGGTCAACTGATCGGTGTCAAGCGAGAGTTGACCATCGACGACATCGAGCTGGACGAGCGGTACCACGCGGGTGTCTACGGCATCCCGGACGAGGCCACCCTGGAGGCGATGCGGCTCGCCGCCCGTACCGAGGGCATGGTCACCGACCCGGTGTACGAGGGGAAGTCGATGGCGGGGCTCATAGACCTCGTCGGACGGGGTGAGATCGGCGCCGGCTCGACCGTCCTCTACGCCCACCTGGGCGGGCAGCCCGCGCTGAACGCGTACAGCGCCCTGTTCTGACGGGCCGAAAGGGAAAGAGGCGGTCCCGCGCCCCCGGAAGGAGCGCGGGACCGTGCCGATTCACGGCCGTTACAGCGCCTGCGCGCCCGGCTTCACCATGTTCCGGACCGTGCGGGCCTTCACGAACTCGCCGAGTGCCGTCATGTCCCATTCGCCGGAGAACTGGCGGACCAGCTTGGCCATCATCACGCCGGTCTGCGCCTCCGCGTTGGTGAGGTCGAAGCGGACCAGTTCCTCGCCGGTCGCCGCGTCCAGGAGGCGGCAGTAGGCCTTGGCGACCTCCGTGAACTTCTGGCCGGAGAAGGAGTTGACGGTGAAGACCAGGCCGGTGACCTCCGGGGGAATCCGGCCGAGGTCGACCACGATCACCTCGTCGTCACCGCCTCCCTCACCGGTGAGGTTGTCGCCGGAGTGCTTGATCGCGCCGTTGAGGATGGACAGCTTGCCGAAGTAGCAGCTGTCGACGTGGTCGCGCTGCGGGCCGTAGGCGATGACCGAGGCGTCCAGGTCGATGTCCTTGCCGCGGAACGCCGGCTCCCAGCCCAGACCCATCATGACCTGGGAGAGCAGCGGGCTGCCGCCCTTGACCAGCGACACGGTCTGGTTCTTCTGGAGGCTGACCCGGCCCTTGTCGAGGTTGATCTTCCCGGCACCGGGAGCTGGGGCAGGAGCAGCGGCAGCGGCAGGAGCGACGGCGGGGGTGGGCGGCGCGGCCACCGGCTGCGGCGGTGCGGCCGGTGCGGCCGGTGCCGGTTCCTCCACCGTCACTCCGAAGTCCGTGGCGATGCCCGCCAACCCGTTCGCATACCCCTGGCCGACCGCGCGGGCCTTCCACGCGCCGTTGCGCAGGTAGATCTCGACGACCACCAGGGCCGTCTCCGTGCCCAGCTGCGGAGGCGTGAACGTGCCCAGCACCGAGCCGTCGTCCGCGTTGCGGATCGTCGCCGTCGGCTCGATGCCCTGGAAGGTCTGGCCTGTGGCGTCGGGGCTCGCGGTGACCACGATCTTCTCGATGCCGGGCGGCACGGCGGCCGTGTCGACGGTGATCGCGTCCGGCGCCGTACCGCCGCCGGAGCGGTGGGTCACGCCCGGGCCGCTCGGCTGGTTGTAGAAGATGAAGTCGTCGTCGGAGCGCACCTTGCCGTCGCTCGTGAGCAGCAGGCCCGACACGTCGAGCCGCACCGGGGCGGCGACGTCCACCGCCACCCGGGAGGCGGTGAGAGGGATGTTCGAGCCAGGGGTCATAGCTGTCATGCCAGGTGAACGAACGACACCGCTTTACCGTTCCCTTACCGTCGAGCGGCCCCAGGAACCCCCCGATCGGCTCAGGGGACGACGACGATCTTCCGCCCCACCCCCGCCGCGAACTGCTCCAGCGCCTGCGGGTACCGGTCCAGCGGGAGCCGGTCGCTGATGAAGACCTCCGGGTCCAGCACCCCGTTCGCGAACAGCTCCGCCGCGCGCTCGTAGCTGTGCAGGACGGCCATGGAGCCGGTGATGGTGATCTCCTGGTTGTAGATTCGGTACGGGTCGATCGTGACCCGGGTCGCGTAGTCGGCGACGCCGAACTGGAGGAACGTGCCCGCCTTCGCCACCCGCTCCAGGCCGTCCTGGATCGCCGCCGCGTTGCCGGTCGCGTCGATCACCACGTCCCAGCCCCGCGGGCGGTCCAGCTCGTCGGCGTTCGCGGCGGACGCCGAGACGCCGAGACCGCGGGCGGTCTCCAGGCGGGCCGGGTTCAGGTCGACCACGTCGACGCTGGCCGCGCCGGTCCGCTTGGCGAGTTCCAGCATCATCAGGCCCATGGTCCCGGAGCCGTAGATGAGGACGTGCGCGCCCAGGCGGGACTTGAGGACGTCGTAGCCGCGTACCGCGCAGGACAGTGGCTCGACCAGTGCCGCGTCCTGGGTGCGGACGTGCTCGGGGAGCTTCACGCAGTTGGCGACCGGGGCGACCGCGTACTGTGCGGCCCCGCCCGGGACGGTCACGCCGATCGCGGCCCAGCGTTCGCAGAGGTTGTTGTGGCCGTCACGGCAGTAGCGGCACTCGTAGCAGTACAGGGACGGGTCGACCGCGACCTGGTCGCCGATCGCCACCTCGGTCACCTGGGCGCCGACGCCGACCACCTCGCCGGCGAACTCGTGGCCCGGCACGATCGGCAGCTTGGGCGCGAACTCGCCCTGGAGGATGTGGAGATCGGTTCCGCACAGGCCGCAGGCGGCCACTTCCACCACGACCTCACGGGGGCCCGGTGTCGGGTCGGGGACCTCGGTGACGACGGCACGGCCCACGGACTCGATGACAGCGGCCTTCATTTCACGGCTCCCAACGACAGGCCCTGGACCAGCTTGTCCTGGGCGGCGAACCCCGCGGCGAGCACCGGCAGGGAGACGACGAGCGACGCGGCGCACACCTTGGCCAGGAACAGGCCCTGGCTCGTGATGAAGCCGGTCAGGAAGACGGGGGCGGTTTCGGCGACCACGCCTGTCAGGACTCGGGCGAAGAGAAGTTCGTTCCAGCTGAAGATGAAGCAGATCAGGGAGGTGGCGGCGATGCCGGGCAGGGCGATCGGGGCGACCACGCGCGCGAGGATCGTCGGGAGGCGGGCGCCGTCGATCTGTGCCGCCTCGATCACCGCGACCGGGACCTCGGCGAGGAACGACTGCATCATCCACACCGCGATCGGCAGGTTCATGGAGGTGTAGAGGATGACCAGGAACCAGATGTTGTCCAGCATCCCGGTGTTCTTCGCGAACAGGTAGATCGGCAGCAGCCCGGCCACGACCGGCAGCATCTTCGTGGAGAGGAAGAAGAACAGCACGTCCGTCCACTTCTTGACCCGCCGGATCGACAGCGCGTAGGCCGCCGGGAAGGCCAGGACGAGGACGAGGAGGGTCGAGACGATCGAGGCGACCGCCGAGTTGATCAGCGCCGGCCAGGGGCTCGCGCCACCGCCGGCTCCGAAGAACTCGCGGTAGCCGTCCAGGGTGAGGGCGGCGCCGAAGGAGGGCGGGTTGGTCGCCGCGTCCGCCTCGGAGTGGAAGGACGTCAGCGCCATCCAGGCGATGGGGAAGAAGAAGACGATGCCGGCCAGCCAGGCCACCAGACCGATGCTGAGGCCCCGGTGCTTCCTGACGCGTATGGCGAGGCTGCTCATGCGCGGGACACCTCCTCGCGGAACAGGGACGACACCACGCGCAGGGCGAAGGTCGCGATGATGATCGAGCCGATGACGACCAGGACGCCGGCGGCCGAGGCGAGGCCGTTCTCGTGGGCCTGGTAGAAGCTCTGGTACACGGTGTAGGGGAGGTTGGCGGTGCCGAGGCCGCCGGACGTGATCGTGAAGACCGCGTCGAAGTTCTGGACGATGTAGATGCAGCCCAGCAGGGCGCCGAGTTCCAGATAGCGGCGCAGGTGCGGAAGCGTCAGATAGCGGAAGACCTGCCATTCGCTCGCGCCGTCCACCCAGGCGGCCTCGATCTGCTCGGGGTCGCGGCTCTGCAGCCCGGCGAGCAGGATCAGCATCATGAACGGCGTCCACTGCCACACCAGCGCGGCCTCGACCGCCAGCAGCGGGGTGCTCGAGATCCAGTCGGGCTGCGGTCCGCCGACGTAGTGCAACAGGCCGTTGAGCAGGCCGTACTCGGGGTTGTAGAGGACGTGCTTCCAGAGCAGGGCCGCGGCCACCGGGACCACCAGGAAGGGGGCGATCAGCAGGGTGCGGACGATGCCCCGGCCGCGGAACCGCTGGTTCAGGAGCAGTGCGAGGGCGAGGCCGATGACCAGGCTGACCAGCACCACAGTGACCGTGAGCAGCACGGTCGTCCACACCGAGTGGCGCAGGTCGGCGTCGGTCAGGACCTGGCGGTAGTTGTCGACGCCGGCGAAGTGACGGGCCTTCGGGTAGAGGGCGTTCCAGTCGAGGAAGGAGATGACCACCGTGGCCACGAACGGCAGCTGGGTCACGACGATCATGAAGACCAGGGCGGGCAGAAGGGGGGCCCGGGTGGCCCAGGCGCGCAGGCGGGCGGAGGGCGGCCGCGTGGCGCGTGCGGGTGTCGCTGTGTAGGGGGCTGTCGTCGCGGTCATCGTCCCTCGTACTCCTTGGCGATCTTCTCGGCGAGCTGCTGGGACTTCGTCAGGGCCGAGTCGACGGACTGTCGTCCGGCGATGGCCGAACTGATCTCCTGGGAGACCTTGGTGCCGAGATCGGTGAACTCGGGGATGTCGACGAACTGGATGCCGGGCGCGGGGCGCGGCTGGACGCCGGGTTCGTTCGGGCGGGCGCTCTCGATGGCCTCCTTGGTCATCTCCTGGAAGGCGGCGGCCGACCTGACGTAGTCGGGGTTCGTGTACGTCGACGCCCGCTTGCCCGCCGGGACGTTGGACCAGCCGCTGGTCTGGCCGACCAGTTCCTCGTACTGCTTGCTGGACGCCCAGGAGACGAACTTCCAGGCCTTGTCGGGGTTGCGGGAGGCCTTCTGGATGCCCCAGGCCCAGGTGTACAGCCAGCCGGACGACTTGGTCTGCTCGACGGGTGCGGGGGCGTAGCCGAGCTTGCCCTTGACCGGGGAGCCGTTCGCCTCGAGGAGGCCGGCCGCGGACGTCGCGTCGTACCACATGGCGACCTTGCCCTGGGTCATGTTGTTGAGGCACTCGGCGAAGCCGGACTGGGGGGCGCCGGACTCGCCGTGCTTGCGGACGAGGTCGACATAGAACTTCGTCGCCTTCTCGAACCCGGGCGCGTCCAGCTGGGCCTTCCAGCCCTTGTCGAACCAGGTGCCCCCGAAGGTGTTCACGACGGTGGTCAGCGGCGCCATCATCTCGCCCCAGCCGGGCAGGCCGCGCAGACAGATGCCGCGCATGCCGGACTGGGCGCCGTCCACCTTGGCGGCGAGGTCGGCGACCTGCTGCCAGGTGGGGTGCGCCGGCATCGTCAGGCCCTTCGCCGCGAACACGTCCTTGCGGTACATCAGGAAGGACGACTCGCCGTAGAAGGGCTGGCCGTAGAGCTTGCCGTCGCTGGCGGTCAGGGACTCGCGCATCGGCTTGAGGATGTCCTGCTCGTCGTAGCCGGGGTCCTTCGCGACGTACGAGTCCATCTCGTGCAGCCAGCCGTTGCGGGCGTAGATCGGTATCTCGTAGTTGGACAGGGTGGCCACGTCGTACTGGCCGGCCTGGTTGGCGAAGTCCTGGCTGATCTTGTCGCGGACGTCGTTCTCGGGCAGGACGGTGAAGTTGACCTTGATGCCGGTCTCCTTGGTGAAGCGCGGGGCGAGCTTCTGGAGTTCGGTCATCTGGGGGTTGTTGACCATCAGCACATTGATCGAGTCGCCGCCGGAACCGGACCCGCCCGCCCCGACCCAGCAGCCGGAGAGCAGCGGGGCGAGCAGCGTCCCTGCGGCGGCCATGGCGAGCGTGACTCGCGGCCTCCGTCGGCTCGGGGTTCGCATGGATCGCTCCTGGAGGAATCGGGAGATATGGGGCACTGCGGGGTGGGGAAGAGCCCTGCGGGGAGGGCGTGGGTGTGGCGTTGGTGGGTCAGACCCGGATGACCTGGGGGCCCATCAGGGCGTAGCGATGGGCCTCGGCGGTGGGGAGCAGGGTGCTCGTCACGATCGCCTCCAGGGCGCCGACCTCGGCGAAGCGGCAGAAGCTGACGGCTCCGAACTTGGTGTGCACGCCGGCGAAGACCGTCCGGCGTGCGGCGCGGACGGCCTGGGCCTTGACCTCGCTTACGGCGGGGTCGGGGGTGGTCAGGCCGTGCTCACGTGAGATGCCGTTGGCCCCAATGTAGGCGAGATCGAGGACGAAGCCGGCGAGCATCTTCGTCGTCCAGTGGTCGACGGTCGCCAGCGTGCCGGCCCGCACCCGTCCGCCGAGCAGCAGCACCGACATGTTCTCGCTCTCGGCGAGCGCGCCCGCGACCGGCAGCGACGCCGTGACCACGGTCAGTGGCCGGTCCGTCGGCAGTGCCTCGGCGATGAGCCGGGGGGTGAAGCCCTCGTCGACGAAGACGGTCTCGGCGTCGCCCAGGAGCTCGGCGGCGGCCGACGCGATCCGCCGCTTCTCCGGGACATGGCTGGTCGAACGGAAGGCGAGCGTGGTCTCGAAACCGGCGCTCTCGACGGGATACGCGCCCCCGTGGGTACGGCGCACCAGACCGTGGTCCTCCAGGGCGCGCAGATCCCGCCGGATGGTCTCCTTGGCCACGCCCAGCGTGGCGGCCAGAGCGGTGACGTCGACCGAGCCCGTGACGCGCGCGGCCCGCACGATCTCGCGCTGGCGTTCTTCCGCCGTCAGCGTGCTCATCTCGTCACCCACTTCGCTGTGGACCTGCGTGGAACTGCCCGTTCGGGCCATGCAGCAAGTTCTACAGCGGGTGTGCGAGGCTGACCAGGTCTGTTGCGGGCCCGATACTGCCCGGGTGTGCCCGTTTGCCGCTCGCGGTGCCCGCCTCGGACCTGCGCGGCTGCCGGGCGACGGGTGAGAGCGGGCGTCCCGTATGCCCGAACGCGACGGCGGGCGGGCCCGTTCGGTGCCCGCCCGCCGCCTTGGGCGATCGTTTTCCGCCGTCTCACGTCTCGTTCGGCCTCAGTACGGCCAGATGGGCGGGTCGTTGACGAAACGGCCGCCCAGGTGGGTGTGGGCCGGGTTCCGCGGGTCCAGCTCGCCGTGCTCGGCGATCAGCTTCTCCGCGTACTGCTCGGAGTCGTCCTGCGGCTCGTAGCCGAGCGCCCGGGCGCTGGTCAGGTCCCACCACAGGCGGGTGTTGGCGGAGGAGCCGTAGACGACGGTGTGGCCGACCTCCTCGGCGGTCAGGGCCGCGTGGAAGAGACGGGCGCCGTCGGCGGGGCTCATCCACACCGAGAGCATGCGCACATCGGCCGGCTCGGCGAAGCAGGAGCCGATGCGGACGGAGACGGTCTCCAGGCCGTGCCGGTCGAAGTACAGCTGGGCGAGGTCCTCGCCGAAGGACTTGGACAGGCCGTAGAAGGTGTCCGGGCGGCGCGGGGTGTCGACCGGGATGAGCGGGCCGCCTGCGCGGGGCGCCGGGGTGTAGCCGACGGCGTGGTTGGAGGAGGCGAAGACGATCCGCGGTACACCGGCCTCGCGGGCGGCCTCGTAGAGGTTGTAGGTGCCCTCGATGTTCGAGCGGAGGATCTTCTCGAAAGGCGCCTCCAGGGAGATCCCGGCGAGGTGCAGGACCGCGTCCACGCCCCGCACCGCTTCCCGCAGCGCGTCCTTGTCGCCGAGGTCGGCGGTGATCGCGTCCGGCTCGCCGTCGACCGGGCGGACGTCGAAGAGGCGCAGCTCGTAGCCGTACTTCGGGAGCAGGGACCGCATCAGGGTGCCGAGCCCGCCTGCGGCGCCGGTGAGCAGTAGCGTGCGGGGAGTGGGCATCCCGGCCTCCTTGGTCGGCGTCCTCCGGGTGACCCGGAAGGTCTCATTCATGTATGGCATTCACATGCATGGACACGCTAGGGAGATGCGGAGCGCCTCGTCAAGTGTGCCGTGGAGTGCGGGAATCCGCTCGTATGTTGGTCGTTTGTCGCCTTGACCGGCCACGAGGGGGCCTCGTAACGTGGTCGCGTTCATGAATATGGACGTCGATCAGAGACATGCATCGGTGCGACGATCTGCGTCGTACCGCATCGACAGGGAGCGCCCGTGACGCCAGCCCCTCTCGCCGCCCGGCTTCGTGACCCGCGCGGGCCGCTCTTCTTCCCCGTCACGGCCTACGGCCCCGACGGCTCTCCCGACCTGGACGCCTACCGCGAGCATGTGCGCCGGGGCGTCGAGGCCGGCGCCGCGGCCGTGTTCGCCTGCTGCGGCACCGGGGAGTTCCACGCGCTGCTGCCGGAGGAGTTCGAGGCCTGCGTGGGCGCGGCCGTGGCGGCGGCCGAGGGCCGGGTACCGGTGATCGCCGGCGCCGGCTACGGCACCGCGCTCGCCGTGCGCTACGCGCGTCTCGCCGCGGCCGCGGGCGCCGACGGCCTGCTCGCCATGCCGCCCTACCTGGTGGTCGCCGGCCAGGAGGGTCTGCTGCGGCACTACCAGGAGGTGGCCGCGGCGACCGACCTTCCGGTGATCGTCTACCAGCGGGACAACGCGGTGTTCACCCCGCCCACGGTCGTCGAACTCGCCCGCACCGAGGGCGTCATCGGCTTCAAGGACGGCCTCGGCGACCTGGACCTGATGCAGCGCATCGTCAGCGCCGTCCGCACCGAGGTCCCGGGCGACTTCCTCTACTTCAACGGCCTGCCCACCGCCGAACAGACCCAGCTCGCCTACCAGGCCATCGGCATCACCCTCTACTCCTCGGCCGTCTTCTGCTTCGTCCCCGAGATCGCCCTCGCCTTCCACGCCGCCCTGCGCGAGGGGGACCGACCGACGGTGGAGCGCCTGCTGGACGGCTTCTACCGCCCGTTCGTCGAACTCCGCGCCCAGGGCCGGGGCTACGCCGTCTCGCTCGTCAAGGCGGGAGTACGGCTGCGCGGTCTGGACGTCGGCGAGGTCCGGCCCCCGCTGCACGAGCCGGGCGAGGACCATGTGAAGCAGCTCGCCCAGCTGATCGAGCGTGGATACGCACTGCTGGAGGAGGGCGCGTGACGGCGGCCGCGGGATCCGGAGGAGGACGGTCGAAGGCGTCGGCGGGATCCGGAGGGGGACGGTTGAAGGCGTCGGCGTTCGTCTACCCCTGGGACGTGAACGGGGATCCCGGGGCCCCGGGGCGGATCGCCGCGCTCGGCGTGGACCAGGTGACCCTCGCCGCCGCCTACCACTCCACCCGCGCGCTGACCCCTCGGCACCCACGTCACCGCGTCGTCACCGCCGAGTACGCGGCCGTCTACTACCCGGCGAGCGACCACTGGGCGGACCGCCGGCTCCGCCCCCACCCGGCGGGCGACTGGGCCCCCGGCGACGCCTACGGGGAGGCCGCCGAAGCCCTGACCGGCGCCGGCCTCGAAGTCCACACCTGGGTGATCCTCGCCCACAGCTCCCGCCTGGGCGCCGAGCACCCTGACACCTCGGTCGTCAACGCCTACGGCGACCGCTACCCCTGGGCCCCCTGCATCGCCCAGTCCGCCACGCGCGCGTACCTGACCGACCTCGCCGCCGAGGCCGCCGTACGCCCGGGCGCGGCCGGCACCGAACTGGAGTCCCTCGGCTGGTACGGCCTCCAGCATCTGCACGCCCACGACAAGACCGCGGGCGTCGCCCTCGGCGACGCCGGCCAGTACCTGATGGCGCTCTGCTTCTGCCCGACGTGCCGGGCGGGCTACGGCGAACAGGGCCTGGACCCGGACGAGTTGGCGACAGCCGTACGGGAGGCCCTGGAGCCGCTGTGGCGGGGCACGGCGGACGACGGCGGGTGGCCGACGGTCGAGAAGCTGCTCGGCGAACCGGTGGCGGCCGCCACGCGCGCGTGGCGCGACGGGCAGGCCCGCACACTCCAGGAGACGGCAGTGGCCGCGGTGCGCGCGGCGGCCCCCCAGGGCTTCCAAGTGCTGCTGCACGCCGACCCGGTGGCCTACCACTGCGGAGCCAACGCGGGCGTGGACCCCGCGCATGTGCTGTCGGTCGCGGACGGTGTCGTGGTGCCCTGCGCGGGCGGTACGGCCCTGCTGACGCCCTTCGCGGAGCACGCGCGCGAGGACACGGTCCTGGCCGCCAACTTCACGGTGGTCTCCGGGATGGGCGGCAGCCCCGGCACCCTGGCGGCCGACGCGGCTAGGGCACGTGACCTGGGTGCGACCGAACTGCGACTGTATCACGCCGGGTTGGCGTCCGACGGCGACCTGGCGTCGGTGCGGGAGGCGCTGCGCTGAGCCAGTGACCCGGCGGTTACCAGCAGGGCACCGCCCAGGACCACCAACAGCAGCCGGTGGTCGACGAGTTCGACGAGAGCGGCACCAACCGCCAGTCCGGCCACGTTCGGTGTGAACATCAGCGTGTCGGCGGTCGCGGTCGCCCGCCCCAGTGCGGCGGCCGGGATCTCGCGCTGTACGGCGGTGTAGGCGGCGATCAGCACACAGGGCAGCCCCAGCCCGCCCGCCGCACTGCACGCCAGCACCACCGCGTCGTACGGCACCGCCCGTGCGGCCACCGCGACCCCCGTCAGGGCGATGCCGTACGCCGCGAACCGGCGCTCGCCGAGCCGCCGCAGGGCGGGCCCGGAGACCAGCCCGACCGCGACCGAGCCGACGCCCTGGACGGCGTACATCACACCCGTGTAGGCGGGGGAGCGATCGAGGGCGTCCACCACCGCGTAGTTCAGGCTGCTGCCGAGCGAGGCGAGACACATCGTGACGCCACCGGCCCGGACCAGCGGACGCAGGGCCGGGTGCCCACAGAGCAGCCGGACGCCCTCGACGGTCTGCCGCCGCCACTTGCCGCCCGTCGGCTCGGGAGGTTCCTCGCGTACCCGGAGCAGCGCGCACACCCCCGCCGCCAGCACGAAGGTGCCGGCGTCCAGCAGCGCCACGCTCGGCCCGCCGTAGGCCGTGTACAGCGCGGCGCCGGTCAGCGGGGCGACCAGCTTCATGCCCTCGCGCGCGGTCATCCGCAGCCCGTTGAAGTCACCGAGGAGGGCCGGGTCGACGGCGGCGGCGACGAGGGCCGAGTTGGCGGCGTCCTCGACGACGCCTGCCGCGCCGTAGAGGACCAGGACGGTGAAGAGGAGCCAGACGGAGGCGGACGAGTCGACCGCCCGGAGAGGGAGAAGGAGGACGGCGAGGGCGAGGTTCATTCGGATGAGCAGGGGCTTGCGGCGGACGCGGTCGGCGAGGGTGCCGAGGGCGGGGCCGAGGAGGGTGGGGGTCCACAGCGCGGCGGTGCACAGGGCGGCGAGGCCGTTGGAGCCGGTGAGGTCCTTGACCCAGACACCCGACACCAGCCAGAGCGCGGAGCTGCCGAAGCCGGACACCACGACACCGGTGAGGTAGAGGGCCGCGTTGCGGTCGCGGAGCAGGCGGGTCACGGTCCAGGAGGTGGTCATGCCTGGTCATCGTGGGCCTAAGGCGGGGGTGCCGGGATCGGGAAGGTGCCTTAGAAGGGCCGGGTATGCCGGGGTCCGGACTCCCGGACCGTGGCGGATCGATGAGTTTCGGCGGCCGACGCGGTCTACCTCCTGAAGGAGACGACTCGGACGACCGGGTCGGTGAACCGGGAGGCGACGCAATGACTGGCACGACCATGATCGACCTGGGTCCGCAGGCGAGGATCGTGGCGGGACTCGCGGAACGGGTGACGGACGAGCAGCTCATGGCGTCCACCCCGTGTCCGGACTACGCGGTCCGGCACCTGCTGGGCCATGTGGCGGGGCTGTCCGTGGCCTTCCGGGACGCGGCCCACAGGAACCTGGGCGCCACGACCGACCACCGTCCCGATGCCACCCTGCCGGAACTCGGCCCGGGGTGGCGGCAGGAACTGCCCAAGGCACTCGACGCACTGGCACAGGCCTGGCTGGACCCGTCCGCGTGGAGCGGGATGACCCGCGCGGGCGGGATCGACCTGCCGGGTGAGGTGGCGGCGGCGGTGGCAGCCGACGAACTGGTCATCCACGGCTGGGACCTGGCCCGGGCCACCGGCCAGGAGTACACCCCGGACCCGGTGGCGCTGGAGGCGGCGTACGGCTTCCTGCGGGCGGCGGCACAGGCCGACCGGGGCCCGTTCGGCCCGCTCGTGCCGGTGCCGGAGAGCGCGCCGTTGCTGGAGCGGGCGGTGGGGCTGAGCGGCCGGGACCCGGACTGGAAGCCGTAAGAGCCGGGCTGGAGGCCGTAAGGGGACCGGTCCGGAACCCGTAAGGGGACGAGCTGGAACCCGTTAGGGGACGGGCTGGAACCCGTGAAGGGGCTCGAACGGTGAGCGGGCGAGGGCCCGGATCCGTACTCTCCTCGCCATGGCACTGAGCCTCACCGTCCTCGGTACCGCCTCTCCGCACCCCCGGCCCGGCCGCCCGTGCTCGGGCTATCTGCTGCGGGGCGGGGGTGCCGAGGTGTGGGTGGACGCGGGGACCGGCACCTTCGCGGAATTGCAGCGGCACACGGATCCGGCGCGGCTCACTCGATCTGGATCTCGCACCTGCACGCGGACCACAGCGCGGATCTGCCGGCCGCGGCCTACGCGTACGCCTTCGGCGGGATGACGCCGGCCGCGCCGATACCGGTGTACGCGCCGCAGGGGTGCGCGCAACGGCTGGCGGGCTTCTTCGGCCGACCGGATGTGGGTTTCCTCGGCGGGGTTTTCGACTTCCGGCCGCTGTACGACGGGCACACATGGTCCAGCACTGGAACCTGCGGCTTGCCACGCGGGCCGTGGTCCACGACACCGAGGCCTACGGGCTGCGCGCCGAATGCCGGGGGAGCGTACTGGCGTACTCCGGGGACAGCGGACCCTGCGACGCGCTGACCGAGCTGGCCACGCGCGCGGACGTCTTCCCGTGCGAGGCCGACCTCGACGAGCATCGCGATGGCGAACGTGTACATCTGACCCCGGAGGACGCGGGGCGGATCGCCCGTGACGCGGGAGTGCGGGAGCTGCTGGTGACGCATGTCGGGCCGACGCTCACGAGGGAGATGGCGGCGGGCCGGGCCGGGGCGGTGTCGGGCCGGCCCACCAGCGTGGCGCGGGAGGGCGAGGCCAGGGGCCTCTGAGCCCGGGGCAGGCCGCGGTGCCCGGCACAGCACCTTTGTCAGAAGCATTGACGAAACACAGCCGTGCTCCTACCTTCATCCGCGTCGTACTTCGTACGTCATATATAAGACGCGATACGCGAGATCAAATACGTCAGATCAGCTCCCGCAGCTGATACGTGACCCCGAGAGGCGCGCATGACCTCTGTGCCCATGCCGATCCCGTCCCGGACGCAGTATGTGCTGGACGCGATCAAGCACCGCATCCTCACCGGGCAGCTGACGCCCGGTCAGGCCCTGGTGGAGACCGAGCTGGCCGCGCAGTTCGGGGTGTCCAAGACCCCCGTACGGGAGGCGCTCAAGACCCTCGCGGGGACCGGGCTGGTCGTGATGAGCCAGTACAAGGGCGTCACGGTGCGCATGGTGGACGCGGACATGGCCCGCGAGGTCTACGACGTACGGCTTCTTCTCGAACCCGAGGCTCTCAGGCGGGCCGTGAAACGCGGCGCATCCCTCGACGCCGCCCGCGACGCGCTCACCCGCGCCGACGACGCGACCGACACCGCCGAACGCTCCCTCGCCAACCGGGACTTCCACCGCGCCCTCTATCTCCCGTGCGGCAACCCACTGCTCGGCCGGATGCTCGACGAGGTCCGCGACCAGGCCGCCCTCGTCTCCGCCGTCGCCTGGGCCGCCTCCCCCTCCTGGGAACAGGAGGCCGGCGAGCACCGCGAGATCCTGCGGCTGGCGCTGGCGGGCGACGCGGACGGCGCCGCAAGCGCCCTGCACGCCCACATCGCCTCCTTCGTCGAGCGCGCGTACCCCGAAGCCCAGGCAGAGGAAGGACAGGAATGAGCAGCGTGGCGTTCGAGACCCAACGGGCGGCCCTGGCCGACGTCGTGGCCATCCCGGTGACCCCCTTCGCCGCGGACGGCAGCGTCGACCGGACCGCCCACCGGGCCCTGCTGCGCCGCCTCCTCGACGGCGGGATCCGCACCCTCACCCCCAACGGCAACACCGGCGAGTTCTACGCTCTCACCCCCCAAGAACGGCGACTCATCACCGAGTTGACCGTCGACGAAGCCGGGGAGCGGGCCGCGATCCTCGTCGGCGTCGGACATGACGTGCCGACCGCCGTCGCCTCCGCCAGCCACGCCCGGGAGTGCGGCGCCCAGATGGTGATGGTCCATCAGCCCGTCCACCCTTACGTCTCGCAGGCCGGCTGGGTCGACTACCACCGCGCCATCGCCGAGGCCGTGCCCGAACTGGGCGTCGTCCCGTACGTCCGCAACGCCCAGCTCCCCGGGGCCCGCCTCGCCGAACTCGCCGACGCCTGCCCCAATGTGATCGGCGTCAAGTACGCGGTCCCCGACGCCGCCAAGTTCGCCGCGTTCGCCCGCGACGCCGGTCTCGACCGCTTCGTCTGGGTCGCCGGGCTCGCCGAGCCCTACGCGCCCTCCTACTTCTCGGCCGGCGCCACCGGCTTCACCTCCGGTCTGGTGAACGTCGCCCCGGCCGTCTCACTGAACATGATCGAAGCGCTTCGATCCGGCGACTACCCGGCCGCCATGAAGGTCTGGGAACAGATCCGCCGCTTCGAGGAACTCCGCGCGGCCAACGGCTCCGCGAACAACGTCACCGTCGTCAAGGAGGCCCTCGCCTCCCTCGGCCTCTGCCGCCGCGACGTCCGCCCGCCCAGCAGGCAGCTGCCCGAGGAAGAGCGCGCCGAGGTCGCCGCCATCGCCTCCGGATGGTCCATATGAACGCGCCTCGCAAGCAGCCCGAGGAACTCCGCAGTCACCAGTGGTACGGCACCGAAGGCCTCCGCTCCTTCAGCCATCGCGCGCGCACCCGCCAGCTCGGCTATCTCCCCGAGGAGCACCTCGGCAAGCCGGTCATCGCGATCCTCAACACCTGGTCGGACATCAACCCCTGTCATGTGCACCTCCGTGACCGGGCGCAGGCCGTCAAGCGGGGCGTCTGGCAGGCCGGCGGCTTCCCGCTGGAGTTCCCGGTCTCCACGCTCTCCGAGACCTTCCAGAAGCCGACCCCCATGCTCTACCGCAACCTCCTCGCCATGGAGACCGAGGAGCTGCTGCGGTCGTACCCGGTCGACGGCGCCGTCCTGATGGGCGGCTGCGACAAGTCCACCCCCGCCCTGCTCATGGGTGCCGCCTCCGTCGACCTGCCTGCCGTCTTCGTCCCCGCAGGACCGATGCTCCCCGGCCACTGGCGCGACGAGGTCCTCGGCTCCGGCACCGACATGTGGAAGTACTGGGACGACAAGCGTGCCGGTCTGATCGGCGACTGCGAGATGGCGGAGCTGGAGAGCGGTCTGGCCCGTTCCCCCGGGCACTGCATGACCATGGGCACGGCCTCCACGCTCACCGCCGCCGCCGAGGCGCTCGGGGTCACGGTCCCGGGCGCGTCCAGCATCCCGGCCGTCGACTCGGGGCACGACCGGATGGCCGCCAGGGCGGGGATGCGGATCGTCGAACTCGTCCATCGGGACCGACGGCTCTCCAGCCTCCTCACCGCCGACGCCTTCGAGGACGCGGTGACGACCGTCCTCGGCCTCGGCGGCTCCACCAACGCCGTCATCCACCTCATCGCCATGGCCGGACGGGCGGGGGTGCGGCTCACCCTGGACGACTTCGACCGCATCGCCCGGACCGTGCCCGTCCTCGCCAACGTCCGGCCCGGCGGTCAGCAGTACCTCATGGAGGACTTCCACTTCGCGGGCGGCCTCCCGGGCTTCCTCTCCCGCATCCCCGACCTGCTCCACCTCGACCGGCCGACGGTGTCGTACGACACCTACCGCGAGCAGCTCGCCGGCGCCCAGGTGCACAACGACGACGTCATCCGGCCCCGCGGCAACCCCGTGGCCACCGAAGGCGGAGTCGCCGTACTGCGCGGCAACCTCTGTCCGGACGGCGCCGTCATCAAGCACATCGCCGCCGAACCGCAGCTCCTCAGGCACACCGGGGCCGCCGTCGTCTTCGACGACTACAGGACCATGCAGCGCACCATCAACGACCCCGCCCTCGGCATCACCGCCGACAGCGTGCTCGTGCTGCGCAACGCCGGGCCCAAGGGCGGTCCCGGCATGCCCGAGTACGGCATGCTGCCCATCCCCGACCACCTGCTGAAGCAGGGCGTGCGGGACATGGTGCGGATCTCCGACGCCCGGATGAGCGGCACGAGTTACGGCGCCTGCGTCCTGCACATCGCGCCCGAGTCGTACATCGGTGGGCCGCTCGCCCTCGTCCGCACCGGGGACCCCATCACCCTGGACGTGGCGGCCCGCAGCCTCCGACTCGACGTGGACGACGAGGAACTGGCGCGGCGCCGGGCCCGGTGGACGCCCCCGCCCGTGCGCCACGAGCGCGGCTACGGCGCGCTCTACGACCAGCAGATCACCCAGGCCGACACCGGCTGCGACTTCGAGTTCCTCGCCCGGCCGGGAGAGATCCCGGACCCGTACGCGGGCTGACCGCACCACCCGTAACTGCCTACAACTGCCCCACTGCCTACAACTGCCCCGGATGATCGTCGAAGCGCTTCAACCATGTGCATCAAGCAAGCGCTTCCTGCGCCCGCTGCAACCAAAGCGAACGGAGAACAGTCATGGCCCAAGCCGCAGCCGTGGCGAAACCGCCCGCGCCACCCCGGCGACGCCGTGCCTCCGCGACGCCGCGCAGGCTGCCGTATCTGCTGATCGCCCCGGCGGCCCTGCTGATGCTGGGCTTCATCGCCTACCCGGTGCTCAGCGTCTTCTACTACAGCCTGCAGAACTACAACCCGACCAAGCCCTGGCGGAACGGCTTCGCGGGCCTCGGCAACTTCACCCAGGCCTTCGCGCACGACCCGCAGTTCTGGGACACGCTGACCTTCAGCGCCAAGTGGGTCGTGGTGGAAGTCGGGTCGCAGCTGCTGTTCGGTCTAGCGCTGGCGCTGATCGTCAACCAGACGTTCGTCGGGCGGGCGTTGGGCCGGGCGCTGGTCTTCTCGCCCTGGGCCGTCTCCGGTGTGCTGACCTCCGCGATCTGGGTGCTGCTCTACAACTCCCAGACAGGCATCACGCGTTATCTCGCCGACGCGGGGATCGGGTCGTACGGCACCAGCTGGCTCTCCGACACCTCGACGGTGTTCCCGGCGGCCGTGGTCGCCGACCTGTGGCGAGGCGTCCCCTTCTTCGCGATCCTCATCCTCGCCGACCTCCAGTCCGTCTCCAAGGACCTGTACGAGGCCGCCGAGGTCGACGGGGCCGGCAGGATCAAGCAGTTCTGGCACATCACGCTGCCGCACCTCAAGGACGCCATCGTCCTTTCCACGCTGCTGCGCGCGGTGTGGGAGTTCAACAACGTCGACCTGCTCTACACCCTCACCGGCGGCGGCCCGGCCGGCGAGACCACGACCCTGCCGCTCTACATCGCCAACACCAGTGTCGACGCCCACAACTTCGGCTACGCCTCAGCGCTGACCACGGTGGCGTTCGTGATCCTGCTCTTCTGCTCGGTGGTCTATCTGCGGCTGAGCAAGTTCGGAGGCGAGGCCAAGTGATCACCGAGATCGCGCCCGAGACCGAACCCGTCGTGTCCGTGCCCGTCCGGCCGGGGAAGAAGCGCCGCGCCTGGGACGAGGCACCTCGCTGGCAGATCTACCTCCCCCTCGGGATCTACCTCCTCTTCACCCTCGTCCCCTTCTACTGGATCCTGCTCTTCGCCGTCCGCCCGGCCGGCTCCACCTCCCTGGTCCCCTGGCCGGTCACCTTCGAGCACTTCCGGAAGGTGTGGACCGAGCGCAGTTTCGGCACCTACTTCACCAACAGCGTCTACGTCGGCGGCGCCACCCTGCTGCTGACCACGGTGGTCGCGCTGGCCGGCGGCTACGCCCTAGCCCGCTTCGACTTCCGGCTCAAGCGCGGCTTCATGCTGGGCCTGCTCTGCTCCCAGTTCGTGCCGGGCGCGCTGCTCCTGGTCCCGCTCTTCCAGATCTTCGCCAAGCTCCAGATGATCAACTCGCTCGGCAGTGTCATCATCGCCGAGACCGTCTTCCAGCTGCCCCTGTCGATGATCCTGATCAGCGGCTTCATCAGGAACGTGCCGTACTCCCTGGAGGAGGCGGCCTGGGTCGACGGCTGCAACCGGCTCACCGCCTTCCGGATCGTCGTCCTCCCGCTGCTGCGGCCCGGGCTGATCGCGGTCGGCTCCTTCGCCTTCGTGCACGCCTGGAACCACTTCCTGTTCGCCCTGATGTTCCTGTCCGACCAGAGCAAGCAGACCATCCCGGTCGGCCTCAACACCCTGATGAGCGCGGACAGCGTCGACCTGGGCGCGTTGGCCGCGGGCGGGATCATCGCCGCCGTACCGGTCGTGATCGTCTTCGCCTTCATCCAGAAGTGGCTGATCACCGGCTTCGGCGCGGGGGCGGTGAAGGGATGAGACACCTCCCGGGCCGACCGGGCCACCCAGGCCGGACGCTTACCCTGCACGCAAAGATCGACAGCGCAGGGAGCATGCCGTGACCTCTTCGACCATCGACATCGTGCTGGCGGGGGCGCGCGGCCACGGCCGCCGGCACCTGGAGAACATCCGTCGCCTCCAGGAGAAGGGCGTCGTACGGCTCACCGGCATCTGCGAGCTGACCCCGCTGAGCGCGGACGAGCTGCCCGAGGGCCTCGGCACGCCGGCCCAGTCCGCGGACTTCGGCGCCCTCCTCGATGAGACCGGCGCCCGGATCGCCGTGATCTGCACCCCGATCCCCACCCACACCGACCTTGCCCTGGCGGCGGCCGAGCGGGGTGTGCACCTGCTCCTCGAGAAGCCGCCCGCGCCGTCCTACGCCGAGTTCCGGCGGATGGCCGACGGGGTCGCCAAGGCGGACGTGGCCTGCCAGATCGGCTTCCAGTCGCTGGGCTCGCACGCCGTGCCCGCGATCCGCGAGCTGATCGCGGAGGGCGCGATCGGTGAGGTGGTGGGCGTGGGCGGGGCCGGCGCCTGGGCCCGCGCCGAGTCCTACTTCCGGCGGGCGCCCTGGGCCGGCAGGCGGCGGCTGGGCGGCGTGGACGTCGTCGACGGCGTGCTCACCAACCCCCTCGCGCACTCCGTCGCCACCGGCCTCGCCCTGCTCGGCACACCCCGCGCCGAGGACGTCACCCGCATCGAGACCGAACTGCTGCGCGCCAACGACATCGAGTCCGACGACACCTCCTGCGTCCGCGTCACCACCCCGCGCGGCCCGCTCACCGTCGCCGCCACACTCTGCGCCGAGGAGCCGGGGGACCCGTACGTCCTGGTGCACGGCACCAGCGGCCGGATCACCTTCTGGTACAAGCAGGACCGGGTACTGGTGCAGCGGGCGGGCCACGGCCCGGAGGAGACCGAGTACGACCGTACGGACCTGCTGGAGAACCTCGCCGACCACCTCACCACCGGCGCCGAGCTGCTGGTCGAGCCGGACTCGACGGGCGCCTTCATGAAGGTCGTTGAAGCGATTCGACTGGCCGACGACCCGGCCGCCCTGCCCGCCGACGCCTGGCGCTTCCTGCCCGAGGAGGACCGCCGGATCGTCACCGGTATCGACGGACTGGTCGCGGCCTGTGCCGACACCCTCGCCCTCTACTCCGAGCTGTCCGCCCCCTGGGCCCCACCGAAAGAGGTGAGCACATGACGGACACCGTGGTGTTGCAGGTCGCGGGCCGCCCGGTCGCCCGCTACGTCCCCCGGCCCGAACTGCCGGCCCGGCTCTCCCCGCGCCCCTGCCTGCACCCCGTCACCACCCTGGCCGGCACCGTGGTCACCGAGCTGACCCCGGCCGACCACACCCACCACCTCGGCGTCGGTGTCGCCGTTCCCGACGTCGAGGGGTTCAACTTCTGGGGCGGGCGGACCTTCGTCCGGGACCAGGGGCCGACCGAGCTGGACAACCACGGCACCCAGCGCCATACGGCCTTCCAGCTGTGCGACCCCCACGGGTTCGAGGAGGAGTTGCGCTGGGTCGCCGCCGGCAGCGAGCTGCTGCGGGAGCGGCGCGCGGTCGCCGCCACCGAACTCACCGACACCGCCTGGGCGCTGGACTTCACCTTCTCCCTCACCAACGTCACCGACAGCCCGCTCTCGATCGGCAGCCCCGCCACCAACGGACGCCCCGGCGCGGCCTACGGCGGCTACTTCTGGCGGGCCCGCAAGGAGGCCGCCGCCCCGGACGCCTTCACGGCGGAGGGGGAGGGCGAGCCGGCGGTGCACAGCCGAAGCGCCGACTGGCTGGCGCTGGCCGGCACCGACTGGACCCTCGTCTTCGCCGGAGCCACCGAGGACACCCGACGCGACCCCTGGTTCGTGCGCACCGCCGAGTACCCGGGCGTCGGCTCCTCACTGGCCCCCACCGAACGGCTGCCGATCCTGCCAGGCGAGACCGTCGTACGGCGCGTCGTCACCGTCGTCGCCGACGGGCGGCTCGCCCGGGACGAGGCCGCCACCCTGGCCCGCAAGGCGGTGTCCCCATGACCACGTACACCAACCCCGTCCTGAACGCCGACTGGTCCGACCCGGACATCGTCCGCGTCGGCGACGACTTCTACCTCACCGCCTCCAGCTTCGGCCGCGTTCCCGGACTGCCCCTGCTGCACTCCCGCAACCTGGTCGACTGGACCCTGGTCGGCCACGCCCTCGAACGCCTCGAACCCGAGGAGCGGTTCACCTCCCCACGCCACGACTGCGGGGTCTGGGCACCCTCGATACGCCATCACGACGACCGCTTCTGGATCTTCTGGGGCGACCCCGACCAGGGCATCTTCCAGGTCAACGCCCCCGAGATCCGCGGCCCCTGGACCCGCCCGCGGCTGGTGAAGGAGGGCAAGGGCCTCATCGACCCCTGCCCCCTGTGGGACGACGAGACCGGCGAGGCCTACCTCGTACACGCCTGGGCGAAGTCGCGTTCAGGGATCAAGAACCGGTTGACCGGCCACCGTATGCACCCCGACGGCACCTCGCTGCTCGACGAGGGCAAGGTGATCGTGGACGGGGACCGGATACCGGGCTGGTTCACCCTGGAGGGCCCCAAGCTCTACCGGCACGACGGCTGGTTCTGGATCCTCGCACCCGCGGGGGGAGTGGAGACCGGCTGGCAGGGCGCCCTGCGCTCCCGCGGCTTCTTCGGGCCGTACGAGGAACGGATCGTCCTGGAGCAGGGGGACACCGACGTCAACGGACCGCACCAGGGCGGCTGGGTGCGCACGGCCGCGGGTGAGGACTGGTTCCTGCACTTCCAGCAGCGCGGGGCGTACGGCCGGGTGGTCCATCTGCAGCCGATGCGGTGGGAGGACGGGGACACCTCCCGCTCGAGCCAAGCCGAGAGTGGGGGAGGCTGGCCGGTGATCGGGGACGACGGCGCGCCCGTCGCCGTACACCCGAGGCCCGTTCTGCCGGCGCAGCCGCCCGCCGCGCCGGCCACCGACGACGACTTCCCCGGCGGGCGGTTCGGCCGCCAGTGGCAGTGGGCGGCCAACCCGGGCGAGGGCTGGGCCACCCAGCACTCGGGGGACGGCCTGCGGCTGGCGTGCGTGCGCTCGGCGGACGCCCACGACCTGCGGCGACTGCCACAGGTGCTGACGCAGCGGCTGCCCGGGTCGCCGTGCACGGTCGAGGCCGGACTCCGGCTGCAGAGCACGGAGCCGGGTGCGCGGGCGGGGCTCGCGGTCCTCGGGGACGCCTTCGGCTGGATCGGGCTGGAGTGCGGACCGGACGGCGCGGTGCGGCTGGTGCACCGGTTCGCCGAGGCCGTCGCCGACCGGGAACGCGACGCCTCGCGGGGCTGCCCGGCGCCCGAGGGACGGGCCCGGCTGCGGATCGAGATCGGCCGGGGGGCGCGCTGCCGGTTCTCGTACGACGTCGGGACGGGCTTCGTCCCGTCCGGACCGGTGTTCACCGCCACGCCCTGGCGCTGGGTCGGCGCCCTGCTCGGCCTCTTCGCCGTGGCACCCGAGGGGCCGGGCCACGCCGGGGCGGCCACCTTCACCCGGTTCCAAATCAGCGCCCGGTAGCCGTACTTCCGCACCGCCTCACATCTCCATTGGATCCAGAAGAAGAGAGCCGACCAGTGAAGAGAAGCATCCGTGTGCACAGAAGCAGGCGTGCGGCCGTCGCCGTCGCCCTGGGCTCCGTGCTCGCCCTGACCGCCACCGCCTGCGGCGACGACGGCAGCGGCAGCGCGGGGGACAAGGGCAACGAGGGCTCCGGCAAGGGCACGATCACCTTCTGGGACAACAACGGCGGTGTTCGCACCGACATCTGGAAGCAGATCATCGCCGACTTCGAGAAGCAGAGCCCCGACATCAAGGTCAAGTACGTCGGGATCCCGGCGGCGAGCGCCCAGTCCAAGTACGACACCGCCATCCAGGGCGGTGGCCTGCCCGACGTGGGCGGTGTCGGCACCGCGATGCTCGCCGAGGTCGCGGTCCAGGGCGCTCTGGAGCCGTTGGACAGCCGGCTCGCCAAGAGCTCGCTGAACGGCAAGCTCAACCAGAACCTGGTGGACAGCAGCCGGTCGGCGGGCGGCGGCGACAAGCTGTACCAGATCCCGACCTCATCGAACAACGGCACGCTCTGGTACCGGACGGACCTGTTCAAGAATGCGGGTCTGGACGCGCCGACCACCTGGGCGAAGTTCTACGAGGCCGCCGACAAACTCACCGACCAGGCGAAGAACGAGTTCGGGTTCACCATTCGCGGCGGCGAGGGATCCATCGCGCCGGCCCTGGACGCGGCGTACAGCCAGAGCGGGATCACCTCGTTCTGGAACGGTGACAAGACCACCGTCAACGACCCCAGGAACGTGGCCGCGCTGGAGAGGTTCGTCGCGTTGTACAAGAAGGACACCCCGTCCGCCGACGTCAACAACGACTTCACCAAGATGGTCGCGCAGTGGGACAGCGGCACGATCGGAATGCTGAGCCACAACCTGGGGTCGTACCAGGATCACCTGAAGGCGTTGGGTGCCGACAAGTTCCGGGGGCTGCCCAATCCCACGCAGGCCGACGGCACCCGGGTGCAGATCTCCAATCCGGTGGACGGGCTGAGTCTGTTCAAGCCCGGCAAGAACAAGGCCGCCGCCTGGAAGTTCATCGAGTTCGCCCTCTCGCACGAGGAGAACTCCAAGTTCAACGAGTCCGCGGGGCAGATTCCCGCCAACACGGAGGCAGCGCAGGACGCGTGGATCCAGCAGGCCGAGCCGACGAGGCTGGCGGCTCAGGCTCTGAACGGCGAGGACACGAAGATCGTGCAGCTTCCCTACTACCTGCCGGACTGGAACACCATCTCCAAGTCCGACAACGAGCCGAATTTCCAGAAGGTGCTGCTCGGGAAGCTGACGGCGAAGGAGTTCCTGGACACGCTGGCCGATCAGCTCAACAAGGCCCAGGCGGACTGGAAGGCTCATCACTGAGAGCTCGGGTGGTTTCGGCTGTGGGGGGCTGCGGGCCCGTAGTGGCTGGTCGCGCCCCCGCGAGCCGGCTGCACGAGTCCATTCCCACCTCCTGGATCATCTGGCCACCCGCATAGCTGAGGAGACCCGCACAGTGCGTACACAGAAATGTCATGGACGCGTCATAGCCACCGTCGTGGGCTGCACGGCCCTCGTGCTGGCCGTGACCGGGACCGCCCAGGCCGCCCCGCACCGGGCCACGCTCGACCGCCAGGTGCTGGACGCGGACGACGGCTGGGCCGCCGCCACCACCGGGACCACCGGCGGAGCCGCCGCCGACCCCGCGCACGTCTACACCGTCACCACCTGGGACGAGTTCAAGGCCGCCCTCGCCGCAGGCGGCAGCGCACCGAAGATCATCCGAGTCAGGGGAACGATCGACGCGGACGGGCCGAGCTGTGACTCGTTCGCCGTGCCCGGCTACGACTTCGACGCCTACCTCGCCAAGTACTCACCCGAGGCCTGGGGGCACGCCACCAACCTGGACGGCGAACCCGACGACAGCCCGGAGGGGCTGCGCCGCGCCTCCGCCGCCAACCAGGACACCTACATCAAGGCGAACATCCCGGCCAACACCACCATCGTCGGCATCGGCAAGGACGCCGGTTTCAAGGGCGCCAGCCTTCAGATCAAGGCCGTCGACAACGTCATCATCCGCAACCTGGGTTTCGAGAGCCCTCTTGACTGCTTCCCGCAGTGGGACCCGACCGACACCGCCGACGGCAACTGGAACTCCGAGTACGACAGCGCGGTGGTCTACGGGTCGACCCATGTGTGGATGGACCACAACACGTTCACCGACGGTGATCACCCGGACAGCACCCTGCCCTACTACTTCGGGCGGATCTACGAGCAGCACGACGGCGAGCTGGACATCGTCAAGGGCGCCGACTACGTCACCGCCTCCTGGAACGTCTTCGAGGACCACGACAAGACGATCCTCATCGGCAACAGCGACAGCGCCTCGACCGCGGCCGTCGACCGGGGGCACCTCAAGGTCACCTTCCACCACAACCTGTTCTCCAACCTGGTGGAGCGCGCGCCGCGGGTCCGGTTCGGACAGGTCGACTCCTACAACAACCACTTCGTCGCCGAGGACGGCTACGGCTACAGCTACGGCATCGGTCTGGAATCCCAACTCGTCGCCGAGCACAACGCGTTCACCCTGCCCGACACCGTCAAGGCCGGCTCGGTCCTGAAGAAGTGGAAGGAGTCGACGCTCACCGCCGACGACAACTACGTCAACGGCGAGCTGACCGACCTGATCGCCGTCCACAACGCGCAGATCCCGGCCGAGACCCTCCAGGCGGGTTCGACCTGGACCCCGACCCTGCGCACGAGGGTCGACCCGGCGCAGGCCGTGCCACGCATCGTCGACTGCGGGGCCGGGGCCGGCCGACTGCGCTGACCCCGCCGCCTCTTCGGGCCCGGGGCGCCCCACCGCCCCGGTCCTCTCCCTCACCTGAGCCGCACCGCGAAGGAGCATCCGCATGCCCTCGCACCATCCTCGACCTGCCCTGTCCAGACGGGGTTTCCTGAGCGCGAGCGCCGGGGCGGGCGCCGCGCTGGGCCTCGCCGCCGTCCCCGCGCGGGCCGCCGCCGGCCGCCGTCCGTTCGGGCGGTACGGGTCGCCCGAGCGCCGCCGCACCCCGAAGACCCTGTACGTCGACCCGTACGGCCGCGGCGACTTCACCACCGTGCAGGCCGCCGTCACCGCGGCCACCGGCAGCGGCTGGACCCTGGTCCTCGCCCCGGGCGTCTACCGCGAGACGGTCGCCCTGGACACCACCCGCACCGAGGCCACCTGGATCGGCGCCTCCGAGAATCCGCGTGACGTCGTCATCGTCCACGACAACGCGGCCGGCACCGCCAGGCCCGGCGGCGGGACCTACGGCACCACCGGCTCCGCCACCACGACCGTGCAGGCCGACGGCTTCGCCGCCCGTTGGATCACCTTCGCCAACGACTGGCTGCGCGCCGACCACCCGGAGATCTCCGCCACCCAGGCCGTCGCCCTCAAGGTGCAGGGCGATCGCAGCGCCTTCCACCACTGCCGGTTCCTCGGGCACCAGGACACCCTGTACGCCGACACGCCGGCCCTCGGTGTCTTCGCCCGCCAGTACTTCGCCCACTGCTATGCCGAGGGCGATGTCGACTTCGTCTTCGGGCGGGCGACCGCGGTGTACGAGGACTGCCACTTCCGCACCCTGAACCGGACCGACCTGGCGGCCGCCCCGTACGGGTTCGTGTTCGCGCCCTCGACGGCGGCCCTCAACCCACGCGGCTGTCTGGTGACCAGGAGCCGTATCACCAGCGAAGCCCCGCGCGCCTGCTACAGGCTCGCCCGCCCCTGGGTGCCCAGCTCCGACACCACCGCCCGGCCCTCGCTCGTCGTCCGGGACAGCCACCTCGGCCCCGGCATCGACGCGATCGCGCCCTACGCCAACATGTCGGACACCTTCCCCTGGCAGGACCAGCGCTTCGCCGAGTACCGCAACCTCGGTCCCGGCGCCGAGATCACGGTCGCCGCCAACCGGCCCCAACTCACCGCAGAGCAGGCCGAGTCCGCGACTCGGGAGGCCTATCTCGGTGACTGGATCCCGGGGAAGGGGCGCTGACGTGCTGTCCAGACGTACCCTCCTCGCCGCCGCCGTCGGAGCGACCTCGGCCTTCGCCCCGGACCACGACCGGCGTGTCCTGCACGTCCGCCCCGGTGACTCCGTCCAGGCGGCCGTGGACGCGGTGTCCGGGCCGGGCTGGACGATCGTCGTACACCCGGGGACGTACCGCGAGGTCGTCAACGTGCCTGCGGACAAGGTGCGGTTGAACCTGCGGGGCGCGAGTCGTGATCCCCGGGCCGCCGTCATCGTCTTCGACAACGCCAACGGGACACAGAAGCCGGACGGTTCGGGGACCTACGGCACGGCGGGCTCCGCGACCTTCACCTCCGCGGCGGCCGGGCTCGTCGTACGGGATCTCACCCTCGCCAACGACTGGCTGCGCGCCGACCACCCGGAGATCGCCGGGACCCAGGCCGTCGCCGCGTATCTCACCGGGGACCGTACCCACTTCGAGAACGTGCGACTGCTCGCCCACCAGGACACCCTGTTCGCCGACACCAGCGAACTCGGCTCCTTCGACCGGCAGTTCTTCCACCGTTGCCACATCGAGGGTGACGTGGACTTCGTCTTCGGGCGGGCGACCGCGGTGTACGGGAACTGCCACTTCCGCACCCTGCGACGGGATGTGGACTTCACCCCCAAGGGCATGGTGTTCGCCCCCTCGACCGCCCGTGCCAACCCGCACGGGTTCCTCGCCGTCCGCTGCCGGTTCTCCTCCGGTGCGGAGGACGGGGCGTACAAGCTGGCGCGGCCCTGGGTGCCGACGTACGAGACCACCGCCTGGCCCTCGCTGGTCGTGCGGGACAGTCTCATCGGCCCCGGGATCGACCCCGTCGCGCCCTACACGAACATGCGGGACGCCTATCCCTGGCAGTCCATGCGGTTCCACGAGTACCGGAACCACGGGCCGGGCGCGGTGATCACCGTCCCCGGGAACCGGCCCCAGCTCAGCGCCGCCGAGGCCGCCTCGCACACCCCCGCGACCTACCTCGGCGACTGGAAACCCGTCCGCAAGCTCTGACCGACGAAAGGACCCGCACGTCATGCGTCGAATCAGCACCATCACCGCGCTCGCCGTGACCACGGCATCGCTGGGACTCGCCGTGCTCGCCACCCCGGCGCACGCGGCGACCGTCGTGGTCAGCAACTCCACCGACCTGACCAACGCCATCAAGAACGCCACCGCCGGCACGGTCATCCAGGTCCGCGGCGGCACCTACTACCCGACCGCCACGCTCCAGTCCACCGCCAACGGCACCTCGTCGTCGCCGGTCACGCTCACCGCGTACGGCTCGGAGACCGTGAAGATCGACGGGTCCTCGCTGCCCTCCGGCTCCTGGATCTTCAAGCTGACCGCGGACTACTGGAACGTCTCCGACATCACCTTCCAGAACTCCCCGGACAGCGCGGTCGTCTGCCAGTCCTGCACCGGCACCAGCTGGAACAACATCAAGACCATCAACGGTGGCGACTCCGGCTTCACGCTCACCGGCGACGGGACGGTGAACAACACCGTCAAGAACATCGACTCCTACGGCAACTACGACGCCGCCACCCACGGGGAGAACGCCGACGGGATCGCCGTCAAGTTCGGCTCGGGGACCGGGAACCTGATCACGGGGGCGCGGACGTACAACAACTCGGACGACGGGATCGACTTCTGGTCCTTCTCCTCGCCGGTCACCGTCGAGCACACCTGGTCCTTCGGCAACGGATACAACCGCTGGTCCGACTCGGCCTTCGCGGGCGACGGCAACGGCTACAAGCTGGGCGGCGACGGCGAGGTGGTCGCACACGTCGTCAACAACTCGGCCGCCTGGGGCAACGCGGGCAACGGGTTCACCGAGAACTCCAACACCGGCGCGATCGTCATCAACCGCACCACCGCCTACGCCAACGGCAACTGGGGCTACTACTTCGCCACCAGCGCAGCGAGGCTCGGCAAGAACCTCGCGGTCAGCAACGGAAGCGGGCTGGTCAGCAAGGGCTCCGCCGTCGTCTCGGCCGGCAACAACTGGGACAGCGGGATCAGCACCCCCGCCTTCAGGTCGACGGACGCGAGCAGTACGTACAACGCCCGCGGTTCCAGCGGCACGCTGCCCGCGACGACCTTCCTGACGACGGGCAGCACCACCATCGGTGCCACCATGGACTGACCCGGACATCCGGAACCATTCCCTCCAGGGCGCTTGACCCGTTTTTTGCCTGTGGATGAGATATCGATCAGGCAACGGGGCTCGCGCCCACCCGGGTGACGCGCGTAGAACTCCTGTCATGCATAAGTCACTTCGCATCGCGGCGATCACCACCGCCTGCGCGGTCGCCGCCGGCGCCCTCTACGGCGCCGGCGCCGCCACCGCCGGCCAGTCGACCGCGAACTCCACCCACGAGCCCTACAACATCGGGCTCCTGGTGAAGGACATCGACACCTACTACGGCACCGCCGCCGACGCCAACGGCGTCTACCAGGCCTCGCCGACCAGCCCGTACGCCCAGGACCTGGCGCGCCTCGACAAGGACGCCGAGCGGTACATCGACCGGGCCGCGCGCAAGGCCCACCGCAAGGGCGAGAAGCCCGCGGTCGTCTTCGACATCGACGACACGCTGCTGCTCAGCCTCGACTACGAGAAGCGCTACAACTACACGTACAACTCCGCCACCTGGGCGGCCTACGTCAACAAGGCCGACCGCCCGGGCGTCTTCGGCAGCGCCGAGCTGGTCCAGTACGCGGCGGAGAAGGGGGTCGAGGTCTTCTACAACTCCGGTCTCAGCGAGGCGCAGCGCACCGCCGCCGTCGAGAACCTGAAGAAGATCGGTGCCGACGTCAACCTCGACGCCGGGCACATGTTCCTGAAGGACACGGCCAACCCGCCGTCCTACCTGAGCGGTTGCGCCACCGCGGGCAGCTGGACCTGCACGACCGTGCAGTACAAGGGCGGCACCCGCAAGCACATCGAGAACGACCTCGGGTACGACATCATCGCCAACTTCGGCGACCAGTACTCGGACCTGGACGGCGGCCACGCGGACCGCACGTACAAGCTGCCGAACCCGACGTACTTCGTGTCGTAGGCCGTAGTCGGCAGACGCGGCAACCCTTTGCGCCGCGGTGGCGACTGGGAGACAGAAACGGGCCGGGGCGGCCCCTCCGGCCCGTTTCGCTCCCCTCGTCAGCACGTCGTCAGCGACGTCAAGGAAAGGAACGGCCAGTGCGCTTCAGCACCGGACGCCACCGCAGGACGCGTACCCTCTCGATCGCCGCGGCGGTGGCCGTCGCCGCGGGGGCGGGAGGCGTCTACCTCGGCCTGTCGAACGGCGGCGCCCAGGCCGCCACCAGCACGGTCACCGTCTCCACCACCGCACAGCTGGAGTCGGCCGTCGCGAACGCCACCGCCGGCACCGTCATCCAGGTCCGCGCGGGCACGTACTACCCGACCGCCACTCTCAAGTCGACGGTCAGCGGCACCAGTTCGAACCGCATCACGCTCAAGGCCCACAGCGGTGAGAAGGTGAAGATCGACGGCTCCAAGCTGCCCGCGGGCTCCTGGCTCACCGGGATCTACGGCAGCTACTGGACCGTCCAGGACCTCACCTTCCAGAACTCCCCGGCCCAGGGCTTCGTCGTCACCTCGTCCACGGGCGGCATCTTCAAGAACCTGGTCACCGCCGACAACGGTGACTCCGGCTTCACCCTGCGCGGCGACGGCACCGTCAACAACCTCGTGCGGAACCTCGACAGCTACGGCAACTACGACGCGTCCGGGCACGGCCAGAACGCCGACGGGATCGCCATCAAGTTCGGCTCGGGCACGGGAAACAAGGTGACCGGCGCCCGCCTCTACAACAACTCGGACGACGGGCTGGACCTCTGGCAGTTCTCCTCCCCGGTCACCATCGAGCACAGCTGGGCCTTCGGAAACGGCAAGAACCGCTGGAACGACTCCGCCTTCGAGGGCAACGGCAACGGGTTCAAGCTGGGCGGCGGGGGCGTCGCCGTCGCGCACGTCGTCAACGACAACGCGGCCTGGGACAACACGCTGAACGGGTTCACCGAGAACTCCAACACCGGCGCGCTCGTGCTGAACCGCAACACGGCCTACTCGAACACGGAGGCCGGGTTCTACTTCGCCACCAGCAAGGCCCGGCTGGCCCGGAACCTCGCGGTGAGCGACAAGGGCGGCGCGGACAAGCTGGGGTCCTCGACCGTCTCCGCCGCGAACAGCTGGGACGGCGGTGTGAGCACGCCCGCCTTCAAGTCGACCGACGCGACGACCGCGTACGGGGCGCGTGGCTCCGACGGCTCGCTGCCGGCGACCACGTTCCTGACCACGGGCTCCACCGCCGTCGGCGCGACGATGAACTGACGCCCGCGCCCACCGGGTGGCCGGTGCACGGGGAGCTGACGGTTGTCCTCCGTGCGCCGGCCTCCACGGACGGCCGGCTCAGGAGTCGCCGTCGCTGCTGGTGGTGTGCGTCGCGAAGCCGCCCGTCACCGCGTACTGCTTGCCGTCCGCGCCGCCCGTGATCGTGTAGCTGTCGGCCTTGGCGTCGCGGCTGCCGCGCTCGTGGTTGTACTGGCCCGCGAACACCCACTCGCCGACCGCGACCTTGCGGTCCGCCTTGAGCGTCCAGGTGTAGACCAAAAAGCCGTCCTGCTCGGTCACCGTCTGCGTGAAGTCGGTCTCCGGCAACGACCGCCACGATCCGGTGGAGGCCACCCCGCCGGTCTGGGCAACCTTCAACCGCACGGTGAGCGAGGTCAGTTGCCCGGAGGTCTTCAGGGTGACGTTGGACTGCGCCCAGAAGTCGTTGCTGTGCGGGTCCATCGAGCCGTCCGACCACAGCGGCCCGTCCTGCTCGCCCCCGGCGACCGGAGCGGTCGGGGTGGTGGAGGCCTTCGCGGTCGCGGAGGGCGTCGAACCCACCCCGGGGGAGGAGGACTTCGGGGGCGCGCTGGGGGAGGGCGGGACCGCCGGGCGGGACGGTGGCCGGGAGGTCGCGTCCGGGGACGCGGAGGGCGTCGGCGACACCGCGACCGTCTTCTCGGTGGGAGGGTCCTTCACGGCCGAGGCGACCGCGTAGCCGCCGACACCGAGGACCACGGCGACCGCCGCCGTGGCGCTGACCACCCGGACCCAGCCGAACACGGGCGGAAGGGTGGCGCGATGGCCGGGACGGGCCTGTGCGGCCATACCCCGCTCGACCCGGGCCAGGATGCGGGCACGGTCGGGTTCGTGCTCCTCGGCCGCCTCGTGCAGCCGGGCGCGCAGCTCGCCGTGCACGTCCTGCTGCCTCATCGGTTCCTTCCTCCGCTCTCACCGGCGCGCGGCGCCATCGCCGCGTGCACCCGCTGCGGAACAGCACCCTGGGAGTCGCCGAGCAGCCTCCGCAGCTCGGCCATGCCCTTCGACGTCTGGCTCTTAACCGTACCCACCGAGATCCCCAGGGCGAGCGCGGTGTCCTTCTCCGACAGGTCGAACGCATGCCGAAGCACCACACACGCCCGTTTGCGGAACGGCAGGCGGCGCAACGCCCCCTGGACGTCGACCACTCCGGCGATGTCCGGGTTCTCGGTCTTCTCCTCGCGGTGCGACCAGAACAGGGCGATACGGCGCCGCTCGCGCACGGCGCTGCGGATGCGGGTACGGGCCAGATTGGCGACGACGCCCCGGGCGTAGGCCACCGGGTGGTCGGCCGCGCGCACCCGGTCCCAGCGGTGCCACAGCGCCAGCAGGGCGTCGGCGGCCAGGTCGTCGGCGGCGTCGGCCTCGCCGGTCAACATATGGGCGAGGCGGGAGAGTTCGGCGTAGTGGCGTTCGAAGAAGGCATGGAACTCCACGGAGGCGGCGTCGTCGACGACTGTGCCCACGGGTGACCTCTTCTGTCAGGGTGTCTGCGTCACGAGCGTGTGTGTGTCATGCGAATGACAGGTGAATCGACATGCGAACGTCCGGAGGAACGTTCCGGCGAGATCCGGAGCGTAGCAGTGATCTTTTCGTGTGTGTCGTACGGGGGTTCGGTGGCGGTCCGGTCGATCGGAGTCCACCAGGACTGATTCCGTAACACGGAGAAAACCTGAAACCGGTTGAACGCGGGAACAATCCAGCCAGCATCCGCACACGATCGCTCAGGCAACGAGGAGTACGACCATGTCCGAGTCGCAGAAGGTGGACGAGCGGCAGGGCGCCGCGCCACCTGCCCGGAACGCCGTCGACCGGTTCTTCAAGATCTCCGAACGGGGGTCCAGCTTCGGCCGCGAGATACGCGGCGGCTTCGCCACGTTCTTCACCATGGCCTACATCCTTGTCCTGAACCCCATCATCCTCGGCAGCGCAAAGGACAAGTTCGGCCACACCCTCGACACCGGCCAACTGGTCACCGCCACCGCACTGGTGGCCTGTGTGATGACGGTCATCATGGGCGTCGGCGGCAATCTGCCGCTGGCGATCGCGGCCGGACTCGGCCTCAACGCAGTCGTGGCCTTCCAGTTGGCGCCGCTGATGAGCTGGTCCGACGCGATGGGCCTGGTCGTCCTCGAAGGTCTGCTGATCTGTGTGCTGGTGGTGACCGGCCTGCGGGAGGCGATCATGAACGCGATCCCGCAGCCGATGAAACAGGCGATCGGGGTCGGCATCGGTCTGTTCATCGCCTTCATCGGCTTCGTCGACGCCGGGTTCGTCAGCCGGATCCCGGACGCCGCGGACACGACGGTGCCGGTGCAGCTGGGTGCCGTCGGCCGGCTCACCGGCTGGCCCGTACTGGTCTTCTGTCTTGGCGTGCTCCTGACTATCGCGTTGGTCGCGCGCAAGGTGAAGGGCGCGATCCTGATCAGCATCGTCACCATGACCGTCGTAGCGATCGTCATCGACTCGGTCGCCGACATCAAGAGCTGGGGCCTGACCACGCCGAAGGTCCCCGACAAGATCGCCGCCGCCCCCGACTTCGGACTCATCGGTCACTTCAGCCTGTTCGGCGGCTTCGCCAAGGCCGGTGTCCTCACCGCCGTGCTGCTGGTCTTCACGCTGATCCTGTCCGACTTCTTCGACGCCATGGGCACGATCGTGGGCATCAGCGCGGAGGCCGGGCTGCTGGACGAGAAGGGGCAGGTGCCCGGTATCGGGCGGGTGCTGTTCATCGACGGCGCGGCGGCGGTGGCCGGCGGTATGGGTTCGGCCTCCTCCAACACGGCGTACATCGAGTCGGCGGCAGGGGTGGGGGAGGGGGCGCGCACCGGGTTCGCCAACCTGATCACCGGCGGGCTGTTCGGGCTCGCCCTGTTCCTCACGCCGCTGCTGACGATCGTGCCGCTGCAGGCGGCGGCGCCCGCGCTGATCGCCGTGGGCTTCCTGATGATGACCCACGTCAAGCACATCGACTGGGACAAGTACGAGATCGCCATCCCGGCGTTCCTGACGATCGCCGCGATGCCGTTCACCTACTCGATCACCGACGGTATCGGGGCGGGGTTCCTGGCGTATGTGGTGATCAAGGCGGTACTGGGGAAGGCGAAGGAGGTCAACTGGCTGCTGTGGGTCGTGTCGGCCTTGTTCCTGGTGTACTTCGCCATTGATCCGGTGGAGCAGGTGCTGGGTGTGAAGTAGGAGAGCCGCGCGATCGGCTGCCGGTCGAGTGTGGCCGATCGCGCCCACGCGGCGGAGCCGCACATTGATACAGCCCGGCGCCCCTGACGGGGCGCTCTACTTCAGCGCCGCTTGCATCATCGCCCTGGCCACCGGCGCCGCCAGGCCGTTGCCGCTCACTTCCGACCTCGCCGCGTCCGACTGTTCGACCAGTACGGCCACCGCGACCTCCTTGCCGGTGCTGTCGGACTTGCCGTACGACGTGAACCAGGCGTACGGGGTCTTGGAGTTGTTCTCGCCGTGCTGGGCCGTGCCCGTCTTGCCGCCCACCGTCACGCCGTCGATCTGCGCGTTCGTGCCGGTGCCCTGCTCGACGACGGTCTGCATCGCGGACTGCAACTGCTCGGCCGTGCCGGAGCTGACGATCTGCTCGGTGCTGGTGTCATCGTCGTAGTTCTTGAGCACATCGCCACCGCTGTCAGTGATCTGCGAGACCATATGCGGCGAGACCAGCTTGCCGCCGTTGGCTATGGCAGCCGACACCATGGCCATCTGGAGCGGGGTCGCCGTGACGTCGAACTGGCCGATACCGGAGAGGCCGGTCTGGGACTTGTCCATGTCCGACGGGTAGACGCTCGCGTAGGCCCGCACCGGGATGTCCTGCTTGGCGTTGTTGAAGCCGAACTTCTCGGCCATGGCCCGGACCTTGTCCTGGCCGAGGTCGACGGCCATCTTGCCGAAGACGTTGTTGCAGGAGTAGCGCAGGGCCGTGCGGATCGAGGCGTTCTCGCAGGGGGCCGTGGTGCTCTCGTTCTTCAGCGGGGTCGTCGTGCCCGGCAGGGTGTACGGGTTCGGGCTGTCGGTCTTGTCGTCGACGTTCGCGTAGAGGCCGTCCTCAAGGGCCGCCGCCGCGACCACCAGCTTGAACGTCGAACCCGGCGGGAGCGGCTGGCGCAGTGCCCGGTTGGTGAGCGGCTTGTCCGCGTCGGCGTTCAGCTTCTTCCAGGCCGCACCGGCCGTGTTGGCGTCGGTGAGCGAGGAAGGGTCGTACGACGGGGTGGACACGACCGCGAGGATCTTGCCGGTCTTCGGGTCGATCGCGACCGCCGCGCCCTTCTTGCCGCCGAGCGTCTGGTAACCCGCCTTCTGGACGGCAGGGTCGATCGTCGTGATTACGTTGCCAGGGTCGGCGCGCTGGTCGGTGACCGTGTCCATGACCGTCTTCAGCCGGTTGTCGGTGCCGTTCAGCAGGTCCTGGTAGATGCCCTCCAGCTGGGTCGGGGCATAGCTCTGCGAGGCGTAGCCCGTCACGGCCGCGTACAGCTTGCCGTCCGTGTACGTGCGCTTGTACTTGAGGTCGCTGTTGCTCAGGGTCTGTGCCGAGCCGGTGATCGACTCACCGGCCACGATGATGTTCCCGAGCGGCCGCGAGTACGTCTCGATCGCGTTGCGCCGGTTGTCCGTGTCGTCCGCGAGGGCCTGACCGTCGTAGAACTGCACCCATGTCGCCCTGACCAGCAGAGCGATCACGAGCAGCAGTGCGAAGACGGACGCCCGCCTGATCGTCTTGTTCATCCCGCTCAGACAGACGAGCGAAGGCGGGTCGTCCGTTCCCGTACGGGCGGATTTCTCATCATCCGCTCATGCGGCTCCGGCCTAGAGCCGTCGCGTCGCCAGCGTCAGGCGGTCCCGGGCGTCGAACAGGGCGTCCTTGATCATCTGCTCGTGGGCGGGGGTGAGGCGGGCCACCGGGACCGAGCAGCTGATCGCGTCGCGGGCCGGGGTGCGGTACGGGATCGCCACACCGAAGCAGCGCAGTCCGAGGGTGTTCTCCTCACGGTCGATCGCGAAGCCCTGCTCACGGATCTGGTGGAGCTCCTCGATGAGCTTCTCGCGGTCCGTGAGGGTGTGCTCGGTGAGCGCCGGGAGGGTCTCCGGGAGCAGCTTGCGGACCTGCTCGTCGGTGTGGGTGGCGAGCAGCGCCTTGCCGAGGGAGGTCGAGTGCGCGGGGAGGCGGCGGCCGACCCGGGTGAAGGGGCGCAGATAGTGCTGGGACTGGCGGGTGGCCAGGTAGACCACGTTCGTGCCGTCGAGGCGCGCCAGGTGGATGGTCTCCGTGGTGTCGTCGGAGAGCCGGTCGAGGGTGGGACGGGCCGCCGCGACCACCTCGTCGCCGTCGATGTAGGACGTGCCGACCAGCAGGGCCCGTACGCCGATGCCGTACCGGGTGCCGGTCGCGTCCGTCTCCACCCAGCCCAGCTCCACCAGCGTGCGCAGCAGCATGTAGAGGCTGGACTTGGGATACCCGACGGCCTCCTGGACCGCCGCGAGGGAGTGCATACCGGGCCGGCCGGCGAAGTACTCGAGCAACTCCACGGTCCGTACCGCGGACTTGACCTGTGCCCCGCCGCCTGTCTCGACTGCCGACATCGCCCTTGACCCCTTCGTTGGACGAGAAACCGAGGTTATAGTCTCCAACAGCATATTCATCATCAGAGACAGCGTTCAGTATATCGAACATCCCTGGTGAATGACCCGGATACTGCGGCACAACGCACTACATGGAGGGACCCGCGGTGGCAGCAGCACCAGTCTGGAGTGTCGACCCGCGCACCGGGAAGCAGCGTGAACAGGTTGCGGTGGAAGCCACAGCCGAGGAGGTGGACGCCACGGTCACGGCCGCGCACGCCGTGCGTGGCTCCCTCGCCGACCGCACGGTCCGCGCCGCCTTCCTGCGTTCCGCCGCCGCCGGACTCGACGCGTCCAAGGGCCACCTCGTGGAGGCCGCCGACGCCGAGACCGCGCTCGGCCCGGTCCGGCTCACCGGCGAACTCGCGCGTACCGCCTACCAGCTGCGGGCCTTCGCCGACATCGTCGACGAGGGCGCCTTCCTCGACGTCATCATCAACCACCCCGACGCCACCGCCACCCCGCCCATCCCGGACCTGCGCCGCTACAAGGTCCCGCTGGGTGTCGTCGCCGTCTACTCCGCCTCCAACTTCCCCTTCGCCTTCTCGGTCGCCGGCGGCGACACCGCGAGCGCGCTCGCCGCGGGCAACCCGGTCGTCGTCAAGGCCCACCCCGATCACCCGGCGCTGTCGGAGATGGTCGCCGCGGTGCTGCGCCGGGCCGCCGTCGAGCACGGCATCCCCGCCACCGTGGTCGGTCTCGTTCACGGCTTCGAGGCCGGTATCGAGCTGATCAAGCACCCGCTGATCGCCGCGGCCGGTTTCACCGGTTCGGTGCGGGGCGGGCGTGCGCTGTTCGACGCCGCCGCCGCGCGTCCGGTGCCGATCCCGTTCCACGGCGAGCTCGGCTCGCTCAACCCCGTCCTCGTCACGGAGGCCGCGGCCGCCGAGCGCGGCGGGGAGATCGGCACCGGGCTCGCCGGGTCGATGACGATGGGCGTCGGCCAGTTCTGTGTGAAGCCGGGGCTGGTGCTGGTGCCGGCCGACGCCGCCGGTGACGGCCTGGTCAAGTCCCTCACGGACGCGGTCAGCGACACCGACGCGGGGGTGTTGCTCGACCACCGGATGCGGGACAACTTCGTCGCCGGGGTCGCCGAGCGCACCGAACTCCCCGACGTGGAGAGCCCGGTGACGCCGGGGGCGGGCGGCGAGCACACCGTCAGTGCCGGGTTTTTCACAGTGCCGGCGAGCCGGCTGGCCGAGGAGGGGGCGTACGACCTGCTCCTCGAGGAGTGCTTCGGGCCGGTGACCGTGGTGGTTCGTTACGCGGACCGGAATGAGGCCACGGCGGTGCTGTCGCGGCTGCCGGGGAATCTCACGGCGACGGTTCATGTCTCCGCCGAGGAGGCCGCGGGGGAGGGGCTCGGGGCGGAGATCCTCGCGGAGCTCACGCCGCTGGCCGGTCGGGTGCTGGTGAACGGGTGGCCGACGGGAGTCGCCGTGGCGCCGGCTCAGCATCACGGTGGGCCCTACCCGGCCACCACGTCCACGTCCACTTCGGTGGGCGGTACGGCCATTGAGCGGTGGCTGCGGCCGGTGGCCTATCAGGGAGCGCCGGAGGCTTTGCTGCCGAAGGAGTTGCGGGACGACAATCCGCTGGGGCTTCCTCGGCGGTTCAACGGGGTTTTGGAGCGGTAGCGCCGTAGGGGCGCGGGGGCGCGGGGGCGTGGGGGCGTGGCGGGCTGACGGTGCGTTGTGGTTGCTCGCGCGGTTCCCCGCGCCCCTTGCGGGGCGCACTGCGAGACTGTCGCCATGGACTTCGAACTTCCCGAACTGCCCTTTCCCCTCCGCACTTATGGGCCCGACGGGCACTGGTCCTACGAAGACGGTGTGCTCACCGGGTGGGCCGGGGCCCGGCAGGATCGGTTTGTGTCGCCCACCGGGGAGGCCCTGGATCCCGCCTCGGACGCGCCCCGGCTGCTCGGGGCGCCCGAGGGGGACTTCCAGCTGATCGCCCGGGTCACCGTCGGGTTCGGTGCCGCCTTCGACGCCGGGGTGCTGTACGTCCACGTCGGCGACCGGGCCTGGGCCAAGCTCTGTCTTGAGAACTCCCCGGATGTCCCCACCGTCTGCACGGTGGTCACCCGGGGCCACTCCGACGACGCCAACGCCTTCCCGGTGGAGGGGAGTTCGGTCTGGCTGCGGATCAGCCGGACCGGGCGGGCACTCGCCTTCCACGCCTCCCGCGACGGCAAGAGGTGGGTCTTCGTGCGGCTGTTCACGCTGGGCGGCGAGAAGGAGACGGAGGCCGCGCTGGTCGGCTTCATGACCCAGTCGCCGATGGGGGAGGGGTGTGTGGTGACGTACGACCACATCGACTTCAGGCCCGACTGGCCGGCCGACCTCCGCGACGGAAGCTGAGCAGAAAGGTCACGGCGAACAGGGCCGCTCCCAGCAGCAGGCTCACCCGCATACCGGTGGCGAAGCCGTCGTTGATCAGTGTCCCGAACACCGCGATCCCGAGTCCGCCGGCCACCTGGCGTGCCGCGTTGAGCACCCCGGCCGCCAGGCCCGCCCGCTCGGCCGGTACGGCGTCCGTCCGGGAAGCTGGCCGGCCGCTACGGCTCGCGACTGCCGATGCTGATCGGCCAGGCACTGGCCGCGGCCGGTCTGCCGGGCCTGCTGTCCGTCGGCCCCGGCACGCCCACCGTCCTCATCACGATGGTCAGCGGCGGCACGGTCAGCGCGCAGCCCAGCGCCATGGGGACGAGCAGGACGGCCACCACACCTCGACGAGCCGCTCACCCTCACCGACCTGGCCCGGCACGCCGGAGTCTCCGTGCGCACCCTCACGCGCCGCTTCCACGCCGAGAGCGGGGTCAGCCCGCTGCAGTGGCTGCTGCACCAGCGGATCGAACGGGCCAGGGAACTCCTGGAGACCACCATGCTCCCCATGGACCAGGTGGCCGCCGCCTGCGGCCTCGGCACCGCCGACTCCCTCCGCGCCCACCTGGTCCGCCGCACCGGTCTCACCCCGAGCACCTACCGCGCCCAGTTCAGCCGGCACGGAACCGGCGCGGGCGCCGCCGCGTCCTCCGCTGCATGATCCATGACCGTGTGAAGGGGCTCCGGGTGATCCGTACGGCCCTGTCCGCCGAGGCGGAGAGGATCGCCGCGCTGCACCGCCGGGCCCGGTCGACGTACTACCCCGACGGCCTCCCGGACGACGGCATCGACTGGACGGCGGCCTGGCGGGCGGCCGTCGAGCGGCCCGACGGGCATGTGCTGTGCGCCGTCGAAGCGGGCGTGATCACCGCCATCGCCTCCTTCCGTACCCCGGAGGGCGCGCCCGCCGAAACGGTCAAGCTGTTCCAGTTCCATGTCGACCCCGGCCACTGGCGGGCCGGTATCGGCACCGCCCTGCACACCGCCTGTCTGGAGCAGTGGCGGGCCGACGGCAAGCGGACGGCCGTGCTGGACGTGCACATCGGAAACCGGCGGGCCCGGGCCTTCTACGCCCGCCAGGGCTGGGGCCCGGATCCGGAGCACCCGCCCGCCGACGGTGACCATCACCTCTGTCTGCGCTATGCGGTGAGCGGGGAATGAACCGGGCTGTTTGAAGGTTCAGACAGTTGAAGGACGTCTGACTACCTGGAGAGCCGAAGACATGCGCGTCGAGATCTGGAGCGACATCGCCTGCCCGTGGTGCTACGTGGGCAAGGCCCGCTTCGAGAAGGCGCTCGCCGCCTTCCCGCACCGCGACGAGGTCGAGGTCGTGCACCGCTCCTTCGAACTGGACCCCGGCCGCGCCAAGGACGACGTCCAGCCGGTGCTGGCGATGCTCACCAAGAAGTACGGCATGAGCGAGGCGCAGGCCCAGGCCGGCGAGGACAACCTGGGCGCCCAAGCCGCCGCCGAGGGCCTCGACTACCAGACCCGCGGCCGGGACCACGGCAACACCTTCGACATGCACCGGCTGCTGCACCTCGCCAAGGAGCAGGGCCGGCAGGACGAGCTGATCCAGATCCTGTACCGGGCGAACTTCGCGGAGGAGCGGTCCCTGTTCATCGAGGGCGCCGAGCGGCTCGTCGAGCTGGCCGTGGAGGCCGGGCTGGACGCGGCGGCCGTGCGCGACGTGCTCGCCGACCCGGCCCGCTACGCCGACGAGGTCCGCGCCGACGAGCGCGAGGCCGCCCAGCTCGGTGCGAACGGGGTGCCCTTCTTCGTCCTCGACCGCAAGTACGGGGTCTCCGGCGCCCAGCCCGCCGAGGTGTTCACCCAGGCGCTCAGCCAGGCCTGGGGCGCCCGTTCCCCGCTGAAGCTGATCGACGAGGGTGGCGCCGAGGCCTGCGGGCCGGACGGATGCGCGGTGCCGCAGCACTGAGAAACTCCAGGTCAGGGCGGTCGTATAAGCAGCGCTTAGCGGTTCTGCGTAAAAATCCGCAATGGACGGGGGGTTCCGCGGGCCGCAGAGTGGAGCCATGGAGACCACGGAGACGTTCGAGAGCCTCGTCCGCGCCGAGTTCACCCCGAAGAGCATCTATCTCAACACCGCCAGCAACGGCCTGCTGCCGGCCCGCACCGTCGCCGCCCTGCACGAGGCGGCCCTGCTGCGGGCCGAGGGCCGACCGCTGACCTCGCTGTACGAGGACGTGGAGGCCTGCCGGGCCGGGTTTGCCCGGCTCGCCGGCGTCCCGGCGACCAGGGTCGCGGTGGGCGCCTCGGTCGCCGCGCACACCGGTGTGATCGCCGCCTCCCTGCCCGCCGGCGCCGAAGTCCTCACCGCCGAGGACGACTTCACCTCCGTGCTGAACCCGTTCCACGTCCGCGGCGACCTCAAGGTCCGCTCCGTGCCGCTGGAGCGGATCGCCGAGTCCGTCCGACCCGGCACCGCGCTGGTCGCGGTCAGCGCCGCTCAGTCCGCCGACGGGCGTATCGCCGACCTGCCCGCCCTGCGGGAGGCCGCCCGCGAGCACGGGACCCGTACCTACGTCGACTTCTCCCAGTCCGCCGGCTGGCTCCCGATGGACGCCGACGGCTACGACTTCACCGCCGCGGTCTCCTTCAAGTGGCTGCTCGGCCCGCACGGCACCGCCTTCCTCGTGGTCCCCGAGGACTTCGGCGGGCTGACCCCCCTGCTCGCGGGCTGGGTCGCGGGCGAGGAGCCGTGGGACAGCTGCTACGGCCCGGTCGCCGAACTCGCCCACTCCGCCCGGCGGTTCGACCTCACCCACGCCCTGTTCACCTTCGCGGGCCTGCGCCGCTCGCTCGATCTGATCGAGGAACTGGGCGTCGACGCCGTACATGCCCATGACCTGGCCCTCGCCGACCGGTTCCGGGCCGGACTCGCCGCCCTCGGCCACGCGCCCGTGCCGTCCCCCGGCTCGGCGATCGTCTCGGTGCCCGGACTCGGCGACCGCCAGACCGGGCTGAGCCGCGCGGGCATCGAGGTCTCCAACCGCGCCGGCAATCTGCGGGCCGCCTTCCACCTGTACAACACGGCCGCGGATGTGGACCGGCTCCTTGACGCGCTCGGCGGCTGAGCGGACGCCGACACGACCGGGCCGGGACCCCGTCCCACGGGAGGTCCCGGCCCGGCCGGTTCAGCGGGACATCACCGCACGGGCGTGAAGTCCCTGGCCTCGATGCTGCGTCCGAGTGCCGCTGCCGCGTTCAACGGACTGGCGTGAAGTCCCTCGCCCCGATGAACTCCGGTCGGCGTACCGGTGCCGAGAACGGTTCCACCGCCGCGTTCTCCACGCTGTTGAACACGATGAAGACGTTGCTGCGCGGGAACGGCGTGATGTTGTCGCCGGAGCCGTGCATGCAGTTGCAGTCGAACCAGGTCGCCGAACCGGCCCTGCCCGTGAACAACTTGATGCCGTACTCGCCCGCCATCGCGGTCAGCGCCTCGTCCGACGGCGTGCCCGCGTCCTGCATCTGCAGCGACTTCTTGTAGTTGTCCTCTGGCGTGGCCCCGGCGCAGCCCAGGAACGTCCGGTGCGAGCCCGGCATGATCATGAGCCCGCCGTTGGTGTCGTAGTTCTCGGTCAGGGCGATCGAGACCGACACGGTCCGCATGTTCGGCAGCCCGTCCTCGGCGTGCCAGGTCTCGAAGTCCGAGTGCCAGTAGAAGCCACTGGCCCCGAACCCGGGCTTGACGTTGATCCGCGACTGGTGGACGTACACGTCCGAGCCGAGGATCTGCCGGGCCCGGCCGACCACCCGCTGGTCGCGCACCAGGTTCGCGAACACCTCGCTGATCCGGTGCACCTCGAAGACGGACCGTATCTCCTTCGACTTCGGCTCGACGATGGAGCGTTCGTCGGCCCGGATCGCCGGGTCGTTGACGAGCCGCTCCAGCTCCCGCCGGTACACGGCGACCTCGTCGTCCGCGATGAGCTGGTCGATGGCGAGGAAGCCGTCCCGCTCGAACGCCTCCAGCTGGTCCGTGGCGATCGGCCCGGCCGCACCGGGCGCCGACCAGACGACCGGGTCCTTGCGGGGGACGGATACCTCGACCGGGCCACGGCTCGGGTACAGGTCGGTGATCGTGGTCATGGGTCAGCCCTCCTCCGTCAGCAGCGGATAGACGCCGTTCTCGTCGTGGTCCTCCCGGCCGGTGACCGGCGGGTTGAACACGCAGAGGCAGCGGAAGTCCTCCTTGACGCGCAGCGTGTGCCGCTCGTGCCCGTCGAGGAGGTACATGGTGCCGGGCGTGATCGTGTACGACGTCCCGGTCTCGTGGTCGGTCAGCTCGGCCTCGCCCTCGACGCAGACGACGGCCTCGATGTGGTTGGCGTACCACATCGACGTCTCCGTACCCGCGTACAGGATCGTCTCGTGTACCGAGAAGCCGACCCGCTCCTTGGCGAGGACGATGCGTTTGCTCTCCCAGGTCCCGGACGCGGCCTTGACATGCCGGTCGGTGCCTTCGATCTCCTTGAACGAACGGACGATCACGGTGGTGTACAGCCTCCTTGCTTGATCCTGGTCAGACGGTCTCCCGGACGGCCCGGGCGAGGATGCTCAGCCCCTCGTCCAGCTCGTCCGGGGTCACGGTCAGGGCGGGCAGCAGTTTGACGACCTCGCTCTCCGGCCCCGACGTCTCGATGAGCAGCCCGAGTTCGAACGCGCGCTTGGCGATCCGCCCGGCCCGCGCCTTCTCGTGGAACTCCATGCCCCACACCAGGCCACGTCCCCGGTACTCCCGCACATCGGCGAGGTTCTCCTCGACGATCGCGATGAGCCCCTGCTCGACCTGCTCGCCCTTGGCCCGGGTCTGCTTCTCCATCGCCGGACCGTCGGTCCAGTAGCTCTCCAGGGCGGCGGTCGCGGTGACGAAGGCGGGATTGTTGCCGCGGAAGGTGCCGTTGTGCTCGCCCGGCTCCCACACGTCCAGCTCGGGCCGGAACAGGCACAGCGACATGGGCAGCCCGTAGCCGCTGATGGACTTCGACACCGTGACGATGTCGGGCGTGATGCCGGACTCCTCGAAGGAGAAGAAGGCGCCGGTCCGCCCGCAGCCCATCTGGATGTCGTCGACGATCAGCAGCATGTCCTGCCGCTCGCACAACTCCTTGAGGGCGCGCAGCCATTCGGGCCGGGCGACGTTGATGCCGCCCTCGCCCTGCACGGTCTCCACGATCACCGCGGCGGGCTTGTTGAGTCCCGACCCCTGGTCCTCGAGCAGCCGCTCGAACCAGAGGAAGTCCGGGACGGTGCCCTCGAAGTAGTTGTCGAAGGGCATCGGCGTCCCGTGCACCAGCGGGATCCCGGCCCCGGCCCGCTTGAACGCGTTGCCGGTGACGGCGAGCGACCCGAGGGACATCCCGTGGAAGGCGTTGGTGAACGACACGATCGCCTCGCGCCCCTTCACCTTCCGCGCCAGCTTCAGCGCGGACTCCACGGCGTTGGTGCCGGTCGGCCCGGGGAACATGACCTTGTACGGCAGGTCGCGCGGCCGCAGCACCAGGTCCTGGAAGGTCTGCAGGAACGACCGCTTGGCGGTGGTCGACATGTCGAGGCCGTGGGTGACCCCGTCCCGTTCCAGATAGTCGAGCAACGCCCGTTTCAGCACCGGGTTGTTGTGGCCGTAGTTGAGTGATCCGGCGCCGGCGAAGAAGTCCAGGTACTCGTGGCCGTCCTCGTCGTACATCCGGCTGCCCCGGGCCCGGTCGAACACGGTGGGCCAGCCGCGGCAGTAGCTGCGGACCTCGGACTCCAGGGTCTCGAAGACACTCAGGTCGGGCTGGGTGATGGTCACAGGGGGCTCCTCAGTGCGATGTGGGGGTCAAGGGGCCGATGCGGTACAGGACTTCGGGGTCGTGCGGACCGTCGGGGAACTCGCCGGCCTCGAACAGCACCGTGCGCTCGACGGTGGCGCCGTGTCGGGCGGCGTACGAGGTGAAAAGCCGCTCGGAGGCGGTGTTCCCGGGCGTGATGGTGGTCTCGACGGCGGTGAGCGGCTGTTCGGCGGCCAGCCGCGCCGTCAGCCCGTCCAGCAGCTGCGCCGCGACACCGCGCCCGCGCTGCCCGGCGTCCACGGCCACCTGCCAGACGAGCAGCGTGTCCGGCCGGTCCGGCCGGGTGTATCCGGTCACGAACCCGACGGGCTCGCCGTCCGCACCGCGGGCCACCGCCGATGTGCCGGCGAAATCCCGGCACCACAGCAGATAGCTGTACGAGGAGTTCAGATCGAGGCTTCCGGAATCCTTTGCGATACGCCACAGGGCGGCGCCGTCGGTCACCATCGGGCGCTCGACGATCAGGTCTGCTTGTGGGGCAGTCATGCGGACTGAATTTAGCGAGGCAAATACAAAAATGCACGACAGGCGTCGTAGCCGGCTTGAACTGCCGTGCCTGTATGTCCCGATATTTACCGCCCCAAAGCGGGCAAATGACCCGGTATTGTGGAGTGCGTCACAGGGTTGAAACCTGGATGAAATTCCCCCGGTTTAGCTCCGCAAAAAGCGGGCAGAAGACTCGGGTAAGCCATCGATCAAAAGGGAATTCGGAATTGCTTTGAATTCAGGCTCTGGTAACGCTTTCGATACGCCGCCGATGGCGGGGGCAAGTCCCTCGGTGAGGGTGGCACCGACGGCGGCGCCACCCACCCCTTTCCGGCCCCTATCGCCAGACGGACTCCGCCGCCCGCCGGGCCCCCTCCAGGTCCACCGTCCGGCCCCGCTTCGCCAGCCCCGCGCCGAGCGCCGCCAGGCTCGACCGGACCGCGCCCACCGTCGCGTCCACCCCGTAGTGGTTCACCCGGATCATCTCCGTGGCCAGCGCGCCCCCGCCCGCGGCCAGCGGCAGTGTGCCGTCGCCCGCCAGGGCCTCGGCGACCAGCTCCGAGGCCACCACACCCGACGGCACCCGCAGCGTCGTGGCGACCGGTGCCGCGTCCGACTCCTCGTACACATACGGCTCCAGGCCGCCGCCCAGGGCCGCCGCCCCGGCCCGGGTGGCCAGCGCCGCCGTACGGTGACGGCGCATGACCGACTCCAGCCCGTCCGCCTCGATGCGCTCCAGGCACGCTTCAAGTGCCAGCATCTCCAGCTGGGCCGGCGCGTGCAGCAGCGCCTTGCGGCCGCCGTCGACCCAGCGCTCCTTCCAGTCCAGCAGCGACAGATACGACCGGCGCGGGGCCCGCGGGTTCGCCGCCATCCGGGCCCACGCCCGCTCGCTCACCGACACCGCCGAGACACCGGCCGGGCCGCCCATCGCCTTCTGTGCCCCGATCACGCACAGGTCGACGCCCCAGGCGTCCGGCAGCACCGGCTCGGCCCCGACCGACGCGACCGCGTCCAGGTAGAAGAGGGCTCCCTGCTCCCGTACCACCGCGCCGATCTCCGCGACCGGGTTGGTGTTGCCGGTCGCCGCCTCCGCGTGCACCAGGGAGACGAAGTCGATCTCCGGATGCTCGGCGAACGCCTCCTGGATCTGCGCGGCCGTCACCGCCGTGTGGAACGGCACCGTGAGGTCGATCACCGTCGCGCCGCAGTCCCGGAGCCAGTTCCCGAAGGTCTGCCCGTACGGGCCGGTGATCACGTTCAGCGCGGTCGTCCCCGGCCCCGCCGTCGCCCTGATCGCGCCCTCCAGCGGCAGCAGCGCCTCGCCCTGCATGATCACGACGTCCTGCCGGGTGTCCAGCAACCGGGCCACGCGGTCCTCGATCGCGGCGAAGTGCGCGGCGCTCAGCGGGGGCAGGTCGAGGAAGGGATGGGTCACGGCGGTGCTCTCTTCGCTCACGGAGGGGCAGATCAGCATGAGCGTAACCGGCACCCCTCCCGCCCCTTGGACCGGCGACTTCTTAGGCCGGACAGCCTCACCGCCATCGGTTTGGTTTGAGATACCCAAACATCTCCTTATAATCGGAACCCGCAAGCGGAATCCAAAGCTCCCCCACAGACTCACCGGAGGTCTCGTGACCACGCTCCTCGGGCGCCGCCGGGCTCGCGCCCTGGCCGCTGTCACCGCCGCGGCCGGGCTGGCCCTCGTGGCCGGCTGCACGTCGAGCGGCAACGGCTCCAGCGCCTCCAGGACGGCCGCGGGCGGGGTCGAACTCGTCAAGGCCGGCCAGCTCACCACCTGCACCCACCTCCCGTACCCGCCGTTCCAGTCGGAGGTCGACGGCAAGGTGCAGGGCTTCGACGTGTCGATGATCGACCTCGTCGCCAAGAATCTCGGCGTGAAGCAGCAGATCCTCGACACGCCGTTCGAGAACTTCAAGACGGGCGCGTTCCTCAACTCCGGCGAGTGCGACCTGGCCGCGGCCGGCATGACCATCACCGCCGAGCGCAAGAAGAACGTCGACTTCTCCGACCCGTACTTCGACGCCACCCAGGCCCTCCTGGTCGCCAAGGACAGCGGTATCACCTCGCTCGCCGACGCCAAGGCGAAGAAGGTCAAGCTGGGCACCCAGGCGCAGACCACCGGCGAGGACTACGCGAAGGCGCAGGGCTTCGACCCGGTCTCCTTCGAGTCCTCCGACGCCGTCCTCAACGGCCTGCGCACCGGCCAGGTCAAGGCCGTCGTCATCGACTACCCGGTGGTCCAGGGCTGGCTGAAGGACAAGGCCAACGCCGCCGCCTTCCAGGTCGCCGGGCAGATCAACACCGGTGAGCAGTACGGCTTCACGGTCAAGAAGGGCAACACCAAGCTCCTCGCCGCCGTCAACAAGGCGATCGCGGACGCCAAGGCCGACGGCACCTACAAGAAGCTGTACGAGAAGTGGATCGGCCCGTACGACGCGGCCGCCGCGTCTCCCTCCGCCTCATGACCGCCACGGACGCGGCACTACAGCCCCGCAAGAAGGGCCTGACCCGGCGTCAGAAGCGTCGGCTGTCGCGCGGTGTGCAGTACGTCGTCTTCGTCGCCGCCGTGATCGCCTTCGCGGTCGGCGCCGACTGGGGACGGCTGCGGAACCAGTTCGCCCAGTGGGACATCGCCAAGCAGATGTTCCCCGACGTCATCACGCTGGCCTTGAAGAACACCGTGCTCTACACGGTGTCCGGCTTCGTCGTCGGCCTGGCGCTCGGCATGCTGATAGCGCTGATGCGGCTGTCCTCCGTCGGCCCCTACCGCTGGCTGGCCGGCATCTACATCGAGATCTTCCGCGGCCTGCCCGCCCTGCTGATCTTCATCTTCATCGGGGTCGCGGTCCCGCTCGCCTTCCCCGGCACGGAGATCATCGGCGGTACCTACGGCAAGGTGGCCCTGGCCCTCGGCCTGGTCGCCGCCGCCTACATGGCCGAGACGATCCGCGCGGGCATCCAGGCGGTCCCCAAGGGCCAGCTGGAGGCGGCCCGTTCGCTGGGCTTCTCCCCGGCCCGCGCGATGGTCTCGATCGTCATCCCGCAGGCGTTCCGCATCATCCTCCCGCCTCTGACCAACGAACTGGTCCTGTTGTTCAAGGACTCCTCCCTGGTCCTGTTCCTCGGCGTCACCCTGGAGGAGCGCGAACTGTCCAAGTACGGCCGTGACCTGGCCAGTACCACCGCCAACTCCACGCCGATCCTCGTCGCCGGCCTGTGCTACCTGCTGGTCACGATCCCGCTCGGCTTCGTGGTGCGCCGTATGGAGGCGAAGGCCCAGGAGGCCGTCAAATGAGCCGACCCGAGATCGAGGTGAAGGACCTGCACAAGTCCTTCGGCGACAACGAGGTGCTGCGCGGCATCGACCTGGAGATCGGCCAGGGTGAGGTCGTGTGCGTCATCGGCCCGTCGGGCTCCGGCAAGTCCACGCTGCTCCGGTGCGTCAACCTCCTTGAAGAACCCACCAGGGGCAAGGTGTTCGTCGGCGGCACGGAGTTGACGGACCCCGACGTCGACATCGACGCCGTACGCCGCCGGATCGGCATGGTCTTCCAGCAGTTCAACCTCTTCCCGCACCTCACGGTGACCGAGAACCTCACGCTGCCGCAGCGCCGGGTCCTGAAGCGGGACAAGGCGACGGCGGCCCGGGTGGCCGTCGAGAACCTCCAGCGCGTCGGCCTCACGGAGAAGGCGAACGCCTACCCCGCCTCCCTCTCCGGCGGCCAGCAGCAGCGAGTGGCGATCGCCCGCTCGCTGTCGATGGGGCCCGAGGTGATGCTCTTCGACGAGCCGACCTCGGCCCTCGATCCGGAGCTGGTCGGGGATGTGCTGGCGGTGATGCGGATGCTGGCACAGGAGGGCATGACGATGATGGTCGTCACCCATGAGATGACCTTCGCGCGGGAGGTCGCCGACCGGGTGGTGTTCATGGACGGCGGAGTCGTAGTCGAGGACGGCACGCCGGACCAGGTCATCGGCAACCCGAGCCATGAGCGGACGCGCCACTTCTTGTCGAGGCTGCTGGATCCGGCGATGGCGAATGTGGAAGAGGACGGTTCCGCGTAGGACGCGCCCGCTGAGCAGCGCCCCAAAGGGGCGCGGGCTGTATCAGTATGCGGCTCCGCCGCGTGGGCGCGAGCAACCACGAACCACCCGCACCCGACGAACTATCGTGCGTGGTATGAGCGATCAAGCGGTGCTGCACGTGAAGGGCCGGGTCCTGGTGGGACCCGAGGACGTCCGCGACGAACTGTGGGTGGTGGGCGGCCGGGTCTCCTACGACCGTCCCGCCGGCGCCCGTGACCTCCGGACCGTCGAGGGCTGGGCGCTCCCCGGTCTCGTCGACGCCCACTGCCATGTCGGCCTCGGCCCGCACGGACCCGTCGACGCGGCGACCGCCGAGAAGCAGGCCCTCACCGACCGGGAGGCCGGCACGCTGCTGATCCGGGACGCCGGGTCGCCCTCCGACACCCGCTGGGTCGACGACCGCGAGGACCTCCCGAAGATCATCCGGGCCGGCCGGCACATCGCCCGCACCCGCCGCTACATAAGGAACTTCGCTCACGAGATCGAGCCGGAGGACCTGGTCGCGTATGTCGCCCAGGAGGCCCGGCGCGGCGACGGCTGGGTCAAGCTGGTCGGCGACTGGATCGACCGCGACCTCGGCGACCTGGCCCCCAGCTGGCCGAGGGAAGCGGTGGAGGCGGCGATCGCGGAGGCGCACCGGCTCGGCGCCCGGGTCACCGCCCACTGCTTCGCCGAGAACTCGCTCCAGGACCTGGTCGAGGCCGGCATCGACTGCATCGAGCACGCGACGGGCCTGACCGAGGAGCTGATCCCCCTCTTCGCCGCGCGCGGTGTCGCCATCGTCCCGACCCTCGTCAACATCGCCACCTTCCCGCAGCTCGCGGCGGGCGGCGACACCAGGTTCCCGCGCTGGTCGGCCCATATGCGCCGGCTCCACGAGCGCCGCTACGACACCGTCCGCGCCGCCTACGACGCCGGCATCCCGGTGTTCGTCGGCACGGACGCCGGCGGCACCCTCGCCCACGGTCTGGTCGCGGGCGAGGTCGCCGAGCTGGTGACCGCCGGGCTCCCGCCCGTCGACGCGCTCGCGGCGACCAGCTGGGCCGCCCGCGCCTGGCTCGGCAGGCCCGGCCTGGAGGAGGGCGCACCGGCGGACCTGGTGGTGTACGAGAGCGACCCGCGCGCGGACGTACGCGTCCTCGCATCCCCCCGGCGAGTGGTGCTGAACGGGCAGGTCGTCGAGTAAAGGAACTCCTGTGCCTACCGACTCGAATACATGCACGGAAAGCCCACTAATGAGTGAAGTAACGCAGGATTGCCGCCCGTTCACCCACAGTGCGTAATTCTTGGCGGGTCCCGAGCAAGTTTCCTCTGGGGGTCCCACCACCTTGAACAGCGACACATTCCGTATGCCCGCACGCCGTCTCGCGACCGTCGCGACCGCCACCGTCCTGGTCGCCGGTCCCGCGGCCCTGGCCGGCGCGGGCGCCGCACACGCGACCACCGACCAGGGTCGCGCCGGCGCGGTCGTCCTCCGCACCGGCCTGGACGTCTCCCTCCTCGACAAGACCGTGAACGTCCCGCTCGCGGTCTCCCTGAACGAGGTCCGGGCACCGCAGAGCGCCGACCGCACCGCGCTGACCGCCACGCTCGACGGAGTGGACGGTGGCAAGCCGTTCAGCGTCCTGGACGCGGACGTCGCCTCGGCGAAGGCGACGGTCTCCGACAGCCGGGCCGAGGGCTCGGTCCACCTCGCCCACGCCCGGCTGCACCTGCCGGGCCTGCCTCTGCTGTCCCTCGTCGAACTCGACACCGTCACCTCCAAGGCCACCTGCGAGACCGGCAGGCAGCCGGTGGCCTCCGCGAACGTGCTCGGCGCCGTCACGGTCCTCGGCAAGCGGGTGACGCTGAGCGCGGGCGGCCCCACCGACGTCAAGGTCCCCGGCGTCGGTGAGGTCCGCCTCGACCTGTCCAAGCGCGAGACGACTTCGAGAACGGCGGCGGCCAGCGCCCTCGAACTCAAGGTCTCCGTGAACCCGCTCAAGCTGAACGTGGCCGACGTGGAAGGAACGCTGACCCTGGCGAAGGCGACGTGCGAGACACCACCGGATCCTGCGGATCCTGCCGATCCGGTGGCCGACGTCAAGCCGCAGGGCGCCCCGGCGCAGGAGACCAAGCTGGCGGAGACGGGCGGGAGTTCGGTGACGCCGTATGTGGCGGGCGGAGCGCTCGCGCTCGTAGCGGCGGGTGGAGGAGCGGTGGCATTGGCTCGACGCAGGCGTTGACGCCCTGCTTTTGAGGGGCGCGGGGCGGTAGTCGATGTGCGGCTACCGCCGCGCGGACGCGACCAGCCACAGACAACCGGCACCCGACAACGGAGCGCAGTTCCCCCTTCACGCGCGTATCAACGTCAGCGCCTGATCAAGCGCCTGCAAAAACCCGTTCACCGTCACCCGATCCCGCACAGCGACCCGCAGCCACTCCTCATCCAGCCCGGGAAACGTGTCCCCCCGCCGCACCGCATACCCCAGTATCCGCAGTTGCCGGCGCACGGCGGCGGCTCCCGGCATCCTTACCAGCACGAACGGCCCCTCCGCAGGCCCCACCACCCGCACCCCGTCCGGCGCGAACTCATCGAGCCCCGCCACCAGATGGGCCCGGTCGGCCGCCCCCCGGTGAGCCGCGTGCGCCGCTTCCGCCAGCGCGCGCGGCGCCACACACGCCTCGGCCGCCACCAGCGCCGGCGACGACACCGGCCACAACGGCTGCGCCCGCGCCAACTCGGCGATGATCTCCGGCGCGGCCAGCACATAGCCGACCCGCAGCCCGGCCAGCCCCCATGTCTTCGTCAGACTGCGCAGCACCACCAGCCCCGGCACATCGGTCCGCCCGGCCAGCGCCTCCCGCTCACCCGGCACCGCGTCCATGAACGCCTCGTCGACCACCAGGGTCCGCCCGGGCCGGGCGAGCCGGGCGATCGCCTCGGCGGGATGCAGCACGGACGTCGGATTCGTCGGGTTCCCGACCAGCACCAGGTCGGCGTCCTCCGGAACGGCCGCCGGATCGAGCCCGAACCCCTCCGACTCCCGCAGCAGCACCCGGCCCACGGTGTGCCCCGCGTCCCGCAGCGCCGCCTCCGGCTCGGTGAACTGCGGATGCACCACCACCGGCCGGCGCACCCTCAGCGCACGCGCCAGCAGCACGAACGCCTCCGCCGCGCCCGCCGTCAGCAGCACCCGCTCCGCAGGCAGCCCGTGCCGCGCGGCGACCGCCGCCCGCGCCGCCCGCCCGTCGGGGTAGGCCGCGAGCCCGCCCAGCGATCCGGCGATCCGCTCCCGCAGCCAGGCCGGGGGAGTGTCGGCCCGCACATTGACCGCGAGGTCGACCAGCGCCGAACCGTGGTCACGGACCTCGGCGTCGCCGTGGTGCCGCAGATCGTGCCGGCCTCCGGAGCCGCCGGAGCCGTCGTCAGTGCGCATGCGCGTGCCCGCCATGATGGTGGTGGCCGTGGCCGTGGTGGTGACCCTCGTCGTCGGGGTGGAAGTGCGGCTGCTGCGGCAGCCCCACCTTGTCCTCGAAACCGGGCAGCGCGATCCGGTACACACACGAGTCGCAGTTCATCCGCACCTCGTCAGCTGCCGCCTCCCGGTATCGCTCCATCACCAGGTCGAGCAGCTCGGGCTCGGGCCCGATGACGTCCGCCGAACGCACCTCCGCCTCGGGGTGCGCGGCCGCCCAGCCCTCGGTCTGCTGCCGCACCCGCTCCGGCAGGATCCCGGTGAACAGGAAGTACGGGAGTACGACGATTCGGCGCGCCCCCAGTTTCAGACAGCGGTCGAGTCCGCTCGGCACGTCCGGCGCCGCCAGCGACACGAACGCCGTCTCCACACCGGCGTACCCGCGCCCCTCCCACAGCAGCCGCGCCGCCCTGTGCACCTCGGCGTTGGCGTCGGGGTCCGTGGAACCCCGGCCCACCAGCAGCACGGTCACGTCCGCCCGGTCCATCGGGGCGCGCCCCTCGCCGGCGCCCAGCGCCTCGTCCAGGCGTCGCTCAAGGATGGCCAGCAGCGAGGGGTGCGGGCCCAGCGGACGCCCGTACGTGTACGAGATCCCGGGGTGCCGTTCCTTCTCCCTGGCCAGCGCGGCCGGGATGTCGCCCTTGGCGTGCCCGGCGGAGACCAGCATCAGCGGTACGGCGGCGAAGCGCCGTACTCCCCGTTCCACCAGCTCGGTCACCGCCTCGCCCAGCGGGGGCGGGGACAGCTCGATGAAGCCGCCGGCGACGGGCAGTTCGGGGTGGCGGCGCCCCAGCTCCCGTACGAAGTCACGGAACGCCTCGGCCCCGGCGTCGTCCCGGGTGCCGTGGCCGGCGATGAGCAGGGCGGGCGGGGTGGTCACAGGCTCTCCTCGGAAGTGGGGTGGTACAGCAGGGCGTTGAGCGCGGCGGCGGCGACCGCCGAGCCGCCCTTCTCGGACACGTTGCTCACGGCGGGCAGCCTGCTCGCGCGCAACGCGGCCTTGGACTCGGCCGCGCCGACGAAACCGACGGGCAGACCGATGACGAGCGCGGGGGACGCGTCGAGCGTCAGCAGCTCCTCGAGGGCGGTCGGCGCACAGCCGATCACCCATAGGGCGCCGGGCCCGACCTCCTCGTACGCGAGCCGGACGGCATGTGCCGAACGGGTCAGCCCAGGGCCGGACCTGGCATCGCGCAGCCGGCACACCGTCTCCCGGCGGGTGATCCCGGCGGCGACCATCTCCACGTCCACGACGACCGGCGCCCCGGCGTGCAGCGCGGCATGCGCCCTCACCAGGTCGTCCTCGTCGGTCACGAGGTCGGCCGCGTACTCCAGGTCGGCGGCGGAGTGGATGACCCGCTCCACGACGGCGCGGGTCAGCGGCGGAAAGTGCGAGGTGTCGAGGCGGGCGCGCAGCCGCCGGAAGGACTCCTGCTCGATGGGATGGACGACCCGGTTCACTCGGCCCCCTCCGGAGCGGTCTCCTGCCAGCGGTAACCGCGCGGGGTGACCATGCGCCCGGCGATGTTCCTGGTCGCCGTGTTGCCCACGGTCACGACGGTCATCATGTCGACCCACGCCGGGTCCAGCGCGCCCAGGGTGGTCACACGGCTCGACTCGTCGGGACGTGAGGCGTTGCGTACGACACCGACCGGCGTCGTCGGCTCGCGGTGCTCGCCGAGGATGCCGAGCGCCTTGGGCAGCTGCCAGTCGCGGCCCCGGGAGCGCGGGTTGTAGAAGGTCACCACGATGTCCGCCGCGGCGGCGGCCCGTACCCGGCGCTCGATGACCTCCCACGGGGTGTGCAGGTCGGACAGGCTGATCGAGACATGGTCGTGGCCCAGCGGCGCACCCAGGATCGCCCCGGCGGCGAGGGCCGCGGTGACGCCCGGGACGCCGATCACGTCGATGTCGTCGGAGGCCTCGGCGAGCGCGGGGGAGGCCATGGCGTACACGCCGGCGTCCCCGCTGCCGATCAGCGCGACGGCATGCCCCGCACGCGCCTCGGCGACCGCGGTCCGCGCCCGCTCCTCCTCGGCGCCGAGCCCCGACTCCAGGACGCGGGTGCCGGGCCGCAGCAGGTCGCGGATCTGGTCGACGTACTGGTCGAGCCCGACGAGCACGGAGGCGCGCCGGAGTTCGGCCCTGGCCCGCGGGGTGAGCAGATCACGGGCGCCGGGTCCGAGCCCGACGACCGCGAGCCGCCCGCGCGCGAGCCGCCGTACGACCGCACAGGTCGCCATGGCCGGCTGAGCGCCCGACTTCCGCTTGGGCACGAGGAGTTCGCCCCCGCGCACCAGGGCCGCGGCCTCCGCGACGGACGGGGTGCCGACGGCGGCCAGGGGCGCGTCGGAGGGGTTGGGCACCTCCACGCCGGCCAGCTCCTCGGCGGAGTACGTCACCAGGGGGACCCCGAGCCGTGCTGCCGCCTCGACGATGCCGGGTTCGTCGGCCTTGGCGTCGACGGTGGCGAGTTCGGCGATGCTGCGAGGAGAGAGTCCCGCGTCCCGCAAGGCCCCCTCGATCAGGGTGAGCACCTCGTCGACGGGAGCGCTCCTGGAGGCGCCGACGCCCACGACGAGGGACGGCGGGCGCAACAGGACCTCGTGCTCGGCGGGTGCGACCGCGCGGTCGGTCAGCCGGACCGTGTACGCGCCCTCCTCGGCCAGCGGCAGCGGCGGCAGCGGCCACGTCAACTCGGTGCGCAGGGCGACCGGTTCGCCGTCAAGGAGCGCCCGCGACACGATCGCCAACGAGCCCTCGACCGGGAAGCCGAGAGTGTCGAGGCCGGGCAGCCCGACGGAGTCCGTCGCGGTGGTCACCACCGGCTGGGCGGCCAGCACCTCGCCCACCTCCCGGGCGAGTTCGTTCGCACCACCCGCGTGCCCGCCGACCAGGGACACGGCGAACCGCCCGCCCTCGTCGACGCACACCACACCCGGGTCGGTCGTCTTCTCGTCCAGCAGCGGGGCGATCAGCCGTACCACCGCCCCCGTGGCCAGGAAACACACCAGTTGCCCGCACTCCGCGAACGCGGACCGCACGGCGTCCCCGACCGGACCGTCGTACACCCGCGTGCGGTCCGGCCACGCCGCGGCCAGCCGGTCGCGCGCCGCCGCCCCCGCCGCGGTGGCGGAAATGAGGCCGATCACTGAGCAACTCCTTCTTCGAAAAGGGGGATTCGGGTCCCCCACAGCAGAAACACGGGGTTGGCCGCCGCCAGCCGGGTCACATCCCCCGGCAGCGGCGCGAGACGCGACGACTGCAGCAGCACCCCGTCGCAGGAGAACCCGGCACCGGTGAGCGCCTCGCGCGCCGCCGGCACCCGGTCCAGGGCGGCCAGCGCGACCACCACCGACCGCCGGGCACGCAGCGCGCAGGCGCCGACGACCGCGGGCAGCTCGCCGCCACCCCCACCGACGAACACGGCGTCGGGATCGGGGAGCCCGGCCAGGGCGTCCGGCGCCGTACCGTGCACCACCTCCACGTACACGCCGTGCGCCCGCGCGTTGGCGGCGATCCGCTCGACCCCGTCCGTGGCCTTCTCCACGGCGACTACGGCCGCCCCGAGGCGTGCGCACTCCACCGCCACGGACCCGGAGCCCGCGCCGACGTCCCAGACCAGGTCGCCGAGGCGCGGCCCGAGCCGGGCCAGCGCCAGCGCCCGTACCTCGAACTTCGTGATCATCGAGTCGCGGTGTGCGAACTCCCCTTCGTCCAGGGCCCATCGGGCAGGCCCGGCAGGCACCCCGGCGACGGTACGCACCGCACCGAGCGCCCGTGCCGCGTCCAGGCACAGCACCACGCTGACGTCCGCTCCCCAGTCCCGGCCGGCGGCCTCGGCGGGCGTGACCCACTCCACCCGCTCCCGCTCCGGATCACCGAGCGCGCTCGCCACGACGAGCCGCCGGTCCGCCGGCACCGTGGCCCCCAGCTCCGCCGGGCCCGCCCCCGGCCCCGTCAGCACCGCCACCTTCGGATGCGCCCGGCACACGTGTACCGCCGTACGCGGCTCCCGCCCGTGCGCGCTCACCACCACCGCGTCGTCCCACGGCAGCCCGACCCGCGCGAACGCGGCGGCGACGGACGACACGCCGGCCCGCACCTCGAGCCGCTCCGGCCCGAACCGTTCGGCCAGCGCCCGCACGATCCCGAAGAACCCGGGGTCCCCGGAGGCCAGCACGACCACGGACCGGTCCTTGCCGGCGTACTCCTCGATGGCGTCGAGCGCGGGCGCCAGCGGCCCGAGGACGATCCGCCCGGCCCCCTCCGGCAGCCGGACCGCGTCCAGGTGCCGCCGCCCGCCGACCACCAGCTCGGCCCCGGCCAGCGACTCCGGCGGCAGGGGCACCCCCGTCCCCGTACCGATGACCGTGATCATGTACTGGCCCCTCGCTCGCGCAGCGCCTTCCGGGCCTCCGGGTCGGCCTTGCGGAAGCCGTGGAAGTGGCCCGGGTGGTAGAGGTGCGAGCGGGTGCCGTGGGCGTCCAGGGCGGGGCCGACCAGGAAGAGGGTGTGCTTCCAGAGCTTGTGCTCCTTGACCGTCTCCTCCAGCGTCTCGATCGTGCACCGCACGATCAGCTCCTCCGGCCAGGTCGCCTGATAGGCGACGACGACCGGCGTGGACGTCGGATAGCCGCCCTCCAGCAACTCCCGCACCAGCTGCCCGCTGCGCGCGGCGGACAGGAAGATCGCCATGGTGGTGCCGTGCCGGGCGAACTCCCGGACCTCCTCGCCCGGCGGCATCGGCGTCTTGCCGCCGCCGAGCCGGGTGAGGACGACGGACTGCGCGACCTCGGGAATGGTCAGCTCGCGCTGGGCGAGCGCCGCGACGGCCGAGAAGGAGGACACACCCGGCACGATCTCGACCTCGACGCCGATCCCGGCACACCGGTCGACCTGCTCCTGCGTACCGCCCCACAGGGCCGGATCGCCGGAGTGGATCCGGGCGACCCGCAGCCCTTCGGCCCGCGCCCGCTCGTACACGGCGACGACGTCCTCCAGGGACATCGTGGCCGAGTCGAGGATCTCCGCGTCCTCGCGCGCGTGCTGAAGGACCTCCGCCTGGACCAGGCTCGCGGCCCAGATCACCACGTCGGCCTCGGCGATCGCGCGCGCGGCCCGGAACGTCAGCAGGTCGGCGGCGCCGGGGCCGGCACCGACGAAGGTCACCTTGCCGGCGGGAGCAGCGGCATCGGCCATGGAAAATCGGTCCTCTCTGGACAAACGGTGTTACCGGTGTTGCTGGATGTGCGCTGGGGCCGGTCGATCGGATAGCAAGGGCACATGGCGGTCTTCGTCGCGCTCGGCGCGTTCCTGATGACGCTGGCCGGCGGCTGGACGGCACAGCGCGTGACCGACCGCCGCCATCTGGTCCTGGGCCTGGCCGGCGGCCTGATGCTCGGGGTGGTCGGCCTCGACCTGCTGCCGGAGGCGCTGCACGCGGCCGGCCGGGAGATCTTCGGCGTACCGGCCGCCCTGCTGCTCTTCGTGACCGGCTTCCTGCTGGCCCATCTGGTGGAACGCACGCTGGCCCTCCGCCAGGCCGCGCACGGCGGCGCCGAGCACGGTCACCGGGCGCCCGAGGTGGGCCTGACGGCGGCCGGCGCGATGGTCGGGCACAGCGCGATGGACGGCGTGGCGATCGGCGCGGCCTTCCAGGTGGGCGGCGGCATGGGCGCGGCGGTGGCGCTGGCCGTGATCGCGCACGACTTCGCGGACGGCTTCAACACGTTCACCATCACGAGTCTCTACGGCAACGCGCGCCGCCGGGCGGTAGGGATGCTGGTCGCCGACGCCTGCGCACCCGTCCTCGGCGCCCTGTCCACCGTCTTCTTCACCCTTCCAAAGACCGTGCTCGGCGGCTATCTCGGCCTCTTCGGCGGTGTCCTGCTCTACCTGGCCGCCGCCGAGATCCTCCCCGAGGCCCACCACGAACACCCGGCCCGCTCCACCCTGCTGTGCACGGTCGCCGGCGCCGCCTTCATCTGGCTGGTGGTGGGCATCTCGGGTTGACGCGCTCACAGCTTCCCGCCTCTGCCACCGTCCCGGCGCGGGGGCGCGATGAGTGTGGAGAGGTACGGCAGCGGGGAGCCGTCGAGTTCGGCGGCGGGCCGGATGGACTCCTCGTCCAGCCCGAGCGCCGACCCCCACACGGCGTCCTCGATCCGCCCGGTCTCCCGCAGCGCCTCCGCGACGGCGCCGGCCTGCCGCCCGAACTTGTACGCCACGACCGTCCCCGGCCCGCTCAGCGCGTCCTTCAGCACCTCGGCACCCGCCGTCACCGGCACCAGCGTCAGCGGCTCGGTCCCCTCGGTGAGCACGGCCCCGGAGCGGGCGGCGAGGTCCTGCATGGCGGTGATACCGGGCACGGTCTCCACAACCACGTCCGGCACCAGCCCGGTGATGGTCTGCGCGAGATAGGTGAACGTCGAATAGACGTTGGGATCCCCGATGGTGGCGAAGGCGACCACCCCATGCCCACGCAGCAACTCGGCGACCTTGGCGCCGGCCGCGTCCCAGGCGGCCTCCCGCCGCCCCCGGTCGCTGCGCTCGTTGAGCGCGAACACGACGCGTACGACCTTCTCCGCGTCGACGTAGTGCAGCACGGTCGCCTCCGCACGCCCCCGCTCCCCGCTGTCCATCACCGGTACGACGACGACATCGGCCGCGCGCAGAGCGTTGACCCCCTTGACGGTCACCAGCTCGGGGTCACCGGGACCCACCCCGACTCCGATCAACCTGCTGTTGCTCATGACGTCCGGCACCTCTCCACGAACCTTCGGGCCACACCGGGCTCGGACGCCCAGTGCGTGTGCAGATAACTCGCGTGCACACCCTGCTGTACAAAACCCTCGACCCGCGGCCGAGGAGTACGCACACCCCACGCGGGCGCCGCACCGGTCCCCGGCTCGACCGTGGTCCGGTGAAACTCATGCCCCCGCATCCGCGTCCCGGCGACGGCCAGCACACTGTCGCTCACGGCGACGGCGTCCTGGTAGCCGAGAGTCAGCCGCTCGGTCATCCGCGCACGGACATCCAGCACGCCACACATCGCCAGCCCGTCCAGCTCCTGGCACAGATAGAGCAGCCCGGCACACTCGGCGGCGACCGGTGCACGGCTCTCCGCGAGGGCGGCGACGCCCTTCCGCAGAGGCTCGTTGGCGGACAGCTCGGCGGCGTAGACCTCGGGGAAGCCACCGCCGATGACCAACCCACGTGTTCCGTCGGGCAGTTGCTCGTCCCGCAGGGGGTCGAAGGGCACGACTTCGGCCCCGGCCGCGACGAGCAGCTCGGTGTGCTCGGCGTAGGAGAAGGTGAAGGCGGCCCCGGAGGCCATCGCAACGACAGGCCTACCACTCGGCCCGTCCGGCGTTTGAGGACGAGGCCCTTCGGGCCGAAGCGGGGGCCCGGGGGCGCCAGCCCCCGAAACGGGGGCCGAAGGGGCGCCAGCCCCTGGGGATGGGACGGGCAGGGGCGGCGGGGGCGAGGAAACCAAGGCCTCAGCCGGATCCCAGGCCGCACACGACAACGCTCCCGCACCCCGCGCCAGCCCCAGCAACTCCTCCAGATCACACCCCCGCTCCACCTGCGCCGCCATCGCGGCAACCGCGTCCACCGCCTCGCCCCGCCGCTCGGCGACCGGCACCAACCCCAGGTGCCGAGACGGCGTATCCACCTGAGCCACCCGCCGCAGCACCCCGAACACCGGCACCCCGGAAGACTCCAGCGCCTCCCGCAGCAACTCCTCGTGCCGGTCCGACGCCACCTTGTTCAGGATCACGCCCCCGACCCGCACCTCCGGATCCCAGGACGCGAACCCGTGCACCAGCGCCGCCACCGACCGCGACTGCGACGACGCGTCCACGACCAGCACCACTGGCGCCCGCAGCAGCTTCGCGACATGAGCGGTGGACGCCAGTTCACCCTCCCCGGCGGCCCCGTCGTACAGCCCCATCACACCCTCGACCACGGCGATGTCGCATCCCCGCGCACCGTGCGCGAACAGCGGTCCGACCAGCTCCGGCCCGCACAGATACGCGTCGAGGTTCCGCCCCACCCGCCCGGTCGCGAGCGCGTGGTACCCGGGGTCGATGTAGTCCGGCCCGACCTTGTGCGGGGACACGGCGAGCCCCCGCGCGGCGAACGCGGCCATCAACCCCGTGGCAACGGTGGTCTTGCCGCTGCCGGAGGAGGGCGCGGCGATGACCAGCCGTGGGACGGAAACGGAACTCACCACGACATCACCACTCGATGCCCCTCTGCCCCTTCTGTCCCACGTCCATCGGATGCTTGACCTTGGACATGTCGGTGACGAGGTCGGCGAAGTCCACCAGCTTCTCGGGCGCGTTCCGCCCGGTGATCACGACATGCTGGTTCCCGGGCCGGTTCCGCAGCGCCTCGACGACCTCGTCCGTGTCCACCCACCCCCAGTGCATGGGGTACGCGAACTCGTCGAGCACGTACAGCTGGTACGTCTCGGCCGCCAGGTCACGCTTGACCTGCTCCCAGCCCTCCCGGGCCTTCTCCTCGTTGCTGAAGTTGTCACCCTGGAGGTCCCGCTGCACCCAGGACCAGCCCTCGCCCATCTTGTGCCAGGCGACGGTCCCGCCCTCCCCGGAGTCCCCGAGGACGCGCAGTGCCCGCTCCTCGCCGACCTTCCACTTCGCCGACTTGACGAACTGGAACACCCCGATGGGCCACCCCTGGTTCCAGGCCCGCAGCGCGAGCCCGAACGCGGCGGTGGACTTGCCCTTGCCGACGCCGGTGTGCACGACGACCAGCGGCCGGTTCCGACGCTGACGAGTCGTCAGCCCGTCGTCCGGCACGACACTCGGCTGTCCCTGCGGCACTACGCGGCCCTCCTCTGCACGTCCTTCACCAGTCCGGCGATCGAGTCCGCCCGCAACTCGTCGAGCGTCACCGCCGTACCGCCCAGCTCACCGGCGAGCTGCCCGGCGAGCCCCAGCCGTACCGGCCCCGACTCGCAGTCCACGACCACGGAGGCGACCCCGCCGGCCGCGAACAGCCGGGCCGCCCGCCCGGCGAGTGCGACCGGCTCCGGTCCGCCCGTGGCCCGCCCGTCCGTCACCACGACCATCAGCGCCCGCCGCGCCGGATCCCGCAACCGCTCCACCCGCAGCACGTCATGCGCCTTGAGCAGCCCGGCGGCGAGGGGCGTACGACCCCCGGTCGGCAGCGACTCAAGGCGGGCCGCCGCCGCGTCCACGGAGGAGGTCGGCGGCAGCGCCACATCGGCCGCCGCCCCCCGGAACGTCACCAGACCCACCTTGTCCCGCCGCTGATAGGCGTCGAGCAGCAGCGACAGCACGGCCCCCTTCACGGCGCCCATCCGCTGCCGGGCCGCCATCGACCCGGACGCGTCGACCAGAAACAGTACGAGGTTGCCCTCACGCCCCTCCCGGGTCGCCTGCCGCAGATCGTCCCGCCGGACCACAAGCCCCGGCCCGGACCGCCCGCGCGCCCGCTGGTGCGGGGCGGCCGCCTGCACGGTCGCCGCCAGGTGCAGCTTGGTCAGGGCCCCCCGGGGCCGCCGCGCACCCGTCGTACGCCCGTGCTCGGTCCGCGCCCGGGACCGCCGGCCGGCGGCGCCCGCGCCGATCCCCGGCACGGTCAGCACCTTGGTGCGGAAGGGCTCGGCGGCCCGCGTCGGCGCCTGCTCGCCCGAGCCGCCGCCGGAGGCCTGCGGCTCGCCGTCCTCCCCGGCCTCGGGCCGCGCACCCGTGTCGCCGCCCTGCGGGGCACCGTCGTCGGGCGCGGGCTGTCCGCCGCCCCCGCCGGGACCGTCCGGATCGGGATCGTCGTCCTCGGACTCTCCCGAGAACTCCTCCAGCGTCCGGTCCAGCCTGTCCTCGTCGAGCCCCGGCGCGTCAAAGGGGTTACGGCGCCTGCGGTGCGGCAGCGCGAGCAGCGCGGCCTGCCTGACGTCCTCCGCCAGTACGTCGGTCCGCCCGGCCCACGCGGCCAGCGCGGTCGCCGTCCGCGCCATCACGATGTCGGCGCGCATGCCGTCGACCTCGAAGGCCGCACAGGTCGCCGCGATCTGCCGCAGCGCCCCGTCGCCCAGCCGCACCGATGGCAGCAACGCCCGTGCCGCCACGATCCGTTGCCGTACGGCCGCCTCCTCGTCGACCCAACGCGCCGCGAAACCCGCCGGATCGTCGTCATGGGCGAGCCGCCGCCGTACCACCTCCACCCGCTGGTCGGGCTCGCGTGAGGCGGCCACCTCCACCGTCAGACCGAACCGGTCCAGCAGCTGCGGCCGCAGCTCGCCCTCTTCGGGGTTCATGGTGCCGACGAGCAGGAACTTCGCCGCATGCCGTACGGAGACACCCTCACGCTCCACGTACGAGGCGCCCATCGCGGCCGCGTCCAGCAGCAGGTCGACCAGGTGGTCGTGGAGGAGGTTGACCTCGTCGACGTAGAGGATGCCCCGGTGGGCGTCGGCCAGCAGGCCCGGCTCGAAGGCCTTCACGCCCTCCGCCAGGGCCCGTTCTATGTCGAGGGCGCCGACCAGCCGGTCCTCGGAGGCGCCGACCGGCAGTTCGACCATGCGTGCCGGGCGGGACTCGAAGGCACCCGGCTCGTGCGGCCCGTCCGGGCAGGCCGGGTCCGGTGCGGCCGGGTCGCAGGAGAAACGGCAGCCGGCGACGACGTCCACGGCCGGCAGCAGCACCGACAGGGCCCGCACGGCGGTGCTCTTCGCGGTGCCCTTCTCGCCGCGCACCAGTACTCCGCCGACCGCCGGTGACACGGCGTTCAGCAGCAGCGCCAGCCGCAGGTCGTCCTGACCCACGACGGCCGTAAAGGGGAAGGGGGTGGTCACTGGTCGCCCTCCAAGTCGCCTTCGAGCTCCAGGTAGGTGGCGCGCAGCCGCTCCAGGGTGTCCGCGTCCGGCTCGGCCCACAGGCCCCGGTCGGCGGCCTCCAGGAGCCGTTCGGTGATGCCGCGCAGCGCCCACGGGTTGGACTTCTTCATGAAGTCCCGGTTCTCCGCGTCGAAGACGTACTCCGCGCTGAGTTTCTCGTACATCCAGTCGTCCACGACCCCGGCCGTGGCGTCGTACCCGAAGAGGTAGTCGACGGTCGCCGCCATCTCGAAGGCGCCCTTGTAGCCGTGCCGCCGCATGGCCGCCATCCAGCGCGGGTTGACCACCCGGGCCCGGAAGACCCGGTGGGTCTCCTCGCCGAGGGTACGGGTCCTCACCTGGTCGGGCGTGGCCGAATCACCCACGTACGCCTCGGGGTTGGCGCCGGTCAGATGGCGCACCATCGCGACCATGCCGCCGTGGTACTGGAAGTAGTCGTCGGCGTCGACGAGGTCGTGCTCGCGGGTGTCCACGTTCTTCGCGGCGACGGCGATCCGCTTGAACGCGGTCTCCATGTCCCCGCGCGCCGCCCGCCCGTCGAGCCCGCGCCCGTAGGCGTAACCGCCCCAGACGGCGTACACCTCGGCGAGGTCCGCGTCCGACCGCCAGTTGCGGGCGTCGATCAGCGGCAGCAGCCCGGCGCCGTACGCCCCCGGCTTGGAGCCGAAGATACGGGCGGTGGCGCGCCGCCGGTCGCCGTGCTCGGCGGTGTCCTCGTCGGCGTGCGCGCGCACGTAGTTGCGGTCGGCGGGTTCGGCCAGCTCGGCGACCCTGCGCACGGCGTCGTCGATCAGCCCGACCACGTGCGGGAACGCGTCCCGGAAGAAGCCGGAGATACGGACCGTGACATCGATGCGGGGCCGGCCCAGTTCGTCCAGGGGGACCACCTCGAAGCCGGTCACCCGCCGCGACGCCTCGTCCCAGACCGGACGGCAGCCCAGCAGCGCCAGGATCTCGGCGATGTCGTCGCCCTGGGTGCGCATGGCGGAGGTGCCCCACACCGTCAGCCCGACGGACTTCGGATACTCGCCGGTGTCCTGGAGGTACCGCTGCACCAGCGAGTCGGCGAGGGACTGGCCGACCTCCCAACTCAGCCGGGAGGGAATGGCCTTGGGGTCGACCGAGTAGAAGTTGCGGCCGGTGGGGAGCACGTTGACCAGCCCGCGCGTGGGCGAACCGGAGGGACCGGCGGGAACGTAACCCCCGTCAAGTGCCTTGAGGATGTGGCCGATCTCGTCCGTGGTGCGTGCCAGCCGGGGCACGACCTCGGCGCAGGCGAACTCCAGCACCGCTACGGCTTCCGGGAGTTCGGTGCCGAGCACCTCCCGTACCAGCGCCCGGCTCTCGGTGACGGCCCAGCCCCGCTGCTCCATGCCCTCCGCGACCCGGCGGCACAGCTGCTCCAGCAGGTCGATCGCGTCGGCTGCCGTACGCGACGGACCCTCCACGAGATCCGTCAGCTCCACCGGCACCTTCACCGGCGCGCCGGGCTCGGCCAGCAACTCCTTCTCGCTGAGCCCGAAACGGGCCGCGAAGGATGCCCTGAGTCCCGGCAGCGCGTTGGCCTGGCCGCCCCACACCTGCGAGGCCCGCAGCACGGCGAGCACCAGGTTCACCCGTGCCTCGCCGACCGGCCCGCCGCCGAGAATGTGCAGGCCGTCGCGGATCTGCACGTCCTTGATCTCGCACAGGTAGCCGTCGATGTGCATCACGAACTCGTCGAAGTCGGCGTCGTCCGGCTGGTCGTCCACATGCAGGTCGTGATGCAGCTCGGCCGCCTTGACCAGCGTCCAGATCTGCGCCCGCACGGCCGGCGCCTTCGCCGGGTCCAGGTCGGAGACCAGCGCGTACTCGTCGAGCAGCTGCTCCAGCTTGGCCAGGTCGCCGTAGGTGTCGGCCCGGGCCATCGGCGGAACCAGATGATCGACGACGGTGGCGTGCCCGCGCCGCTTGGCCTGGGTGCCCTCGCCGGGGTCGTTGACGATGAACGGGTAGATCAGGGGGAGGTCACCGAGGACCGCGTCCGGCGCACAGCCGGCGCTCAGCCCGAGCCCCTTGCCGGGCAGCCACTCCATCGTGCCGTGCTTGCCCATGTGCACGATCGCGTCCGCGCCGAAGCTGTTTTCCAGCCACCGATAGGCGGCCATGTAGTGATGCGACGGCGGCATGTCCGGGTCGTGGTAGATCGCGATCGGGTTCTCGCCGAAGCCGCGTGGCGGCTGGATCATCACCACGACGTTCCCGAACCGGAGGGAGGCGAGGACGATGTCCTCCCCGTCGACGTAGAGGGAGCCCGGCGGCTCGCCCCACGCCTGAGTCATCGCGTCCCGCAGCTCCGGGTCGAGCTTCTCGAACCACGCCCGGTAGTCAGCGAGCGGCACCCGTGCGGGCGCGACGGCCAGCTGCTCCTCGGTCAGCCACTCCACGTCGTGCCCGCCGGCCGCGATCAGGCGATGGATCAACTCGTCGCCGTCGGCGGGGTATTCGGTGACGCCGTAGCCGGCCGCCTTGAGGGCGTCAAGGACCCGCACCGCCGACGCCGGTGTGTCCAGACCGACCGCGTTGCCGACCCGCGAGTGCTTGGTCGGATACGCGGTGAAGACCAGCGCGACACGCTTCTCCCCGTTCGGCTTGTGCTTCAACCGGGCGTGCCGTACGGCGATCCCGGCGACGCGCCCGGCCCGCTCGGGATCGGCGACGTACACCGGGACATCGTCCGGGCCCTGCTCCTTGAAGGAGAACGGCACGGTGACCAGACGGCCGTCGAACTCCGGGATGGCGACCTGCATCGCCGCGTCCATGGGGGAGAGGGCGGCGTCGGACTCGCCCCAGGCCTGCCGGGAGGAGGTCAGGCAGAGGCCTTGCAGCACCGGGACGTTCAGATCGGCGAGCGCCCCGACGTCCCAGGCCTCCTCGTCACCGCCGGCCGAGGCCTGCGAGGCGTGGGTGCCGCCGGCGGCCAGCACGGTGGCGACCAGCGCGTCGGCCCCGGCGAGGATCTCGTACAGCCCGGCGTCCGCCCCACGCAGCGAACCGCAGTACACCGGAAGGGCGTTGGCGCCACGCGCCTCGATCGCGTCGCACAGGGTGTCCACGAAGGCGGTGTTGCCGCTCAGTTCATGGGCCCGGTAGAAGAGCACCCCGACCGTGGGGCGGCCTTCCCGGATCTCGTAGGAGCCGTGCACCCCGAACTCGGGCATCTTCTGCGGCTCGGCGAACCCCTCGCCGGTCAGCAGCACGGTGTCCGACAGGAACCGGGACAGCTCCAGCAGGTTCGCGGGCCCGCCCTCGACGAGATAGCGCAGCGCTTCCGCGACCACACCCGCCGGTACCGACGACTCGGCCATCAACTCGGCGTCCGGCACTGCCTCGCCGCCAAGAAGCACGGTCGGCACACCGGACGCCCGGAGCACGGCGAGCCCGTCCTCCCAGGCCCGTTTGCCGCCCAGCAGCCGTACGACGGCGATGTCCGCGCCCTCGATCAGCGCGGGCAGCTCCTCCGCGACGTCGACGCGCGTCGGATTGCCGATCCGGTAGTCCGCACCGGCAGCGGCCCGGGCCGCCAGCAGATCGGTGTCGGCGGTCGACAACAACAACACAGTGCTCATGCGGGCGCTCCCGGTGGGATGAAAGGCAGTCCTTGCGGCGCGCCCGACTCGATGAGCCGCCAGAGCGCGTCGGTGTCCGCGTGCTGTTCGATCAGGTCGCCGAGCCGGTCGAGCTGCTCCTCGCGCAGCGCGGCGAACGAGGTGTCGGGGGCCGGCACGAACCGGCGGCCCGCGGCGGCCGCCACCTCGCGCAGAAAGGCCCGGCGGAAACCGTCCGACTCCAGGGAGCCGTGCCAGTGGGTGCCCCAGGTCTGCCCGACCCGGCAGCCGTCCAGGAAGGGCTCGCCTCCGGTCACCTCGGCGACCCCGTGATGGATCTCGTACCCCTCGACCCGCTCGCCGAGGGCCTCCCCGACGGGCCGGGTGAGGGTCTTCTCCCGGGCGAACCGCACCCGTACGGGCAGCACCCCGAGGCCGGCCACCTGCCCGCGCCGGCTCTCGACGTCGTCCTCGATGTGCTCCCCGAGGACCTGGAAGCCACCGCAGACGCCGAGCACGGGTCGCTGCTCGGCGGCCCTGCGCCGCAGCGCGTCCGCCAGCCCCCGCTCCCGCAGCCATTCCAGGGCCCGGACCGTCCCCCGGGTTCCCGGGACCACGACGAGATCGGCGTCGGCCAGTTCCTCGGGCCGGTCCACGAACCGCACCACGACACCCGGTTCCGCGGCCAGCGCGTCCACGTCCGTGAAGTTGGACATCAGGGGGATGGCACAGACGGCGACCCGCAGCACGTCCGCGCCGACGGGCGGGGCGACGTTCGACTCGCGGACGGTGCCGCGCAGCGAGACACGGAGCCCGTCCTCCTCGTCGATCCCGAGGCCGTGCCGGAACGGCAGGACGCCGTAGGTGTGCCGCCCGGTGAGCCCGTGGAGCATGTCGAGGCCGGGCTCCAGCAGGGAGACATCGCCCCGGAACTTGTTGACGAGGAACCCGGCGACGAGAGCCTGGTCCTCCGGCGACAGGAGGGCGACGGTACCGAAGAAGGAGGCGAACACGCCCCCGCGGTCGATGTCGCCGACGACGAGCACGGGCATCCGCGCGTTGCGCGCGATCCCCATGTTCACGATGTCGGTCCGGCGCAGATTGATCTCCGCCGGACTGCCCGCCCCCTCACAGATCACCGCGTCATACGTGCCCCGCAACTCGGCGAGACAGTCGAGCACGGTCCCGAGCAGCTTCTGCTGCCGCCCGCCGTGGTATCCGCGGGCACTCAGCTCACCGACCGGCTTCCCGAGCAGCACGACCTGACTGCTCTGCTCGCCGCCAGGCTTGAGCAGCACGGGGTTCATCAGCGCGGTCGGCTCGACCCGGCAGGCCTGCGCCTGCATGGCCTGCGCCCGCCCGATCTCGGCGCCCTCGCGTGTGACGAAGGAGTTGAGGGACATGTTCTGCGCCTTGAACGGCGCGACCTCGACGCCCTGCCGCGCCAGCCACCGGCAGATACCGGCGGTGACCACACTCTTGCCGGCATCGGAGGTGGTACCGGCTACGAGGAGACCTCCGCCGTTCATGACGTCCTTCCCGAAAGCGACGCCAGCAGCAGGGACCCGGCCGCGCCGACCCCCAACGCCAGCCATCCGACCCGCCGTGACAACCGCACGGCCCGGTAGATGTCGCGGACCTCCACGGCACGCCCCTCCCGGTTCAGCACGGGCCGATGCTCGATCCGCCCGCCGTACGACAGCGTCCCGCCGAGCCGTACCCCCAGCGCCCCCGCGAACGACGCTTCCACCGGCCCGGCGTTGGGGCTCGGGTGCTTCGCCGCATCGGCCCGCCAGGTCCGTACGGCCCCCCGGCCGTCACCTCCGGCGACGGCGGCCAGTACGGCGGTGAGCCGTGCCCCCGGCCACCCCGCCACGTCGTCCAGTCGCGCCGAAGCCCACCCGTAGCGCCGGTAACGGGCCGACTTGTGGCCCACCATGGCGTCCAGGGTGTTGACGGCCCGGAACCCGAGCAGCCCCGGCACCCCGCCCACGGCGCCCCACACCAGCGCACCCACGACCGCGTCGCTCGTGTTCTCGGCGACGGACTCCACGACCGCCCGGGCGATCCCGTCGGCGTCCAGGGACTGCGGATCCCGCCCGCACAGATGCGGCAGCCGGGCGCGCGCCGCCTCCACATCGCCCGCCTCCAGGGCACGCCCGATGGCGCCGGCCTCGCGGGCGAGTGAAGTGCCCCCGACGACGGCCCAGGTGGCGGTCGCGGTGAGCGCGACGGAAGCGGCGGTGGAGGGTCGTACGAGCCGCTGGGCGGTGGCGCCCAGGGTCACGGCACCGCCGGCGCACACCGCGGTGTGCAGGGCGCCCCACCCGCGGTGGTCCCGCCACAGCAGCCGTTCCACGGTCCCGGCCGTCCGCCCGAACGCGGCGACCGGATGCCCCCGGCGCGGATCGCCGAACAGCAGATCACCGAGAAGGCCGGCGGCGGCGCCGTACGCGAAGACGCGACCGGCACCCATCGGCTCAGCCGGCCGAAGAGTCGGGGACGGGTCGGGTACTCAACCTCGGTCGGCAGCCGCGCATGGCGATAGGTCCTCACTCAGGGTGTCCACGCCCTGGTTCGACGAGACCGGCGGTGAGAGTTCCTGGCTCCCGGGGACTGCTACCCCGGTGACAGTGGCGGGACCGCGCCGGATTCACACCGGCTTCCTCTCTTGCCGCCGTACTTGGCTCCGGAAGTCCACCACGCTCCCGGAAGACCCGTCAACTTGCCGTTGACCTGCGAGGGGACTGTGTGGGAAGGCCCACACCGGTGGTCCAGCGGGGCCCGTGGGGCATGCCGAAGGCTCCTCCCGAGCGGATTCGGGGAGGAGCCTTTGCCGGCCTCGCGTTCAGGCTTCGGCCGCGGTCAGGCCTTGGCCACGATCAGATGGATGCCGTACGCCACGACGGCCGCGCAGGCCGCGAAGCACAGGTAGGCGGTGGTCACGGCCAGGGCCGCCGAGTTGCCCTGGGCCGTGGCGCGTTCGCGGGCGGAGAGGCCCTTGATGCCGAGGGTGAAGAGAGCCACCATGCCCACGGTGACCACGAGGCTGACGCCGAAGACGGAGCCGATGGCTGCCCAGTCGATGTTCATGTCGGTTCTTCCTCGGGGGTCAGACGGTCGCGGCCGGGTCGGTGGCGGCGGCCGGGGCGGGGGACGGGATCGTGGCGGTGAGGTCGTCGGTCACCGTGCCCGCGGGCGGCGGGGTCACGGCGGCGATCGCCGTGGTCACCACGCCGGCCGGCTCCGTGCCGTCGGTGTCGTTGACGTTGGCGCTGTCCACCACCTCGCGGCGGGAGAGCTTCCAGATCGCGGCGCTGGAGGCGACGAGGAAGACGGCGACGACCGCCGTGCCCCAGTCGCCGAGGTCCGTCACGGACTCGGCGAGCGCGCCGACGACCGCGGCCGCGGGGAGGGTGAGCACCCAGGCGACGACCATGCGGGTCGCGGTGGACCAGCGGACCGTGCCGCCCTTGCGGCCGAGGCCCGCGCCCATCACGGAACCGGAGACGACGTGCGTGGTGGAGAGGGAGAAGCCGAGGTGGGAGGAGGCCAGGATGGCGGTGGCCGCGCTGGTCTGGGCGGCGAAGCCCTGCTGTGGCTGGAGGTCGGTCAGGCCCTTGCCCATGGTGCGGATGATGCGCCAGCCGCCGATGTAGGTGCCGAGCGCGATTGCCAGGCCGGCGGAGAGGATGACCCAGGTGGGAGGGTTCGAGCCGGGCGCGACGGCACCGCCCGCGATCAGCGCGAGGGTGATGATGCCCATCGTCTTCTGCGCGTCGTTGGTGCCGTGCGCGAGTGAGACCAGGCCGGCGGAGGCGATCTGGCCGGCGCGGTAGCCCTTGCGGGTGGCCTCGTCCTCGGCGTTCCGGGAGAGCGTGTAGGAGAGGCGGGTGGAGAGCATCGCCGCGATGCCCGCGACCACGGGGGCGGCGACCGCCGGGAGCAGGACCTTGGTGACCAGGACGTCGCCGTGGACCGCGCCGAAACCGGCGGAGGCGACGGTGGCGCCGATCAGGCCGCCCATCAGGGCGTGCGAGGAACTGGAGGGCAGGCCCACCAGCCAGGTCACCAGGTTCCAGAGGATCGCGCCGACGAGGGCGGCGAAGATGACCTCGGGGCGGATGCCGTTCTCGTCGACCAGGCCCTTGGAGATCGTGTTGGCGACCTCCACGGAGAGGAAGGCGCCGACCAGGTTGAGCGCGGCGGACATGGCCACCGCGATCTTGGGCTTGAGCGCGCCGGTCGAGATGGTCGTGGCCATCGCGTTGGCGGTGTCGTGGAAACCGTTCGTGAAATCAAACGCGAGTGCGGTCACCACCACAATCGCGAGGATCAGCGAGAAGCTTTCCATTTACCCAGGCAATCTTCAGGGGTCATCGGCTGTTGGACCGTAGGCAACCTGAATGAACGGAAGATGAACTGGGGTGGTCTCCGTGGTGTCTGAGATCGACTTCGGGGTATCCGTGCGCGGGAGTGGGCGAAGCCGCCGTCCCGTTTCCGGTCCGGCGGCCCGGTCGTTCCTTGGCCAGGAGCCCCTGGCGAACGCCTTCAGCCGGCTCGCCGACCCGTTGAAGAGATTCTGGTCACCCGGCAGACTGCCGCTGTCGTCGTACTGCCAGCAGGTCCAGTGCGACCATCCCGTCGGCAGTGCTCCCGCGTCCGCCGAGCCGTGGCGGGCGATCCACAGGGCGTTGTCCGCGGCGAAGGCGCTGCTGCCGCCCGTGCGGAGGTCCCACCAGTGGGTGGTCGTGTAGATCACCGGCCGCTGACCGGTCTCCCGCTCCAGCTCGGCACTGAAGGACTTGATCCACTTGACCATCTTGGAGTGGCTCAGCCCGTAGCACCTGTGCTTCTTGTCGTACGGGTTGTACTCGACGTCGAGCGCGGGCGGCAGCGTCCAGCCGTCCGCGGCCCAGGCGCCGCCGTGGCTTACGAAGTACGCGGCCTGCCGGTCGCCCGACAACCTGTCCGGCAGGGCGAAGTGGTACGCGCCCCGCATGATTCCGGCCTTGCGTGAACCGTTGTACTGCCGGCCGAAGTACGGGTTGCGGTAGGTGGTGGACTCGGTCGCCTTGATGTAGACGAACCTCGCGCCTTTCGCCTTGGCGCTCGACCAGTCGACGTTCTTCTGGTGCGAGGAGACGTCGTGCCCCTTCGGCAGGCTCGCCGCGGACGCCGGTGTCCCGCCGAACGCGGTCGCGGCCCCCCCGAGGGCGAGCGCGGCCACGGCCGCCGCGAGAACGCGGGCGTGGTCACGGTTGTGGTGACGGTACGACGGAGCGGTCACGGGCCATGTTTCCCCCCGGAATGGCGACGTGTACGAAAAATCGTCCAGATATTATTGGAAGATCGGCGTATTCTCGGCGATCTTCGGCCAAGCCTTGAAATGGGACTCTTCGCGGTGGTTTGCGCTCTACTGGATTCGGGACGTCCGGCCTAAAGTGCCCTGCCGTACAAGCCGGTTGGGGTGCTGCCTGACAGGATCGGGCCATGGCTGAGCAACGGCGGGACGAGCGTGACGGACGGGATGGGCGCGGCGGCGCACAGGGTGTGTCGGAGCCGCGAAGGCGGGATGTACGCGCGGAGGAGGCGCGCGCCTGGCGGGAACTCGTCGCCACGGCCCGCCGCACCGTGACCGACGGACTGGTCGTCGGCACCTCCGGCAACGTCTCCGTCCGCGTCGGCGACACCGTGCTGGTCACACCGTCGGGCGTGCCGTACGACCGGCTCACCCCCGACGACGTGACGGGCGTCGACCTCGCCGGCCGCCGGGTCCTCGGCACACTGGTCCCGACCAGCGAACTGCCGATGCATCTCGCGATCTACGGCAGCACGGACGCGGGCGCTGTCGTGCACACCCACGCCGTGCACGCGACGGCCGTCTCGACACTCGTCCCCGAGCTTCCGGCGATCCACTACATGACCGCCGCGCTCGGCGGCGCCGTCCGGGTTGCCCCGTATGCGACATACGGCACCGAGGAGTTGGCCGAGAACATGCTCCGCGCCTTGACGGACCGCTCTGGCTGCCTCCTCCAGAACCACGGCACGATCACCTACGGCTCCACCCTGACCCAGGCCTACGACCGCACGGCCCAGCTGGAGTGGATGTGCCACCTGTGGCTGACGGCGTCCGCCGTCCCCGGCCTGACCCCGAGCCTGCTGTCACCGGCACAGGTGGCGGAGGTGGGGGAGCTGCTGCGGGGGTACGGCCGGCGGACGGGGTGAGACCGGCGGCTGACAGGGAACCCGGACGCCCCTGTCGGAAGCTCCTCCCACACCCCAAGGCGGCTCATGTTTCCCCTGCCCCCGCTGGCCGTCGCCGAAGTCCGCCCCGACACTGGACAGGTGCGCCCAGTCAAAGTCACGGCCGCAGCCGTCGGTGCCGTACTCGCCGCCGGCGTGGCCGGCGTGGCCGCGGGGCGGTTGGCCAGTGACGCCGCGCTGAAGGCGCCGCCGGGGCGCCCCCTGCCCACCGAGCCCCGGCTCACCGTGCACGGCACCGCGGTCGGCCGCATCGCCCTCACCCGGGACCTCGCCTCGCTGCGCCCCGGCACCTACGGCCTGGCCGGCAACGGCTCGCACGCGGTCGTCGGCGCCGTCCTGGAGTCCGTCGCGCACACCGCCGACACCGTCGTACGGCGGCTGGAACGCGTGACCCACGGCACCCTCGAACCCGGCGACAGGGTCTGGCTCACCCCCAACGTCCACATCGGCAACCCGCGCGCGGCACTGGGCCTGGACCACGCCGACATCGACATACCCGGCGAACTCGGGTCGCTGCCCGCCTGGTTCGTGCCCGGCTACCGGGACACCTGGGTGATCGCGGTGCACGGCCTCGGCACCACCCGCGAGCTCCCCATGAACGTCATGCCGTTCCTGCACGGCCGGCGCCTGCCCGTGCTCGCCCTCGCCTACCGCGGCGACCTCGGCGCCCCGCGCCCCCGTGACGGCCTGAACCACCTGGGCGAGAGCGAGTGGCGCGACCTGGACGCGGCGATCCGCTACGCCGTCCGCTACGGAGCCCGCCGCGTCGTGCTGTACGGCTGGTCCACCGGCGCCACCATGGCGCTGCGCGCCGCCGCCCACTCGGCGCTGCGCGAGCGCGTCTCCGGGCTGGTCCTGGACTCGCCGGTGCTCAACTGGGAGGCCACCCTGCGCGCCCTCGCCAGGGCCCGGCACACCCCCGAGCCGCTACTGCCGCTCGCGGTGCGTGCCGCCCAGGGCCGCGCCGGCCTGCACGCCGACCACGTCGGCGCCCCCGTCGACCCGGAGCAGCCCACCGTGCCCACCCTGATCGTCCACGGCCCGGACGACACGGTGGCCCCCTGGACGTACTCCCGCCGACTCGCCGCCCGGCGCCCCGACCGCATCGCCCTGCACACCGTGCCGGACGCCCCGCACGGAGCCATGTGGAACGCCGACCCCAATCAGTACGAGGAGCGGCTGCGCCGATTCCTCACGCCCTTGATGTGATGGCCGCGATATCAGCTGATATCCCCTCTTGGGTGCCATGGCGTTCTTGATGTGATGTTGCCCTCATGTGTATCCCTTTCCACGCCCCACCCCGACACAGGCCGGAGGCCCCGATTCCAGTCGGTGCCGCAGGTTCCGTTTAAGGCCGTACCACTGGCCTGAACATGCCTCCTCGCCTCCCCTCGGGCCCCGTGCGTTGGCCAGCCCCGTCGCCCGCCGTGACATTCCGTTTGGGTTTTCGGACCGTCAACCGGAAGACTGCACCCGTGACGTCCCGTATCCCGCGCGACTCAAGGCTTCGACTCGTCCGAACGCGACCCCTGGCCGCCGCCCCCCGAGCGATGAACCAGCGGCCCGCGCGCCGCCCCGCACCCCGCCCCCCCGAGGGCACCCCGGCCCCCGCCGAACTGGCCAGAATGGCGCGGTCCGGGCTGGCCGGAGCGGCCCGAGTCGCCCACTGGGCCGACACGGCCCTCGGTCCGGGCAGCGACGGCGCGACCGCCGACGGCAAGGCCACTCTCTCCGAGGCGTCCGCCGAACGCGCGGCAGGCGATCTGGGCCTGACCGTGGCTCAGATCCGCGCCGATTGGGACACCGCCCGGCTCGCCGGCCTGGTCGAGGTGCACGGGGACAGCGCGCGCCCCGGCTGGCGCCTGCGCGCCTGGGACCGCGACGACAGTGCCGTACTGCGGGGCTGGGTCGCTCTCTTCGACGCCTGGTCGCTCGCCCATCCGGAGCCCCCGGAGTTCGAGGCCGCCGCCGTCGCCGAGGTCGTCTCGGCCATGCCCCAGGTGCTCTCCTTCCTCCAGTTGTCCGCCGGTCCCGTCCCGGTCGAGCAGCTCCTGGACCTGCTCCGGCAGCGGGTCACCGAACTGCGCACCGAGCGCTGCGAGGTCCCCTACGGGACGGAGACCGGGTCCGGGTCCGCCGTTCCCGTCGCCGCCCTGCCCGCCGCCCGCACCGACCCGGCGGACCGTGCACCGGCCGAGGACCCAGCCCCCGCCGAGGACGCGGAGCTCGCTCCCCTCCTCGACTGGGCCCTGCACGCGCTCGCCTCCGTCGGCGCGCTGACCTACGGCGCCGGCCAGGCCACGCTCACCCCGCTGGGCAACTGGGCGGTCTGGGTCAAGCTGGAGCAGATCTGCGTGGCCGCGCAGAGCCCCGCCGGGAACATCGAGGTCGCCGCCGAGGAGATGCTGCGCGGCTGCGCCCAGCTCCGCCCCAACGCGGCCCGCGCCGAGTACCGCGCCTGGCTCGCCGCCCGCCCCGTCGGCAGCGCCGTCGCCGAACTCGTCGCCGCCGCCCGCGGCGAGGACGCCCTGCTGCGCGGCCTCGCCTTCGAGGCACTGCGCGTGGTCGGCGCCCCCGCCGAACCGGACGTCCGCGCGGTCGTCGACGAGCCCACCCTGCGGCCGTACGCCCTGCTGTGGCTGGCCGAGCACGACGGGATCGACCCGGAGGACGCCCACGAGGTGCTCACCCGCGAAGAGGCCACCTGGCTCTGGGTGGACACGGCCGCCGCGGTCGCCGACCACGGCGAGGCACCGCTGCTGGTCCGTCATCTGGAGTCGGCGCTGCAGCCCACCGTCCCCGCGCTGCTCGACGAGGTGCGGGCCGTCGGGCATCCGCGCACCGTGCAGGTCCTGGTCGCCCTCGCCGCCGCCCACCCCGACCCGGCGCTGGCCAAAGCCGTCCGCCGGGCCGCCTTCCAGGTGCACACCGGCGGCTGACGGCAGGAGCGGGTCGGGTGGGTCAGGCCGCTATCTCCGGGGCGTACGTACCGAAGCTCCAGATATTGCCCTCGACATCCCGGGCCATGTAGTCCCGCGAGCCGTAGTCCTGGTCCGTCGGGGGCATCAGGATCTCGGCGCCATGGTCCACGGCCCGCTGGTGGTGTGCGTCGACGTCGTCCACGACGATGTACACGCCGGTCGGGCCCGCGCCCTCCATCGCCGCGTCGAAACGGCCGCCGCGGCCCTTGGAACCCAGCATGATCGCGCCGTTGCCCTGCACCAGCTCGGCGTGCAGCACCATGCCGTCCTCGGCCTCGTACACCGACAGCTCGGTGAAGCCGAAGGCCTCCGTCAGTTGCTTGATCGCCGCCTTCGCGTCCGCGTACAGCAGCGACGGATAGATGCTCGGCCGTCCGCCGGTCGTGCCTGCCATGCCGATCACTCCCTTGTGTGCCGGTCCCCCGAAAGCCGTCGTTCCGGCTCCACAGTCTTGCACCCGGCACTGACAACGCCCCCGGCCCGCGCCGCCGGTGCAGGTCGGCGGCTCAGTGGCTCATCCCGTAGAACGGCCCGACCGCCGAGGTCGCCGTACCGCACGCGGTGCCGACCCGGCCGCTGTAGAAGACCGCCGGGGCGTTCGTGTAGGTGCCCCGGCGCTGCTGGAACTCCTGCTTCCAGAAGTCCTGCACGCTGTTGACCACCGCCACCGTCCCGACGAACGCCCGATCGGGCGACGTCCCGCCCCGCCCCCGCGTCACGCCCGCCCCCGCCTCGCTGGCATGGCTACGCTCTGCGCCTGATCCATGGGACGAGGGCGCCCGAGCGGGCGCCGAAGGGGGGAGCGGTGCCCGTTCTGCCACACGGGAGAACCCCACCGCCCGCCACCGGAACCTTCAAGACACCGCCGCCGCCCGCAGCCGACGGCTTCCCGGACGAGCCCCCCGCTGCGGACACTCTTCGGGACGAGGCGTCTTCTGCGGACGGCGTTCGGGCCCCGGTGCCTTTGGTTGGCGGTCTTGGGGACGGGGTGTCTTCTGCGAGCGGCGTTCGCGCCCCGGTCCCTGTGGTGGGCGGCTTCCGGGACGAGGCCCGCGCGGACGGTCTCCGGGCGGCAGTCTCCGCTCCGGTCGGTCTCCGGGCCCGGGTCCCCGCTGCGGACGGTCTCCGGGCCGGAGTCTCCGCTCCCGTCGGCTTCCGCGTCGAGGCCCGAGCCGCGGACGGTCTTCGGGACGAGGCGTCTTCTGCGGACGGCGTTCGGGCCCCGGTCCCGGTGGTTGGCGGTCTTGGGGACGGGGCGTCTTGTGCGGGTGGCGTTCGCGCCCCGGTCCCTGTGGTGGGCGTCCCCCGGGACCAGACCCCCGCTGCAGGTCGGCTCTGGGCCCCGGCCCCCCTTCCCGGGGGCCTCCGGAACCCCGTTCCTCCCGCCGGTGGCCTCCGGCACCCGGTCCCTCCGCCCGGTGGCCCCCAGAACCCGATCCCCCTTCCCGGTGGCCTCCGGCCCCCGATCCCTCCAGCCGGTCGTCTCCGGGCCCCAGTCGCCCTTCCCGGTCGCCTCCGGGCCTCAGCCCCTCCTCCTGGCAGCCCCCAGAATCCGGTCCCCCCTCCCGGTGGCTCCCGGGACCGGGAACCCGCGGCCCGCGGCCCCCGCGCGCTCGGTCCGTTGGCGGCTCCCGCCGAACAGCACCCTCCGACCCCCCTCCCACGCAAACCCCCCACCCACCACCTCCTCCCCATCACCCTCGTCCTTCTCCTGGCCGGCGCCCTCCTATGTATGGGGCAGCGGATCCGTCCGGCCCCCTACGGCGACCACCTCACCCCCGGTCCTGCCGCGCACAGCGCACGCGCGAGTGGCGCGGTGGTCGAGGCGTATGACGGGCGGACCCTGCGGTGGCGATACGCGCGCGCGGGGCGGCGTCCGCTCAGCGTGCTGCCCGCGCACGGGCATGCGATCGCCGTCTGGGACGACGGGCTCGTCACCGACACCGACGGCCGTTCCGTGCGCTGGCACCGCGCCCTGCCCGCCGCCACCGGCTGGCTCCGGCGCCAGGGCGGCACCGGTGTCCTGCGCTCCCTCGGCCGCGGCATGCTCGCGGTCGTCACCCCGGCCCGCATCGCCGCGTACCGCACCGCCGACGGCGACCTTCGTTGGGTGCTGCCCGCCCGCGCGGGCTGCGCGTTCCGCCCCGAACGTGCCGTACGTCACGGCCCCGCCCTGCTGGTCGCCCAGCCTTGCGCCCACGGCGCCTGGACCGCGCAGCTCATCGCCGTGGACGACCTGGGCCGAATCGTCCCGCACCGCACACCCCTCGGCAACGACCTCCCCGGCACCCGCCCCGAACACCCGCACGCAGAAAAAGCGCTTGCGCCGCCCCGTTAGACTTGGCCCATGGCCATTCTCCTCGCGCATTAGACGGCGGGAACGTCCTCAGCCGCCCACCCGTCAAATCCCGTACGCCCTGGAGTCTGTCCGTGATCTCCGCCTCCGGTATCGAGCTGCGCGCCGGTGCGCGCGTCCTCATCGAGAACGCCACCTTCCGCGTCGCCAAGGGCGACCGCATCGGCCTGGTCGGCCGCAACGGCGCAGGCAAGACCACCCTCACCAAGGTCCTGGCCGGTGACGGCATCCCCGCCGGAGGCACCGTCACCCGCTCCGGCGAGGTCGGCTACCTCCCGCAGGACCCCCGTACCGGCGACCTCGACGTCCTCGCCCGCGACCGCATCCTCTCCGCGCGCGGCCTCGACGTACTGATCCGCAAGATGCGTGACAACGAGCAGCGCATCGCCAACGGCCAGGGCGCCACCCGGGAGAAGGCGCTTCGGCAGTACGAGCGCCAGGAGACCGAGTTCCTCACCAAGGGCGGGTACTCCGCCGAGGCCGAGGCCGCCACCATCGCCGCCGCGCTCAACCTGCCCGACCGGGTGCTGGGCCAGCCCCTGCACACGCTCTCCGGTGGTCAGCGCCGGCGTATCGAGCTGGCCCGGATCCTGTTCTCGGACGCGGACACGCTCCTGCTGGACGAGCCGACCAACCACCTCGACGCCGACTCGATCGTCTGGCTGCGCGACTACCTGAAGACCTACCGCGGCGGCTTCATCGTGATCTCCCACGACGTGGACCTGGTCGAGACGGTCGTCAACAAGGTCTTCTACCTGGACGCCAACCGCTCCCAGATCGACGTCTACAACATGGGCTGGAAGCTCTACCAGCAGCAGCGCGAGGCCGACGAGAAGCGCCGCAAGCGCGAGCGCGCCAACGCCGAGAAGAAGGCGGCCGCGCTGCACTCGCAGGCCGACAAGATGCGCGCCAAGGCCACCAAGACGGTCGCCGCGCAGAACATGGCCCGTCGCGCGGACAAGCTGCTGGCCGGTCTGGACGCCGTCCGCGTCTCCGACAAGGTCGCCAAGCTCCGCTTCCCGGACCCCGCGCCCTGCGGCAAGACCCCGCTGACCGCCGAGGGCCTGTCGAAGTCGTACGGCTCGCTGGAGATCTTCACCGACGTCGACCTGGCCATCGACAAGGGCTCACGGGTGGTCATCCTCGGGCTCAACGGCGCCGGCAAGACCACGCTGCTGCGGCTGCTCGGCGGGGTCGAGACGCCCGACACCGGCGAGGTGATCGAGGGCCACGGCCTCAAGCTCGGTTACTACGCCCAGGAGCACGAGACCCTGGACCCGGACCGCACGGTCCTGGAGAACATGCGCTCGTCCGCCCCCGACATGGACCTCGTCGAGGTCCGCAAGGTGCTGGGCTCGTTCCTGTTCTCCGGCGACGACGTCGACAAGCCGGCCGGTGTCCTCTCCGGCGGTGAGAAGACCCGGCTCGCCCTCGCCACCCTGGTCGTCTCCTCGGCGAACGTCCTGCTCCTGGACGAGCCCACCAACAACCTCGACCCCGCCAGCCGCGAGGAGATCCTCGGCGCCCTGCGGACCTACAAGGGCGCGGTCGTCCTCGTCACCCACGACGAGGGCGCCGTGGAGGCGCTCCAGCCCGAGCGGATCATCCTGCTCCCCGACGGTGTCGAGGACCTGTGGGGCACCGACTACGCGGACCTGGTCGCCCTCGCCTGAGAACCGGCCTCGTCGGCTCTTGTCGCTGTTGTCGTCCTCTGTCGTCCTCGCTTGATCGAATGCCTGATCCACTGGCTATGGATCATTCGGCTTATCGGTGATCCATCATCTGTGTGAGATCTCCTCGTATCGAGGTGTGTCCTGCACCGATTTCGCGGCCGATCCCTTTGTCGACAAGGGGTCGGCCGCTTCCCGTGCCTGACCTGGCACTTCACGGAAGAACCCGTTCGGCCCCATGGGCAACCCCTGCCAGAATCACAGATTCCACTTGTGGGGATGCGCTCCTGTCGTCACAACGATGTCTCACGGACCTTGCCGAATGGGTGGCCATCGCGCCCCGGAGGGGTGATCATGAGGGGACCAGAGCGCACTTCCCATGAGGAGGCACGGGTGGCCGAGACTCTGAAGAAGGGCAGCCGGGTAACCGGCGCCGCGCGCGACAAGCTCGCGGCAGACCTGAAGAAGAAGTACGACTCCGGTGCGAGCATTCGGGCACTGGCCGAGGAAACCGGCCGCTCGTATGGCTTCGTCCACCGGATGCTCAGCGAGTCGGGTGTCACGCTGCGTGGGCGTGGCGGGGCGACGCGGGGCAAGAAAGCCGCGTCCTGACCCCGGGCGGGCCATCGGCTTCGATGGTGGCCACCCGGTCGGTCGACTGATCGACCGGGTGGTTACTGTGCAGTCACTTAGCATGTCGTTCGGCAATGCGTGATGACCGCACACATCGGAGGCGCCCCATGGCTTCGCCCGACCAGGACCTCGCTCCTGTTCTCGACAAGGACGGCGTAAGGCTCACCGTCGACGACGCGCTCGCCACGGTGACGCTGACCAACCCGGCCAAGCGCAACGCCCAGAGCCCCGCACTGTGGCGGGCGTTGGCGGAGGCCGGACGGTCGCTGCCGGGGTCGGTCCGGGTTGTCGTGCTGCGCGGTGAGGGCCAGTCCTTCTCCGCGGGCCTCGACCGGCAGATGTTCTCGCCGGAAGGGATCCCGGGGGAGCCGACCTTCATCGAACTCGCGCGCCGTGACGACGCCGGGCTCGACGCGACCATCGCCGAATTCCAGGAGGCGTTCACCTGGTGGCGGCGCACCGACATCGTGTCGATCGCCGCCGTGCAGGGCCACGCCATCGGGGCCGGCTTCCAACTGGCCCTCGCCTGTGACCTGCGCGTCGTCGCGGACGACGTGCAGTTCGCCATGCGCGAGACCAACCTGGGCCTGGTGCCCGACCTCACGGGTACACATCCGCTGGTCTCCCTCGTCGGCTATGCCCGCGCGCTGGAGATCTGCGCGACCGGGCGGTTCGTTCAGGCCGAGGAGGCGGTGGCGTCGGGGCTCGCGAACCTCGCGGTGCCGGGCGCCGAACTCGACGCCGCGGCGGGCGACCTGGCCGCGGCGCTGCTGGCCGCGCCACGGGACGCGGTGGTGGAGACCAAGGCGCTGCTTCGGGGTGCGGGAGATCGGTCGTACGACGAGCAGCGCGCCGCCGAGCGGCAGGCACAGGCCCGGCGGCTGCGGGACCTCGCGGGAGTGGGCGAGTAGATCGACACGGCCCCTCGGCCCCGCCCCTGAAGGGGCGCTTCAGCCGATGCCTGTGACAAGGACGGCCACCGTCGGCTGACCGTCCAGCTCCACGCCGACCGCCGTACGGACCCGCAGGGCCACCTCCACGGCCGGTGGGCCGTAGGTCAGCGCCACCTCGACCCGCACATGCCGGCGCGGCGACGCGGCCTCGAAGCGCACCTCCCGGCGCAGCGCCCCCCTCACCCGCGCCACCTCCGGCACCGCCGGCGCCGCCGTCACCCGTGCGCCGTAAGGATCGGGGCCGTCCCGGACCGACGGCGGCCGAGGCGGACGTACGACCTCCGGCTCCGCCCGGTCCGCCGCCGAGACGACCGGCGTGACCGTCGGCCATGCCCACCGCCGGCAGTGAGACACGCAGGCCCGCGACCGCCGTGGCGCCCGGCGAGCGCGGGGCCGTCCCGGTCGCCGCCCGGGTGGTGGCGAAGACCGCGGCGCAGGCGGCCCGCGAGGTCCTCGGCCCCCTTCCGAAGGACGCCGTACCCTCGCACGCCACGGTGGCGGTCCACCACGACATCGCCCGGGTCCGCGTCCACCTCGAACTGGACCATCCGTCCGACATCGGAGCCCGGTGCGCGGCCGTGCGTCGGCATGTGGTCGAGCGGGTAGGCGCGTTGGTGGACACGGAGGTGCGGGAGGTCGTCGTCCACGTCGAACGGCTGCACCCGGGCCGGACCCAGGGGAGGGCATGATGAGCGCCGAGCAGACACAGGTCATCGAAAGGCCACCCGAGGCCGCGCCGCCCCCGGCCGGCCACGAGGCTCGCTTCTGGTCGCCGCGCCGCGGGCCCGCGGCCCTGGTCGCCGTCCTGCTCCTGGTGACGGCGGCCGCCTTCCTGTACGACATCGCGGCCGTACGGGCCCACCACCCCGCGATGCACTGGCGCCGCGAACTGGCCCGGCAACTCGCGCAGCAGCCCCTCGACGGCACGTGGGTCCTGGTGGGCGCGGGCATCGCCGCCGCCCTGGGCGTGTGGCTGCTGGCCCTCGCCGTCACACCCGGCCTGCGGGACGTCCTGCCGATGCGCCGCACCCACCCCGACGTCCGCGCCGGGCTGCGTCGCGACGCGGCCGCGATGGTGTTGCGCGACCGGGCCATGGCGATCTCGGGCATACGCCGGGTACGCGTACGACTGCACCGCTCCCGCGCCCATGTCCTCGCCGTCTCCCACTTCCGTGAACTCGACGAGGTGCAGGCCGACCTGGACGCGGCACTCACCGACGCCATCCACGGCCTGGGCCTGGCCCGCCCGCCCAGGCTGACGCTGCACGTCATCCGTCCCGGCCGGAAGGGATGAGCGATGCTCACGGCGATCAACCGCGTACTGATCGGTCTGGCGGGCCTGGTGCTCCTCGCCCTGGGCGGCGCGGTCCTGGCCGTCGGGCTCGGCGCCCCGGCCCCCTCCTGGTGGATCCACGACGGCCGTCACGACGTCCTCCTCACCACCGCCGAACGCACCCACTGGCGTCACGCGGGCTGGTGGTGGCCGACGGTCCTGGCCGCCCTGGTGGTCCTGCTCCTGCTGTCCCTCTGGTGGCTGACCGCACAACTGCGCCGCCGTCGGCTGACCGAGGTCCTGGTGGACACCGGTGACGGCGAGAGCGCGCTGCTGCGCGGCAGGGCCCTGGAGACGGTCCTGGCGACCGACGCGGCCCAGCAGCAGGGCGTCGCCCACGCCCAGGCGGTACTGCGGGGCAGGCGGACGGCTCCGGAGGTACGGGTGCGGCTCCAGCTGGATCCGGACGTGCCACCACGCGAGGCCCTGGACGACCTCACCACGCACGCCCTGGCCCACGCCCGGGACTCGGCAGCCCTGAAGAAACTCCCGGCAGAGGTCCGACTGACCTCGGTGAAACACCGTGCGGAGAGGGTCACTTGAGACACAGGCCGGCAGCGAACGCTCTGCAGGACAGTGCCGCCCTCTGGCGCATGGGGGAGATCGGTGCCGACGACGTCGTCAGCGCCGCCTGCGACGCGCTCGTCGCCGGACTCGACAGCCCCGCCCTGCGCATCCTCGCCGCCTGCACCCGTGCCGAGACCGATTACGACGTTCCGGACCTGCTCCCCCCCAGCACTTGAGGAACTGGGCCTCACCCTCCACCCGGTGGGCACTGTCGCCGGACAGGAAGCCGCCGCACGGGCACTCGCCGTCCGGATGCCGGCCGGCGAGCTGACGCCACGCGAGCTGGACTTCCGGATCCACCAGCGCTTCGGGCATGCGCTGCCCCTGGCCGCGCGGCTCGCCGAACTGGACGACGAGTACGACCTCCTCGAGTACGGCGACAGAACACCGGCACAGGTCGACGCCGAAGTCACCACCGAAGCTCTTCGGCTCGCACGGCATGTTCAGCCTGAAGGTTCTCAGGCGGAGGGAGACCGGTTTTCGGAGGCGGACCGGCCGTGCCGAGACCGTCGCCGTGCCCAGGGAATCTTCACCGGCGGAACCGGGTTGCTTGCCGTTGCCACGATGACAACGGGAAGGGGACGGCAGCCGATGAGCCTCCGTCAGTTCGAGTACGCCCTGGCCGTCGCCGAGGAGGGTTCGGTGACGGCGGCTGCGGAGCGGCTGCGCGTCGCGCAACCGTCGGTGTCCCAGCAGATCCGCGGCCTGGAGCGGGAACTCGGCGTGGAACTCTTCGCCCGCACGCCGACCGGACTGGTGCCCACGGTGGTCGGCCGCGCGTTCCTGCGGGAGGCGGAGGTCGCGGTGAGCGCGTCGCGGCGGGCGCGGGCGACGGCGCGGGCCGGTGCCGATGAACTGGTGGGGGAGTTGGTGGTCTCGGTGCAGATGGGCTTCGGCACGCGGCAGCTGCCGGCCGCGCTGGGCGCGCTGCGCCGCCGTTTCCCCCGGCTGGAGATCACCGTCTTCGAGGAGCCGAGCTCCGCCGAGCTGGAGCGGCTGTGCCGCCGGGGCGTGGTGAACCTCGCCTTGATGGCGGCGTGCGAGCGGACCCCCACCGACGCCCACCACCTCGGCGACGAGGAGTTCGTCGTGGTGCTGGGCGCCGGTCACCGGCAGCTCGCCGCGGACCGGGTCGAGCTGCGCGAACTGAAGGGGGAACCCTGGGTGCGGTTCGACCGCGACAGCGCGCTCGACGGCGTGCTGCTCAACGTGGTCCGGGACAACGATCTGACCCCGACCACGGCCGCCCGCGTGTCCCAGACGGCGACGGCCGTGCGCTGGGCCGCCCACGGCCTGGGGGTGACGCTCGTCCCGGCCTCCGCGGTGCCCCACGGTCACGAGCACCTCGCGCGCCCGGTGTTCCCTGCCGTGTCCCAACCCGTCATCGCCGTGCTCCAGCCGGGCCCGGGCCCGGCGGAGACGGCCCTGCTCGAACTCCTGCGCAAGGAGAACTGGTCCGAGTCCGCTTCCTCAGCACCGGTGTCCTGACGGCCGGGAAACAAACGGGCTACGCTGAATTCCTTTTGCCGAAAGCGGTGTTCCAGAATTCGAATTCCGTGGGGGTCACCGCCTGGGGAACTCACCGCCGTCCACGACGAGACTGCTCCCGGTCAGCCAGCTCGCCCGGCCGGACGCGAGGAACAGCACCGCCTGGGCGATGTCGTCGGGCCGACCGTCGCGCCCGAGCGGCGGGGTGTCGTCGGCGTTGGTCCGGCTCGGCGCCAGACCCAGACGCGCCCACTGCTCCCGCGTTTCCTCACCGCCGGGGGTGGCGACCCGGCCCGGAGTCACGGTGTTGACCCGGATTCCGAACGGGGCCTGTTCCAGGGCCAGTCCCCGGCTGTAGTTCTCCAGCGCCGCCTTCGCCGCCGTGTAGTGCAGGAACGGTGCCGGCGGGGTGAGTACCGCGGCCGAGGAGACATGCACGATCACCCCCGAACGCCGTTCCCGCATGCCCGGTACCAGCAGCGAGTCCAGCCGCACCGACGCCAGGAAGTTCAGGTCCAGCGCGTCCTGCCACTCCTCGTCGGGGATGGCCGAGCTGCCCTCGTACGGTCGCGCCCCACCCGCGTTGTGGACCAGGACGTCCACCCCGCCGAGCACCTCCCGAGCGGCCTCGGCGAGCGCCTCGGCGCCGGCCCGGGTCCGCACGTCGGCCGCCACGAAGGCGGCGCCCTCCGGCACCGTGCTCGTCGCCGACCTGGCGGTCGTGAGCACTTCGGCGCCCGCGTCCAGGAGCCGGCGCACCACAGCCGCGCCGATTCCGCGGGAACCACCCGTGACCAGGGCCCGCTTTCCCGTGAGTTCTCGCGTTCCCGATCCGTTCTCGATTGTGGCCATGCCACCGGTCCTTTCCATACGTATCGGTCCGCTCGACAGAGAAATCGAGGTGAGCACCTCGTCGAGCGGTTTCACGGTACGTACGGAAAAGAACCGGAGGCAAAGACGAATTATCAGCAGGCCCTATAGGGAATCCCTATGCCATCCGTCAGAACCCGTGCCGCATACCCCCGTCGACAGGCACCATGATTCCGGTCAGATAGGACGCCGCCGGCGACAGCAGAAACGCGCCCACCCGCCCGAACTCCTCCGGCCTCCCGTACCGTCGCAGCGGAATCCGGGACTCGTTCTCCATCCGCGTGGCCTCGGGGTCGGCCGACAGCGCGTCCAGCTCCCGTACCCGGTCCGTGTCGATCCGCGCCGGCAGCAGCCCCAGCACCCGGATCCCGCGCGGCCCCAACTCGTCCGCCAGCGACTTGGCGAACCCGGCGAGCCCCGGCCGCAGCGCGTTCGAGATCGTCAGCCCGGGAATCGGCTCGTACACCGACCCGGACAGCACGAACCCGATGACACCGCTGCCCCCCAGCTCGGCCGCTGCCGCACGCGCGAGCCGTACCGCGCCCAGGAACACCGACTCGAACGCGCTCTGCCACTGTTCGTCCGTGTTGTCGGCGAGAAACCCGGCCGGGGGTCCACCCACACTCAGCAGGATGCCGTCGAAACGCCCGAAGTGCTCACGCGCCGCCGAGATCACCCGCTCCGGCGCATCCGCGTCCGCGTTGTCGACGGCGACACCCGCCGCGTTCGGCCCCAGCTCGGCCACCGCCGCGGCGACCCGCTCCTCGTCCCGTCCGGTCACCACCACCTTCGCCCCGTCGGCGACCAGCTCGCGCGCGGTCGCGTTGCCCAGCCCGCGGGTCGCTCCGGTGACGACGTACACCCGGTCCTTCAGCCCAAGATCCATGGTCCCTATCCTGCCCCGTCGCCACCGAACAGTGTGAGGGCGGTGTTCACCAGCCCGATATGGCTGAACGCCTGCGGGAAGTTGCCCAGCTGGCGTCCGAGCTCCGGTTCGTACTCCTCGGAGAGCAGTCCCACGTCGTTGACGAGTCCCACCAGCCGTTCGAACAGTTCCTTCGCCTCGTCGGTACGGCCCGTCATGTGGAGCGCGTCGGCCAGCCAGAACGAGCAGGCCAGGAAGGCGCCCTCGCCGCCGGGCATCCCGTCGACGCCGATCGCGTCGGTGTCGTAGCGGCGCACGAAGCCGCCGTGGCCCAGGTCGTCGCGGATCGCGTCCACCGTGCCGATCACCCGCGGGTCGTCCGCCGGCAGGAAGCCGAAACGGGGGATCAGCAGCAGGGCGGCGTCGAGTTCGCGCGAGCCGTAGTACTGGGTGAAGGTGTTGCGCTTCGGGTCGTACCCCTTCTCGCACACCTCCCGGTGCACCTCGTCGCGGAGCTTGCGCCAGCCCTCCAGTTCGCCCTCCAGCTCCGCGTGCTCCTCCAGGGTCCGCACCGCGCGGTCCGCGGCCACCCACACCAGCACCTTGGAGTGCACGAACTGCCGACGGCCGCCGCGCACCTCCCACAGACCCTCGTCCGGCTGACGCCAGATCTTCTCCAGGAACCTCATCAGCGAGTACTGGATGGCCCACATGTGCGGCTTGGTGGGTAGACCGGCGTTGCGGGCCAGCGACAGCGAGTCCATGACCTCGCCGTACACGTCCAGCTGGAGCTGGTCGACTGCGCCGTTGCCGATGCGTACCGGCGCCGAGCCGGCGAAGCCGGGCAGCCAGGGCAGTTCGAACTCGGGCAGCCGGCGCTCGCCCGCGAGACCGTACATGATCCGCAGGTCCGCCGGGTCACCGGCGACCGCGCGCACCAGCCAGTCGCGCCAGGCCTCGGCCTCCCTGTGGTAGCCGGCCGACAGCAGGGCGCCGAGGGTGAGGGTGGAGTCGCGCAGCCAGCAGAAGCGGTAGTCCCAGTTGCGCACCCCGCCCAGCTCCTCGGGCAGCGAGCTGGTAGCGGCGGCGACGATACCGCCGGTCGGCGCGTAGGTGAGCGCCTTGAGAGTGATCAGGGAGCGCATCACCGCCTCCCGGTGAGGGCCTTCGTAGGTGCAGCGGGCGGCCCAGCGCCGCCAGCCGGTGACGCTGGAGCGCAGCGCCTCGTACGGGTCCACGAGCGGCGGCCGCCGCTCGTGCGAGGGGTGCCAGGTGAGCACGAACGCGACCCGTTCGCCTTCCGAGACGGTGAACTCCGAGTGCGTGCCGAAGTCCTCGCCCCACGTCCGTACGGACGGTTCGCTGCGCAGCCACACCGAGTCAGGACCGGCTACGGCGACCCGGTTGCCGCCCGAGCGGCGCATCCACGGGATGACCGAGCCGTAGTCGAAGCGGAGGCGGAGCGTGCTGTGCACGGTGACTCGGCCGCTGACGCCCTCGACGATGCGTACCAGGTCGGGCGCGTGCTCGCGTTGGGGCATCAGGTCGGTGACGCGGACCGCGCCCTCGGCGGTCTCCCACTCGGTGTCGAGGACCAGTGTGTCGGGCCGGTAGACGCGCCGGGTGCACGTGGTGGCGTCCTTGGGGGCGATCCGCCAGTGGCCGTTGTCCTCGTCGCCCAGGAGCCTGGCGAAGCAGGCCGCCGAGTCGAACCGGGGCAGGCACAGCCAGTCGACGGAGCCGTCCCGACCGACCAGCGCCGCGGTCTGTTCGTCGCCGATGAGGGCGTAGTCCTCGATACGTCGGTCCACGGACTCCGGTTTCCCGGCGCGCCGGTGGGCCAATCAGGGGATGCGCCGGGGGAGTGACCCGGCGCTCAGACGGCGGCCGCCGGTTCCGCCTCCGCCGCGGGCTGCTCCTTCGCGGCCTCCTCACGGGCGCGGGCCTCACGGCGGACCAGCACGTACCAGCCGTAGGGGACACCCGCGGCGAACAGCCACCACTGGATCATGTACGCGTAGTTCAGCGGGGCGTCTTCCTTGCCCGGGTCGGAGATCTGTTCCGGCGTGGCGCCCTTGGGCTCGGGCGCGGTCTGCTGGATGTAGCCGCCCAGCACCTGCTTGCCGAGCCGGCGCGCCTGCTCCTCGCTGTTGATCAGCATGATCTGCCGGGCGGGCAGCCCCTTGATGTCCTTGATGCCGCTCGCCGCGGTGGTCTCGTCGGGCATCAGCCGGCCCTGGATGGTGACCTGGCCGCCCGGCGGGGCCGGGACCTTGGGGAACGCGGTCTGGCTCGGGCCGTCCGAGGAGATCCAGCCCCGGTTGACCAGCAGCACCTTGCCGTCGGCCAGCACGAAGGGGGTGAGGACGTGGTAGCCGACCTCGTCGTCGGAGTTGGTGCGGCGGCGGACGACGACCTCGTCGGCGGTGTCGAAGGTCCCGGTCGCGGTGACGGTGTGGTACCGCTCCTTGCGGGTCACCCCGTGCCCCGGCTCGGTCACCTGCTCCACCGGCACCGGCTTGGCGTTGAGCGCCTCGGCCACCAGTGCGTTACGGGCGCTGCGCTCCTCGTACCGGTGCTTCTGCCAGAACCCAAGCCGGATCATCGTGGGGATGAGGAGCAGCGAGATCAGGGTGAGGATCACCCACTGCCGGGACAACAGGAAGCGGTACACCCCACGACCGTACAACCCGGTCGTGGGGCGCGATCGGGCGGGTACCGGATCGGTACGGGTCGGTGCCCGGTCAGACGCGGGCGACGCGCGGGCGCGGGCGCCAGTGCCGAGTGCGTGGAGGTGGCGTACTCCCGTCCCTTGTCCCTCCCCCGTGCCTGCTTCAGGCGCCATCACGGCGTGGTCGGCGGAGCACTGTCGGCTTGCGAGGGTCAGCCCGGGCACTGACGATGTGGCTTATGACTCGTTGCGAAGTGTGTGGGAACGATTACGAGCTGGCGTTCACCGTCGAGACCCGGGACGGGGCACGCCATGTCTTCGATTCGTTCGCTTGTGCGATTCACCGTATGGCCCCGATCTGTGAGCACTGCCGGGTGCAGATCATCGGCCAGGGTGTCGAGGTCGAGGGTCACTGGTACTGCGGCGCTCACTGCTCGCGCGCGGAGGGCAAGGTCGGCATTGTGGGCAAGGTTGGCTCCGCCGCATAGCCGGGACCGTTGCCCTGGACCGCGTTCCGCGAAGTGCTGTAGGGAATCCCGCCTCGCTAGGACGCTTCGCGGTCTGCCGCCGGCGCAGGCACCGGAGCGATCCGCTTACCGGAACAACGCCGACGGTGGAACTCGACGGCGAACTCCGCGACGGCGCCTGGGCCGCCGAACTGGCCGGAGACTGCCCGACCGGCCGGCCCTGGTCACGCGACTGATCGTACGCAAGGAACGACCGCCCCCAGTGCCCGGTTGCGCTTCACCGACGCCGACGGCATGCGCTTGACCTGCTGCGCCACCAACACCGCGGGCGAGGCGAGCGCCACCCTCGAACTGCGCCACCGCGTGCGGCGCGGATGCGGTCCTTGGCACGGGCCCTCGCCACGGGCCTGCGCAACCTCCCCCTCCTGAACACCGCCGCAGAACTCTCCGCCGCCGCCCAGCTGGAACCCGGCGCACACCGCGACAACCGGGCTACGGGAAGGCCTACCCCGCGGGGACGACCATCCCCGTGCGCGGCGATTTCGACATTCCAGCCGACGACTGCAATCTTCAATCTCGTTCGGCTCTCGATGGACGGCCACTATCCCGATATGACACTCCCTATCGCACCGCGCAGCCCCCACGCCGGCATCAACTCGGTCCTGCACACGACCCACCGGCAGAACTGGTTCACGCCTGGAACTCGGTGAGATCGATGGTGTGAACGTGCAGCGGATAGCCGTACACCGGGTGCACCGTCTCTCGCTCCGGCACCATGCCGAGCTTGCGGATGACGTTCTCGGAGGCGTCGTCACCCATTCGGCTGATGCTGATGACGCGGTCGAGGCCGCGGTCCTGGAGCGCGAACTCCAGCGTGGCGTGGGCGGCTTCGGATGCGTATCCCTGACCCCAGAACTGTGAGCCGAGCCGCCAGCTGATCGCCACGGCGGGCAGTACCTCCGGCAGGAACTCGGGCACCGAAAGACCCGTGAAACCGGCCAGCTCACCCGAAGCGAGCAGCTCGACAGCAAAGAGCCCGAAGCCTTCCTCGTCCCACTCCTCCTCCCACCGCTCGATGGCCTCTGCCGTGTCGTCCAGATCGCGCACCGAGCCGTCGTCGATCCAGCGCATGACCTGTGGGTCCGCGTTGATGTCCGCCATCGGCGGGAGGTCGTCGTCATGCCAGCGACGGAGGAGGAGGCGGGGTGTACGGATCTCGGTCATGGCGCTCATCCTGCCGAATGCAACGGCCTCGTCGGTAATCGGCGCTTCCGGTGCTGCCGCTCCGGGAGACAAGGCACCAGGCCGCCCGCACTACGCAGCGTGACGGGTGAATCACCAGGGCTCGGCGGGGTGAAGTCCGGGGACCTCGACGGTGTCGATGTCTCCGTGGTGCTCCGCTGGTGGGAGCGGGACGGTTCCGGCGGTCGTAGGGGTGACCGCAGTGGCATGGGTTCGGTCAGGGGGCGGGTGCTTCCGCCGTTGACGGCGCGGTGGCGGTCGCCTCCCCGGGGCGACCAAGGATCGCAACTCCGAGTTCGCGTCCAGCAGGCCCCGACAGCCATTTCGCCACGCGCCTCACGGTGGGCGGCCGTCTCCGCGCGGGCGAGCGGGCGCCGGGCGAGTCGCACGGCAATCACCCGTCCGTACGGCTTCGCGGCGGGGTCACTTCTGCGACGCCGGCGCCACGTCCCGCAGCAGCTGCCCGAAGGCCGCCTCGTCGACGACCGGCGTGCCGAACTGGCGCGCCTTGAGCACCTTCGAGGTGCCCGAGTCCGGGTCGTTGGTGACGAGCAGGCTGGTGAGCCGCGAGATGCTCGTCGACACATGCAGACCGGCCTCGGCGGCCCGGTCCTCCAGAAGCTCCCGCTCGATCGATGTGTCCCCGGAGAACGCCACCCGCATGCCCTGCTTGAGCGGCTTGCCGTCCTCGTACCGCCCCGGGTTCGGATACGGGCAGGCCGGCCGCTTGCGTGACGGACGCCAGCCGTTCGGCCGGTAACCGCCGTGGCCGCCGCTCGCCTGGTGCCCGATCCGGGGCGTCTCCGACCACTCCGTCAGCGGCCGGCACTCGAGGAGCGGCAGCCGTACGTTGCCCGCCGCCGCGGCCCGCAGACTGGGCCGGAACGCCTCCGCCAGTACGCGCGCGTCGTCCAGCGCGTGGTGCGCCCGCCGCTGTACGACACCGAAGTGCGCGGCCAGGGTCTCCAGCTTGTGGTTGGGCAGCGGCAGTCCCAGCTCCTTGGAGAGCGCGATCGTGCACAGCCGCTGCCTCACCGGGGCCGCGCTCTTCGCGCGCGCGTACTCGCGCGCGATCATCTGCCAGTCGAAGACCGCGTTGTGCGCGACCAGCACCCGGCCGTCGAGCCGGGCCGCGAACTCCTCGGCGATGTCGGTGAAGAGCGGCGCCCCTTCGAGGGTCTCGCTCGTCAGACCGTGGATCCACACCGGACCCGGGTCGCGCTCGGGATTGACCAGCGTGTACCAGTGGTCCTCGACCTCGCCGCGCCCGTCCAGCCGGTAGACGGCCGCGGAGATTATCCGGTCGTCCCGGGCCAGTCCGGTGGTCTCCACGTCGACGACCGCATACCCCTGGGGATACGCGGCCGGCCACGGGGTGCCGGGGGACACTGCGGTCGTCAGGTCTTCGAGCATGGTCATTGAGGATACGGGCCCCGACCGACAGTCCGGTCCGTCAGGTCACCCGCCGCCACCACCCGTTCGCATGTCCTGATTGCCCTTCGCGCGGCTATGGACCTTTTCGCCGCCCGGTGCGACCGTGCACCCGCCCGCCGCTGACGCGGCGCCGACTCAGCGGCAGCGCGGCGGGCGGACGGCCGACGGAAGGGCGAGGGAAGGCGGTACGGCGGATGGCACGCGTACGGTACGGCGCTCGGACCGAGGCGGAGATCGCGGCCGCGCATACCACGAAGATTCCGGACGTGTGGTCCACCGGCGTGGTGGCCGTCTGGGAGACCGACCCGGACTCGGTCGCCGCGGTGCTGCCGCCGCCGCTCAAGCCCACCGGCCGCCCCGTGGTCCGCGTCAACATCAGCCAGGTCCAGCTGCCCGGATACCCGCTGGGCGCGGGCTCGTTCGCGGTCGCCGCCGCGCACGGCACGGTCGAGGGCTGGTATCCGCTGGTGATGCCGATGACTCATGAGCGCGCCCTCACCGGCGGCCGTGAGGTCTTCGGTGAGCCCAAGAAGCTCGGCGAGGTGACCGTCGAGCGCGAGGGCGGCCTCGTGCGCGCGGCGCTGGCCCGGCACGGTGTCGTCTTCGTGGAGGTGCGCGGCACGGTCGACAGCCCGCTGCCGCTGCCCGAGCCCGCGCCGAAGACCGACTTCTACTTCAAGTTCCTTCCGGCGGTGGATGGTTCGGGCTTCGACGGCGACCCGCTGCTGGTGCACTGCGTCCGCGAGGAGAAGGTCCGCCGACTGGAACGGGTGACGGGGGAGGTCATCCTCCGTGAGTCGGCGTACGACCCGGTCGCCGACCTGCCGGTGCTGCGCCTGCTGGACATCACCCTCGGCGAGAAGACCAGCGACCAGCGCGGCCGGATCGCCGAACGCGTCGATCCCCAGGCCTTGTTGCCGTACGTCCACCAGCGCTACGACGACCCGCGCCAGATGGTCGACGCGCCCCCGGAAGGGAGCGAGGCCTGATGGAACTGCGTGCCGGACAGGTCGCCGTGGTCACCGGCGCGGCGAGCGGGATCGGACTCGCGATGACCCGGCGGTTCGCCGCCGAGGGCCTGAAGGTGGTCCTCGCCGACGTGGAGCCGGCCGCCCTGGACAAGGCCGCGGCTGACCTCCGCGCGGAGGGCGCCGACGTGCACACGCGCGTGGTCGACGTCGGCGTGCGCGAACAGGTCCTGGAACTCGCCGAGTCGGCCTACGACACGTACGGCGCGGTGCACGTCCTGTGCAACAACGCCGGGGTCGGCTCGGGCGCCGAGGGCCGTATGTGGGAGCACGAACCGAACGACTGGAAGTGGGCGTTCGAGGTCAATGTGTGGGGTGTCTTCCACGGTGTACAGGCATTCCTGCCGAGGATGATCAAGTCGGGTCAACCCGGTCATGTGGTCAATACATCCTCCGGTGACGGCGGTATCGCGCCGCTGCCGACGGCCTCCGTGTACGCCGTCACCAAGGCGGCCGTGGTCACGCTCACCGAGTCGCTGTACGCCCATCTCAGGGCGGAGCACGCGCGTGTGGGCGCCTCGGTGCTCTTCCCGGGGCCGCACATGCTGCGTACGGGCCTGTGGGAGTCGCACCGCAACCGGCCCGAGCGCTACGCCAAGCAGCGGCCGCGCAGGACCCCGTACCGCAGCCTCGACCAGTGGGAGGCGGCGATGCGCGCGGCGGGCAAGGAGGCCGCCTTCACGCCCGTCGAGGAGGTCGCGGAGTTCGTCGTGGCCGGCATCCGCGCGGACCGCTTCTGGCTGCTGCCGGAGAGCGAGCGCAGCGACGCCCAGATCCGGGCGAGGGCGCGCTCGATGCTGGACCGGGCGAACCCGTCGTACCTCGAAAGCTTCATCCTGGACTGACAGGGGGCTGTCGTGACGTCGTTTGACGACCCGTATCTGATCATCTCCTCCGACTGCCACGCCGGGCTGCCCACCGAGGAGTACCGGCCCTATCTGGACGCCCGGTTCCACCGGGACTTCGACGAGTTCCTCGCCGGGCGGGACCGCCGCCGGGAGGAGATGACCCGGCTCGGCATCCGCAACGAGGCGTTCGCGAGCAAGTGGTTCCAGGACAACGAGGAGGGTCTGCGCGGGGGCTGGGACAGCGCGCAGCGCCTGAAGGAGCTGGACGGCGACGGGGTGGCCGCGGAGGTGGTCTTCCCGGACGCGGACGCGGTCGACAGCCGGACGGCCGCGCCCTTCGGGGTGGGCCTCGGCCTGTCCGGAGACCACGACCCGGAGCTGGGCATGGCCGGCGCCCGGGCCCACAACCGCTGGCTGGCCGACTTCGTCTCCGAACACCCCGAACGGCACTGCGGGGTAGCCCTGTTGCCGGTCACGGCCCCGGTGGACCGCGTCGTCGCCGAGGTGCACCGCGCGAAGGAGACCGGCCTCGGGGCGCTGATGATCCCCGCAATGTGGGTCGACAGGGAGCCGTACCACGACCGCCGTTACGACCCCGTGTGGGCGGCGGCCGCCGACTGCGGGATGCCGGTCCTCACCCACTCCGGAGCCGCGCCGCGCCACGAGTACGGTGACCATCTCGGCATCTACGTCAGCGAGGTGACCTGGTGGCCGGCCCGGCCGCTGTGGTTCCTGCTCTGGTCGGGGGTCTTCGAACGCCACCCCGGGCTCAGGTTCGGCGTGGCGGAGTCGGGCTGCTGGTGGCTGCCGAACCTGCTCTGGTTCATGGACCGCCTCTACCTCGGCGCGCACGGCGGCAAGAAGCTGTCCCCCTTCGAGGAGCTGAAGCGCCCGCCGCACGAGTACCTGGACCGGCAGGTCTTCGTCTGCGCCACCAACACCAAACGCCGTGAACTCGCCCAGCGCTACGAGATCGGTGTCGACAACATCCTCTGGGGCAGCGACTTCCCGCACCCGGAAGGCACCTGGCCCGACACGCGCGCGTGGCTGCGCCGCACCTTCCACGACATCCCGGTGGCCGAGACCCGCCGGATGCTCGGCCTGGCGGCGGCCGAGGTCTTCGGCTTCGACGTGGCGCGCCTGACGCCACTGGCCCGCCGTATCGGCCCCACCCCCGCCGACCTGGGCCAGCCGGCCGACCAGACGGCCGTGGAGGCCTCCTGGGCGCGTTCGCGCGAGGTGGGCCGGCACTGGCTGACGGACAACGACTTCCCGGTTCTGGGGGTGACACGGTGAACGACCGCTACACGGTGATCTCGGCCGACTGCCACGCGGGCGCGGACCTCCTCGACTACAAGCCATACCTGGAGAAGCGCTACCACGACGACTTCGACGTCTGGGCGGCGACGTACGTCAACCCGTACGAGGACCTGCTCTCCGACTCGGCCGACCGGAACTGGAACTCCGCGCGGCGGCTCGCGGAACTGGAGCAGGACGGGATCGTCGCTGAGGTGATCTTCCCGAACACCATTCCGCCGTTCTTCCCGTCCGGCTCCCTGATGGCCCCGGCGCCCACGGGTGCGGAGATCGAGCTGCGCTGGGCGGGCCTGCGCGCCCACAACCGCTGGCTGGCCGACTTCTGCGCCGCCGCGCCGGGCCGCCGGGCGGGCGTCTTCCAGATCCTCCTGAACGACGTCGACGAGGCCGTCAAGGAGATCCGCCGGGCGGCGGACGCGGGCCTGAAGGGCGGCCTCATGCTGCCCGGCACGCCACCGAGCTCGGGCCTGCCCGAACTGCACGCGCGCGTGTACGACCCGATCTGGGCCCTCTGCGCGGAACTCGGCGTCCCCGTCAACCACCACGCGGGCTCGGCATCCCCGCCGCTCGGCGACGAACCGGCCGCCCGCGCGGTCTTCATGGTCGAGACGACCTGGTTCTCGCACCGGGCGCTGTGGCACCTCGTCTTCGGCGGCGCCTTCCGCCGCCACCCTGACCTGAAACTGGTCCTGACCGAACAGGGCTCCGGCTGGATCCCCGGGGTCCTGGCCATGCTGGACTACTACCACGGCCGTCTGCTGGCCGCGGCCACGACGGCGACGACCGCGGAGGCGAAGTTCGGGGCGGGGCTGGCGGAGGGCATGGGCAAGTCGCCGTCCGAGGTGTGGCGTTCCAACTGCTTCGTCGGCGCCAGCTTCATGCGCCCGCACGAGGTGCCGCTGCGCGACCGCATCGGCCTGGACAAGATCATGTGGGGCAGCGACTACCCGCACGACGAGGGGACGTACCCCTACACCCGTGAGGGCCTGCGCTTCGCCTACGCGGGCGTCCCGCGCGAGGAGATCGCGGCGATGCTCGGCGGCAACGCGGCCCGCGTGTACGGCTTCGACCTGGACCTCCTGGACCCGATCGCGGCCAAGGTGGGGCCGACGGTGGCGGAGATCGCGGAGCCGCTGCGGGAGCCGCCGGCGGACGCCACGAGTCCGGTGTTCGCACGGGGGGCCTCGGTACGGGTCTGGTGACGTCGGTACTCGGCTCACAGGGGCCGGGGTGCGATCCTCCCTGCTGTGATGGAACCAACGCACGACAACGAGGCCCACAGGGGAGCGCTCGGCTCCCGGCTGAACTGGCTGCGGGCAGCCGTACTGGGCGCGAACGACGGCATCGTGTCGACGGCGGGCATCGTCGTCGGCGTCGCGGGCGCCACCGACGACCGGGGCGCCCTGCTGACAGCGGGCCTGGCGGGGCTGCTCGCCGGATCGATGTCGATGGCGGCGGGGGAGTACGTGTCGGTGTCCACCCAACGCGACTCGGAACTGGCCGCCCTTGCGATGGAGAAACGGGAGCTGAAGGAGCAGCCCGAGGAGGAACTGGAGGAGTTGACCGAACTGCTGGAGCGGCGCGGGCTGTCCCGGGAGGTGGCGCGGGAGGCGGCGGTCCAGCTCACCGAGCGGGACGCGCTGAGGGCCCACGCGAGCGTGGAGCTGGGCATCGACCCCGACGAACTGACGAACCCGTGGAACGCGGCACTGGCGAGCTGCCTGTCGTTCACGGTCGGGGCGCTGCTGCCCCTGCTGGCGATCGTGCTGCCACCTGCTGACTGGCGGCTTCCGGTGACCGTGGGGTCGGTGCTGGCCGCGCTCGTCCTGACGGGATGGAGCAGCGCACGGCTGGGGACGGCGGCGGTGGGTCCGGCGATGGTACGGAACATGGTGGGCGGCGCGCTGGCCATGGGCGTGACCTATGCGGCGGGCAGCCTGCTGGGGGCGGTGGGGGTCTAGCGGCGTCCGGCCGTTGGCGGAGATCGCCAACAAGCAAGCGCATACCGCCGGTAATACTTGTGGGTAACAACGTCTAGCCGCAGCCGACCAGCGGCTCTACGGTGCCCCCATGCCGAACCTGCCCGATGTCGTGCTGTGGTCGATACCCGCCTTCGTGCTGCTCACCGTGATCGAGGTGATCAGCTACCGCATCCATCCCGACGACGACGCCGGCGGGTACGAGGCCAAGGACGCGGCCACCAGCGTCGGCATGGGGCTCGGGTCCCTCGTCTTCGACTTCGTCTGGAAGATCCCGATCGTCGCGATCTACACGGCGATATACGAACTCACCCCGCTGCGTGTCCCCGTCCTGTGGTGGACGGTCCCGCTGATGCTGTTCGCGCAGGACTTCCTCTACTACTGGTCCCACCGCGGCCACCATGTCATCCGCATCCTGTGGGCCTGCCACGTCGTCCACCACTCCAGCAAGAAGTTCAACCTCACCACCGCGCTGCGCCAGCCCTGGACCTCGCTGACGGTCTGGCCGTTCTACGTCCCGCTCGTCGCCGTCGGTGTGCACCCGGCCGCGCTCGCCTTCTGCTCCTCCGCGAACCTCGTCTACCAGTTCTGGATCCACACCGAGCGCATCGACAAGATGCCCCGGTGGTTCGAGTTCGTGTTCAACACCCCGTCCCACCACCGCGTGCACCACGCCTCCCAGGGCGGCTACCTGGACCGCAACTTCGGCGGGATCCTGATCATCTGGGACCGGTTGTTCGGGTCGTGGGTGCCGGAGGTCGAGCGGCCTGTGTACGGGTTGACCAAGAACATCGACACGTTCAACCCGATCAAGGTGGCCACTCACGAGTACCTGGCCATCGGCAGGGACCTGAAGGCCGCGCGCAGCTGGCGGGAGCGGGCCGGGCGGCTGTTCCGGGGGCCGGGCTGGGCGCCGGCGGCCGCCGTGGAGCAGGCCGAGGAGTCCGTGGCCGCGTGAGAGCGTCCCGGGCGCTGCTCGCCGCCTTCGCCCTCGCCGTCGTCCTCGACCTCGGCTGCCTCGCCGTCGGCCCCCACTCCGGGCACGTGGTGGCCAAGGTGCTCCTGATGCCCCTGCTCGCCGCCTGGGCCGCCCGCGCGGGCGGCCCGCGGCTGCTGGTCGCCGCCCTGCTGTGCGGCTGGGGCGGCGATGTACTGCTGCTCTCCGACGCCGACCCCGCCTTCATGGCGGGTATGGCCTGCTTCGCCGCCGGGCACGTCTGCTACCTCGTCCTCTTCCGCCGCCACGGACCGCCACGCGCGCGTGCGGGTCTGTTCGCCCTCGGGTACGCCGCCGCCCTCGTCGCCCTGGTCGTCCTGCTGTGGCCGGACCTGCCCGCAGGACTCCGCGTCCCCGTCGCCGGCTACAGCACCCTCCTCACCGCCATGGCGTACACGGCGGCCACCCGGCTCGGCCCGGTCGCCGGGCTCGGCGGTGCGCTCTTCATGCTCTCCGACACGCTCATCGCGACCGGTGTCGCCGACTGGCCGCAGCTGCCGAGACCCGACTTCTGGATCATGCTCACCTATGCGGGCGCACAGTTCCTGCTGGTCCGGGGCACCCTCGACGCACGACCCGCGCCGGCGGCGGCGTACCGTGAAGTGCGCCCGGCCACCCCCTGAGCGCACCCACGACACCGCACGAGAAGGATCCTCGCCATGCGCGCCACCACCATCCACGCCCCGTACGACATGCGCGTGGAGGACGTGCCCGAGCCGGTGGTGCAGCTGCCCACCGACGCCGTCGTACGCGTGCTGCGCGCCTGTATCTGTGGCAGCGACCTGTGGGCCTACCGGGGCGAGGCGGCCCGGCAGCCGGGGCAGCGCATCGGTCACGAGTTCCTGGGTGTCGTCGAGGAGACCGGCTCCGACGTGGGCACCGTACGCCGCGGCGACCTGGTGGTGGCCCCCTTCATGTGGTCCGACGGCGTCTGCGACTACTGCCGTGAGGGACTGACGACGTCCTGCGAGCACGGCGGTTTCTGGGGCTCGGTGGGGTACGACGGCGGCCAGGGCGAGGCCGTGCGCGTCCCCTTCGCCGACGGGACCCTGGTCCAGCTGCCCAAGGACGCGGCCTCCGACGGCCATCTGCTGTCCGCCCTGCTGACTCTGTCCGACGTGCTCGGCACCGGTCATCACGCGGCCCTCGGCGCGGGCGCCCGTCCCGGTGCCACGGTCGCCGTCGTCGGGGACGGCGCGGTCGGCCTGTGCGCCGTGCTGGCCGCCAAGCGGCTGGGCGCCGAGCGGATCATCGCACTGGGCCGGCACGAGGTCCGTACCGACATCGCGCGCCGCTTCGGCGCCACCGACGTCGTCGCCGAGCGCGGGGACGCGGCCGTGGCGGCCGTACGCGAACTCACCCGGGGGCAGGGTGCGCACTCCGTCGTGGAGGCCGTGGGCACCGAGCAGTCCATGCGGACGGCCGTCGAGATCACCCGGGACGGCGGCGCGATCGGCTTCGTGGGTGTCCCGCACGGCAGTGGCACCGGCCTGGACCTCAGTGTCATGTTCGACCGGAACATCGCCCTGCGCGGCGGTGTCGCCCCGGTCCGCGCGTACATCCCCGACCTGCTGCCCGACGTCCTCGCCGGCACGATCGACCCCTCGCCGGTCTTCGACCTGACCGTCGGCATCGAGGGCGTGCCCGACGGCTACAAGGCGATGGACGAGCGCACCGCCCTCAAGGTGCTCGTCACCAACGGCCAGCCGACCTGATCAAGTCCATCTGATCGGTACCGGCAGCGCCGTCAGCACTCCCGACACCGCGACCACCACCCCCAGCACGGCCACCTCGGCCCGCGCGGGGACGTACGCGGTGAGCGGGTCGGCCGCCCGGCGCAGCCGGAACCGCGCCCACAGCGCGAGCGCGGCGACGGCGGCGACGAGGACCACCTTGGCCAGCAGGGTGCGCCCGTACGCCGTCGTCGTCAGCTGATCCAGGATCGTGCCCGCGGGCATCCGCCGCAGCGAACTCCACACGCCCGTCGCGGTGATGGCGGCCAGCAGTACGGCGGCCACGCGCGCGTAGAGGCCGAGCAGCGCCGCCCCGGCCGCCCGGCCCTGCCACCGCCGCAGCAGGCGCAGCGCGTGCAGCAGACCGCCCACCCACAGCGTCGCGCACGTCAGATGCACCAGGGTCAGCGCCGAGCCGAGCAACGGGCTGTGCTCGGGCGCAGGGTGGGCGCGCAGCGCCTCGGCGGCGGCCACCGCGGCCAGCGGCCACACCTGGATCGCCGGGCGCCGCGAGCGGGCGCAAAGGCCGGCCAGCAGAAAGGCGTTGACCTCGATCAGCGCCAACTCGCCGTCACGCGACTGGTACAGGCCGCCCACGTCGATGTCGGCGAGACCGCGCGGCACCAGGTTGCCCGTCGACACGACCGACGCGAGCCCCAGCGCGGCGACGAAACCGGCGGCGGCCGCGAACACCGCCCAGCTGGACGGCCGTTCGGGCGGCGCGTCCGGCAGCCGACGGGTCAGCCGGTCCACGAACAGCTCGCCCAACGGCACGCACAGGGCGGCGAACAGCACCCCCCGCAGCAAGGCGATGCCGCCCACCCCCGGCGCCGCGGCCTCCCCGGTGTCGTGCAACGCGGCGGACGGCCCGAGCAGCGGCACCAGCGCGGCCAGCGCCACCAGGCCCAGGACGGCGACGGCCCGGCCGGTACCGGGGCGTCTCGCGGGGCCGCTCGCGTCGGCCGCTTCGGTGGTCGGTCGTGTCGCCGTCACCCCACGATCTTCACCAGTCACGACAGAACCGGGCAAGTAGCGGAAAGCAACTGACGGAGTGTCATTCCGTCTATTCGTACGTTTCCGGCCGGGCGGCCGGTGCCGTCATGCCCACTTGGCCGGATCCGACCCCCACGGCACCGGGGGCCGCGCCCAGTCGGCCGGGCCGCCCGCGAAGGACACCGGCGACCGTGCGTACCGCAGCCGCCCCAGCGCGCTGTCCGTCTCGGCGAGCCAGGCGTCCGGCCCCTCGTACGGCTCACCGCCCTCGGGCCCCGCCTCCGTCTCCGCCGTCAGCCACCGCGCGGTGCGCGCCAGCGCCAGCCGTACGAACCTGCTCCCGCCGTCGTAGGACTGCTCGGTCAGCGCTCGCAGCACGCCGGCCGCCAGCAGATACCCCGTGCCGTGGTCGAGCGCCTGCGCGGGCAGCGCACCCGGCCGTTCCGCCGAGCCCTCGGCCTTCGCGATGCCGGTGGCGACCTGCACCAGGCTGTCGAAGCCGCGCCGCCCGCCCCACGGCCCGTACCCGCCCCAGGCGGACACCTGGGCCACGACCAGCCCCGGCCGCCGTTCGGCCAGCGCCTCGGGGGAGAGCCCGAACCGGTCCAGGGCGCCCGGCCGGTACCCGGTGACCACGACGTCCGCCGAGGCCAGCAACTCCTCGAAGGCCGCCCGGTCGGTCGTGAGGTCGAGCGTCGCCGAGCGCTTCCCGAAGCCCGTGTCGGCGTGCTGGTCGGGGAGTTCCGGCAGCCAGGGCGCGTCCAGGCGCAGGACGTCCGCGCCCAGCAGCGCCAGGGTGCGGGTGGCGACCGGGCCGGCCAGGACCCGGGTCAGGTCCAGGACGCGCAGACCGGCGGCGGGCAGCAGGGGAGAGACGTCGGCGTCGAGCGGCGGGAGCACGCGCGCGTGGGCCGCGTCCAGGCGGCCTCGCTCGACGAGGGGGCGCGCGGCCACCTCGAGCCCCTGCTCGTGCGCGGCCCACTCCTCGGGTGAGCGCAGTGCCACGGCGAGCCCGCCGGCGCCGTAGACCGCGTCCTCCACCTCCAGCGCGGGGCGCCCGGCGATCCGGGCCCCGGCTTCCTCCGCCGAGGCGCCATCCGGCAGTCCCAGCGCGGCCAGCAGCCGGGCCCGGTGGTGCGGGTAGTTGGCGTGGGTGCGCACCCACCCGTCGGCCGCGCGCCAGAACCGGGACAGCGGGGCGAACGGCACCGGCGCCCGCCCGTCGACCAGCAACTGCCGCTCGCTGGTGAACGCGGTCGCCACGGCCCCGTCGTCCACCAGGACCGTGGGCACCTCCGCCGTACCGATGCGGCGCGCCCCCAGCTCGGCTGCGGCCAGCGCGCACGCGCCGACACACGCGCGGGCGAGCGGTCGTACCGGAAGGTGCGCCTGGAGCGTGCCCGCGCGTGCCACGGTCGTGATCCGCGCGGACAGCGAGGGATCGCCGCCCAGCGCGGACCACGCATACTTGATTGCAGTCATGACTGCACTATGCAGTATTGACTGAATCAATATGTGTGCCTAGTGGGTGACTGCCGCCAATGCGTCCGCCGTGCCCCAGCCGTAGAAACCGTTGTGGTTCTTCGAGCCCTCGCACACCGCGTCGACCTTGCCGTCCCCGTTGATGTCGTACGGGTCGGTGCACGGCGTGGCGGTCGCCTCGGCGTACAGCAGGGCCTTCACCAGGGCGGGGGAGGCATGCGGATGGGTTGACTTGATCAATGCTGCGACGCCGACGACATGCGGGGTCGCCATCGACGTACCCGCCATGTAGCCCCACTTGCCGCCCGGCAGCGGGCCCAGGATCAGGCCGCTGGTCGCCGGGGACGCCGGGGCCTGGTAGGCGGTCGAGTCGCCGCCGGGCGCGGCGATGTCGATGACCCCGAGGCCGTAGTTGGAGAAGGACGACTTGAGGCCCTTGGCTCCGGTGGCCGCGACGGTGACGACGCCCGGCAGCTGGGTCGGTATGTCGTAGCACGTGTGCGGGTCGATCACCCGGTCGCTGGGGGTGCCGTCGTTCGGCGAGACCGGGTCGGTGATCGAGTCGGAGGCCAGGTCGTAGCTTTCGTTGCCGGCCGCCGCCACATTGACGGTGCCCTTCTTCTCCGCGAACCGGGAGGCCCGGGTGATGGCGTCGACGAGCGCCTTCTGGTCCGGGTCGTCGGTGCAGTTGAAGTACCAGGGGTCGGTGTAATAGCTGTTGTTGGTGACGTCGATGTGGTGCTCGGCCGCCCACACGAAACCGCAGACCACGGCCTCCGTGTAGAAGTATCCGCTGGTGGTGGCGACCTTGATGCCCGCCACCTTGACGCCGGGCGCCACGCCGGTGATGCCGATCCCGTTCTTGGCGCCCGCGATCTCACCCGCCACATGCGTGCCGTGCGGGCTCTCGGCGGCGCTGGGCCGCCAGGCGCCGTACGTCGTGTCCGGCTTGCCCGACACGCAGTTGGTGGACTGCGCGGCGGAGAAGTTCGGGGCGATGTCCGGGTGGGTGTCGTCGACCCCGGTGTCGATGACGGCGACGGTGACCTTCGAGCTGCCGAGGGTCCTCTCGTGCGCCTTGTCGGCCTTGATGGCAGGCAGATCCCACTGCAGCGGCTCCAGCGGGTCCTGCCCGTCGGCCGCCTGCGCGTCCGCCTCCGTGACCTGCTCGGAGCTGAGCACCTTGGGCGTCCCGACGTCGGTGGTCGACTGGGCGGGCAGCGGCGCGTTGCGGGTGGCACCGGCCGAGTCCACGCCGGGCACCTTGCGGATGACCTTGGCGAAGTCGGGGTTCGACGAGTGGACGACGATCACGCCGATCTCGTCGTACGCGATCACCACCGAACCGCCGGCCCGGTCGATCGCCCGCTGGACGCGTTGCGAGGTGCCCTGCCCGGGGCGGACGTTGACGACATAGCTGAGGGACGTCGCGTCACTCGCGTCCGAAGCGACCGTGGTCGTGGCCGTGGTGTCGGCGGCGGACGCCGAGACGTTGGGCAGGAACGCGAGGGCCGTGGCCATGGCCATGCCGAGCGGGATGGCGAGCACGCGGCGGTGGCGCGACTGGGGCGCTGTCATGTGGGTGAGCCTCCGGTTCGTTCGCGAAACGAGCATGCCGTGCGGGAAGTCCTGCCGGGAGTGGTCACTTGACCGCGCGGAGCGCGTTCACGACCCCCGAGCCGTAGAAGCCGTTGACGTGTTCTCCGCCCACGCAGGTGGCGTCCACGACGCCGTCGCCGTCCCCGTCGTAGGGGCCCGCCGGGCAGCCCGGGTTGTCCGCCTCGGCCTTCAGCAGGGCCTGGAGCCGGGCCGGGGAGGCGTGCGGGTGGGTCGACTTCAGCAGCGCGGCCACCGCGGCCACGTGCGGGGACGCCATCGAGGTGCCCTGGAGGAAGCCGTACTGGTCGTTCGGCAGCGTGGACAGGATGCGGCCGTTCTGCGACGGCGTGTGCGGGATCTGGTACTTGTCGCCGCCCGGGCCCGCCACGTCGATGACGCCTTGGCCGTAGCTGGAGTAGTAGGCCTTGGCGTTGTCGACGCCGACCGCGCTCACGGTGACCACACCGGGCAGCTGGGTCGGCACGTCGAAGCACTCGTGCGGGTCGACCGTGCGGGTCGTGGCCGTCGAGTCGTCGGGGCTGGAGGTGTCCGTGAGGGCGTTCGCGTCGAGATCGTCGTTCGAGTTGCCCGCCGAGGCCACATTGAGCGTGCCCTTGCTCTGGGCGTACAGCTGCGCCCTGTTGACCGCGTCAACGATGGCACGTTGATCCGGGTCGTCCATGCAGTTGTACAGCCATGGATCAACGTAGTAGCTGTTGTTGGTGATTTCCACGCCGTGGTCGGCGGCGAACACGAAGGCGCAGACGACGCTCTCCGGGTAGAACAGCTGTGTCGAGTCGGGCTGGGCCACGGTGATGCTCGCGACCTTCACGCCCGGTGCCACGCCCGCCACGCCCATGCCGTTGCGGGCGGCGGCTATCTCGCCGGCGACATGCGTGCCGTGGTAGTGGTCGGCGTCCACCGGCCGCCATGCGCCGTACGTCGTGTCCGCCTTGCCGCTCACGCAGTTGGCGGACTGCGCGGCGGAGAAGTTGGGAGCGATGTCCGGGTGCGTGTCGTCGACGCCGGTGTCGATGATGCCGACGGTCACCGACCGGCTCCCGGGGTTGACCGTGGCGGCCTTGTCTGCGCCGATCGTCCGCAGGTCCCACTGGTCGGCCTCGAGTGGCTCCTGGCCGGCCGCCGCCCTCTTCTCGACCTGCGCGGCCTCCGCCTTCGACAGGACCTGCACGGCCCCCTCGTCCGTGGTCCCCGCCGCGCTCAGCGGCGCCGTCCGGGTCGCCCCCGCCGACCGCACCCCGCGCACCGCGCGCATCGTGGGGCCGAACTCACGGTTCGCCGAGTGCACGACGATCACGCCGATCCTGTCGTACGACGCGACGATCGTGCCGCCGTTGCGGGTGATCGCCCGCTGCACCGACTCGATCGTGCGGTGGTCCGTCCTGGTGTTGACGACATAGGCCAGGTTCGGCCCGTCCGCCGCCGGCGTCGCCGAGGCCGACAGCGGTGCCGCAGAAGCCGCCGCCGGCAGCAGGCCGAGCGAGGCGGTCAGCGACAGTACGACCGGTACGGCGAGCGCCGGCCCGCGTCTGGAACGCAGATGAGCCATGGGGTCTCCACATCATCCGGAACATCAACCGAAAACGGCCCGCCCAAGCCGCGCGTGACCGCTTGAGCAGGTACATGACGGGTGGTGCAGGGTGAAGCTATCTCCCGCACTCACCGGCCAGCAATGACCGGAGACGACCCGCGCGCACGACTTCGAAAGAACTCGGGCGAGTTGAACCTGTCCACGCGTGGCGCCGTGACCTTGAGCAGGGAGCCGCAGCAGGATCGAGGCCCCCTGTCGGTATCACTTACGGGAGCCGCTCCATCACTCCGGGTAGGTGATCCAAGTGTCTGTGAGGTCAGAATCCGCATGTCCGTATCGCGAGGAGACTCCGTGGCTACCGAGACACCACCGCCCTCGAACACGCAGACCCGGCTCCCCTCCAGCGAGGAGTTCGCCGAGGTGCAGCAGAGTCCGGAGTTCACCGAACTGCGGCACTCCTACCGCTCCTTCGCCTTTCCGCTGACCGTCGGCTTCATCGCCTGGTACCTGCTGTACGTCCTGCTCTCCAACTACGCGGGCGACTTCATGGGCACCAAGGTCGTCGGCAACATCAACGTGGCCCTGGTCCTCGGCCTCGCCCAGTTCCTCACCACGTTCCTCATCGCCTGGTGGTACGCGCACCACGCCGCCGCCAAGCTCGACCCCAAGGCCGAGGCCATCAAGTCCCGGATGGAGGGCGGCGCATGAGCCCCGCGATCACCATGGCGGCCGGCGAGGCAAGCGAGCACCGGACGCTGATCATCACTCTGTTCGCGGTGATCGTCGCCGCGACCCTCGTCATCACCATCTGGGCCGGCCGCCAGACCAAGGACGCCGCCGACTTCTACGCGGGCGGCCGCCAGTTCACCGGCTTCCAGAACGGCCTCGCCGTCTCCGGCGACTACATGTCCGCCGCGTCCTTCCTCGGCATCGCCGGCGCCATCGCCCTCTTCGGCTACGACGGCTTCCTCTACTCCATCGGCTTCCTGGTCGCCTGGCTCGTCGCCCTCCTCCTGGTCGCCGAGCCACTGCGCAACTCCGGCCGCTACACCATGGGCGACGTGCTGGCGTACCGCATGCGCCAGCGCCCGGTCCGCACCGCGGCCGGCACCTCGACGATCGTCGTGTCGATCTTCTACCTGCTGGCCCAGATGGCGGGAGCGGGCGTCCTCGTCTCCCTCCTCCTCGGCATCACCAGCGACGGCGGCAAGATCGGCATCGTCGCCCTGGTCGGCGTACTGATGATCGTCTACGTCACCATCGGCGGTATGAAGGGCACCACCTGGGTCCAGATGGTCAAGGCCGTGCTGCTCATCCTGGGCGCCCTGCTGCTGACCTTCATGGTCCTGTGGAAGTTCAACTTCAACGTCTCCGACCTGCTCGGCAAGGCCGCCGACAACAGCGGCAAGGGCAGCGCCTTCCTGGAGCCCGGCCTGAAGTACGGCGCCAGCAGCACCAGCAAGCTGGACTTCCTCTCGCTCGGCATCGCCCTGGTCCTGGGCACCGCCGGCCTGCCGCACATCCTGATCCGCTTCTACACCGTGCCCACCGCGAAGGCCGCCCGTAAGTCCGTGCTCTGGGCGATCGGCCTGATCGGCGCCTTCTACCTGATGACCCTCGCCCTCGGCTTCGGCGCGGCCGCGCTGATCAAACCGGACGAGATCATCGCCTCCAACAAGTCGGGCAACACCGCGGCCCCACTGCTCGCCCTCCATCTGGGCGGCGTCGACTCCAACTGGGGCGCGATCCTCCTGGCCACCATCTCGGCGGTCGCCTTCGCGACGATCCTCGCCGTGGTCGCGGGCCTCACCCTGGCCTCGTCCTCGTCCTTCGCGCACGACATCTACGCCAATGTCATCAGGAAGGGCCAGGCCACCGAGAAGCAGGAGATCAACGCGGCCCGCTGGGCCACTGTCGGCATCGGCGCGGTCTCCATCGTCCTCGGCGCCCTGGCCCGCGACCTGAACGTCGCCGGCCTGGTCGCGCTCGCCTTCGCGGTCGCCGCCTCCGCAAACCTGCCGACCATCCTCTACAGCCTCTTCTGGAAGCGGTTCACCACCGCGGGCGCCCTCTGGTCGATCTACGGCGGCCTGGTCACCGCGGTCGGCCTGGTGCTCTTCTCGCCGGTGGTGTCCGGCAAGGAGACCTCGATGTTCCCGGGCGTCGACTTCCACTGGTTCCCACTGGAGAACCCGGGCATCATCTCGATCCCGGTCGGCTTCCTCCTCGGCGTCGTGGGCACCCTGCTGTCCAAGGAGGTCCCGGACACCGCGAAGTACGGGGAACTGGAGGTGCGGTCCCTGACCGGCACCGGAGCTCACTGACCTGCGTACGACTGGCCGCGTCGACGGGATCGTAGGGTCCTACGACGCGGCCGCGTCGTACCTCGTGGCATCGGGGCCCTCGCGATGTCAGCGTTGTCACGTAGGCTCGCTAGTGACGGTAGAGAACTGATCCGTGACGAGGGAGGGGGCCCACGTGCTCATCGATACCTACGGCCGGGTGGCCACCGACCTGAGGGTCTCAGTGACCGACCGGTGCAATCTGCGCTGTACGTACTGCATGCCCGAGGAGGGCCTGCAGTGGCTGGCCAAGCCCGACCTGCTCACCGACGACGAGATCGTCCGCCTGATCGACATCGCCGTCCGCCTGCTGGGCATCGAGGAGGTCCGCTTCACCGGCGGCGAGCCGCTGCTGCGCCCCGGCCTGGTCGGCATCGTGGAGCGGGTGGCGGCGCTGGCCCCCCGCCCCCAGATGTCCCTGACGACCAACGGCATCGGCCTGCGCCGCACCGCGACGGCCCTGAAGACGGCCGGCCTGGACCGGGTCAACGTCTCCCTCGACACCCTCCGCCCGGACGTCTTCAAGACCCTCACCCGCCGCGACCGCCACAAGGACGTCCTCGACGGCCTCCAGGCCGCCCGCGACGCCGACCTCACCCCCGTCAAGGTCAACACGGTCCTGATGCCAGGCCTGAACGAGGACGAGGCCCCCGACCTGCTGGCCTGGGCGGTGGAGCACGACTACGAGCTGCGCTTCATCGAGCAGATGCCGCTGGACGCCCAGCACGGCTGGAAGCGCGACAGCATGGTGACGGCGGGAGACATCCTCGCCTCGCTCCGCACCCGCTTCGACCTCACGCCCGAGGACGCGGACGAGCGCGGGGCGGCCCCGGCGGAGCGCTGGCTGGTGAACGGCGGGCCGTGCCGCGTCGGCGTCATCGCCTCGGTCACCCGCCCGTTCTGCGCGGCCTGCGACCGCACCCGCCTCACGGCCGACGGCCAGATACGCAACTGCCTGTTCGCCAAGGACGAGACAGACCTGCGCGGCGCGCTCCGCTCGGGCGGATCCGACGAGGAGATCGCCCGCATCTGGCGACTGGCGATGTGGGGGAAGAAGGCGGGGGCGGGCCTGGACGACCCGTCGTTCGTACAGCCGGAGAGGCCGATGTCCGCGATCGGAGGCTAGAGCCGCCTACTGGAGCCCTACTGGGGTGACTCCCACTCCTTCAACAACACGACATCCTTCAAAAACCCCCGCACCCCCAGGAACTGCGAGAGATGCTCCCGGTGCTCGTCACAGGCGAGCCAGGTCTTCCGCCGCTCCGGCGTGTGGATCTTCGGGTTGTTCCACGCCAGCACCCACACCGCGTCGGCCCGGCAACCCTTCGCTGAACAGATAACGTCACTCACTGCTTCGTCTCGCACTGCTTCGTCTTGCGCTGTGTTGTCTTGCGCTGTGTTGTCTTGCAAAGGCGGGCCCCGCAAACAAGGCGACGCCGAGCAGCCACGGGGGGAGCTGCCCGGCGTCGGTCCGTCGCTCCGACGGGGGATGCGGAGCGCGTACGCAGTATGTCATGGGTCACCCGTCGCCCGGCACCGGAACAGCGCGATTGATCTGAGCTTTTATTGAGCTTTGTGTGGAGCCACCGGCCGCTCAACCCGCGTCCCCGGTGCTCAGACCGACTCCGGCCGCTCACCGCGCATCCCCGCCGCCGGGTCGGCCACCACGTCCTCCGGGACGGATTCCGGGTGCGGGTCCTCCGCGCGCGGCGGCGCGATCATCAGCCTTGTCGGTGCGACACCGAACGTCGACGGAAGCGATGACGGCCGCTCCCGGCCCGCATTGGCGATGACGACCGCCACGTAGGGGAGCAGTGCCCCGAGCACCAATGCGACGACGGCGACGTACCGCTCCACGTTCCACAACGTGACCGCCAAAATCACCGACAAGGTCCGGACGGTCATGGAGATGACGTACCGCCGCTGCCGGCCGCGCACGTCCTCCGCAAGGCCGGTGCGGGCCCCGGTGATCCGGAACACCTGGACGCTGCCGCCGCCACGCTGCTTCCGCATCACATTCCACCATCCGCCCGCATCGGACTCGCCCAGGCCCGTACTCTGTCCACACCCGTACGGGGAACCGGGCCAGGACGCCTCTTACGTTACGCCGCGCCTGCGCCGCCTTCGAGACCGGGTCGCCCGCCCGCCTGCGTGAACGTCATGCGCCTTACCGCGTACGGGCGTACCGACATGCGCCGTACGGCGGACGGGCCGAGACTTGGCGTAATGCTCACGTCGAGCCGTACGAGGAGGCAGCCATGGGCTGGTTGTGGGCGATCATCGTGGGTTTTGTGCTGGGCCTGATCGCGAAGGCGGTCATCCCGGGCAAGCAGCACAGCCCCCTCTGGCTGACGACCATCTTCGGCATGCTGGGCGCGATCGCCGGCAACGCGATCGCCCGCGCGGCGGGCGTGGCGTCAACCCCGGGTATCGACTGGACCCGTCATCTCTTCCAGCTGGTCGCCGCGATCATCATCGTGTTCCTGGGAGACATGCTGTACATGGCGACGCTGGGCAAGCGCAGGCACCGAGTCTGAGGCGCCGGAGGCCGAAAGCGCCCCTGAGGGGTGCGGGCTGTGTCAACAGAACACCCCGCACCCCTGTGACGCTCAGGAACCAACGACCTCCACAGCCGCCAGATTCTTCTTCCCCCGCCGCAGCACAAGCCACCGCCCATGCAGCAGCTCCTCCACGGAGGGCACCTCGTCCTCGGCGGTCACCTTCACGTTGTTCACGTAGGCCCCGCCCTCCTTCACGGTCCGCCGGGCGGCGGACTTGCTGGCCACCAGCCCGACCTCGGCGAACAGATCGACCACCGGAGCGAGCTCGGCGACCTGGATGTGCGGCAGCTCGGAGAGCGACGCGGCCAGAGTCTTCTCGTCCAGCTCCGCCAGCTCCCCCTGGCCGAAGAGCGCACGGCTCGCGGCGATCACCGCGGCCGTCTGGTCGGCGCCGTGCACCAGCGTCGTCAGCTCCTCGGCCAGCGCCCGCTGGGCCGCCCGCGCCTGCGGACGCTCCTCGGTCTGCTTCTCCAGGTCCTCGATCTCGTCGTGCGACTTGAAGCTGAAGATCCGCAGGAACTTGGAGACGTCCCGGTCGTCCGCGTTCAGCCAGAACTGGTAGAAGGCGTACGGCGTGGTCATCTCCGGGTCGAGCCAGACCGTGCCGGACTCCGTCTTGCCGAACTTGGTGCCGTCGGCCTTGGTGATCAACGGCGTGCCCAGCGCGTGGACCACGGCGCCGGGCTCGACCTTGTGGATCAGATCGGTGCCCGAGGTGAGGTTGCCCCACTGGTCGCTGCCGCCGGTCTGCAGCGTGCAGCCGTACCGCCGGTACAGCTCCAGGAAGTCCATGCCCTGGAGGATCTGGTAGCTGAACTCGGTGTAGCTGATGCCCTCCTGGGACTCCAGACGCCGGGCGACGGCCTCCTTCGCGATCATCTTGTTGACGCGGAAGTGCTTGCCGACGTCCCGCAGGAACTCGATGGCGGACATGCCCTGGGTCCAGTCCAGGTTGTTGACCATGACCGCCGCGTGCGGCCCCTCGAAGTCGAGCAGCGGGGCGATCTGCGCGCGCAGCCGCTCGACCCACTGGGCGACGACCTCGGGCGCGTTCAGCGTGCGCTCGGCAGTCGGCTTCGGGTCGCCGATCAGGCCCGTGGCACCCCCGACCAGGCCCAGCGGGCGGTTGCCCGTCTGCTGGATCCGGCGCATCGTCAGGATCTGCACGAGGTTGCCGAGGTGCAGACTGGGCGCGGTCGGGTCGAAGCCGCAATAGAACGTGACAGGACCGTCCGCGAACGCCTTGCGCAATGCGTCCTCGTCCGTGGAGAGGGCGATGAGCCCCCGCCACTTCAGCTCGTCGACGATGTCCGTCACGGTTCTCGTATCTCCTTGGGCGATCTTCGGATGATCTTCGGGCAGTCGAGCGACCACCGGCTACGAGGTTATACGCCCTGACTGACAGAGCTCATGTTGAAGTCGGGCACGCGCAGCGCGGGCATCGCAGCCCTAGTGAACCAGTCGCTCCACTCCCTCGGCAGCGTCTTTTCCGTGCGCCCCGCCTCCGTGGCCCGTCCCAGCAGGTCCACCGGCGACTCGTTGAACCGGAAGTTGTTCACCTCTCCTGTGACCTGGCCGTTCTCCACCAGGTACACGCCGTCCCGGGTCAGGCCGGTGAGCAGCAGCGTCGCCGGGTCCACCTCGCGGATGTACCAGAGGCAGGTCAGCAGCAACCCGCGCTCGGTCGCCGCGACCATCTCCTCCAGGGAGCGGTCCTGGCCGCCGTCCAGGATCAGGTTCCCGCCCGCCGGGGCGACCGGCAGCCCGGTCAGACCGGCCGTGTGCCGGGTGGTCGTCAGGTGCTTCAGCTCACCGTCAGCGACCCAATCGGTGGCGCCGACCGGCAGCCCGTTGTCGAAGACCGACTGGTCACCGCCGGAGGAGTGCGCCACGACGAACGGCGCGGACTCCAGCCCCGGCTCGTTCGGGTCGCTGCGCAGGGTCAGCGGCAGGTCGGTCAGCTTCTCGCCGACGCGGGTGCCACCGCCCGGCTTGGAGAACACCGTCCGCCCCTCGGCCGCGTCCCGCCCGGACGCCGACCACAGCTGGTAGATCAGCAGGTCGGCCACGGCGGTCGGCGGCAGCAGCGTCTCGTACCGGCCCGCCGGCAGCTCCACTCTGCGCTCCGCCCAGCCGAGCCGTACGGCCAGCTCGGCGTCGAGCGCGCCCGGGTCGACGTCCTTGAAGTCCCGCGTCGACCTCCCGGCCCAGGCCGACCGGGTACGGTCCGGCGACTTGGCGTTCAGCTCAAGGGTGCCGTTGGGCTGGTCGTGGCGCAGCCGCAGCCCGGTCGAGGTGCCGACGTACGTCGAGACCAGCTCGTGGTTGGCGAAGCCGTACAGCTCACGGCCACCGGCACGCGCGCGTGCGAAGGCCTCGCCGAGCGCCGGGGCGAAGTCGGTGAACACGGCGGAGGAGGTCTCGGCGGGCGCGTCCGTGAAGTCCGGCGCCTCCGGTACGCCGGTGACCAGCGGCTGCGCGTCCTCGGCTGGACCGGCGCCCCGCGCGGCGGCCTCGGCGGCCCGCACCAGCGGCTCCAGGTCGTCGGCGGTCACGGCCGACCGGGACACGACACCCGAGGCCGTCCCCTCCTTGCCGTCGACGGTCGCGACGACGGTGAGCGAACGGCCGCGCGTGACGCCGTTCGTGGTGAGCGCGTTGCCGGCCCAGCGCAGGTTGGCGGTGGAGTGCTCGTCGGCGATGACCACGCAGCCGTCGGCTCGGGAGAGCTCCAGAGCGCGCTCGACGATCTCGTGCGGCTTGTTGTTGCGGGCGCTCATCGACCGGCCTCCTGCGTGGTGTTGAGGATGTTGACGCCCTTGAAGAGGGCCGAGGGGCAGCCGTGGGACACGGCGGCGACCTGTCCCGGCTGAGCCTTGCCGCAGTTGAAGGCGCCGCCCAGGACGTAGGTCTGCGGGCCACCGACGGCCGCCATGGAGCCCCAGAAGTCGGTGGTCGTCGCCTGGTAGGCGACATCCCGCAGCTGTCCGGTGATCCGCCCGTTCTCGATCCTGAAGAACCGCTGGCCGGTGAACTGGAAGTTGTAGCGCTGCATGTCGATCGACCAGGAACGGTCGCCGACGACATAGATCCCGCGGTCGACCCCGCCGATCAGGTCCTCGGTCGACAGCCCGCCCGGATCGGGCTGGAGCGAGACGTTGGCCATGCGCTGCACGGGCACATGCCCGGGTGAGTCGGCGTACGCGCACCCGTTGGAGCGCTCGAAGCCGGTCAGCTTCGCGATCCTGCGGTCCAGCTGGTAGCCGACGAGCGTGCCGTCCTTCACCAGGTCCCAGGACTGGGCCTCGACGCCCTCGTCGTCGTACCCGATGGTCGCCAGGCCGTGCTCGGCGGTGCGGTCGCCGGTGACGTTCATCAGCTCGGAGCCGTACCTGAGCTTGCCGAGCTGGTCGAAGGTGGCGAAGGAGGTGCCGGCGTAGGCGGCCTCGTAGCCGAGCGCGCGGTCCAGCTCGGTGGCGTGGCCGATGGACTCGTGGATGGTCAGCCACAGGTTGGACGGGTCGACCACCAGGTCGTACAGCCCCGCCTCGACGCTCGGCGCCCGCATTTTCTCGGCGAGCAGCTCCGGGATCCGCTCCAGTTCGGCGTCCCAGTCCCAGCCGGTGCCGGTGAGGTACTCCCAGCCACGGCCGACCGGCGGTGCGACGGTCCGCATCGAGTCGAACTCGCCGCTCGACTCGTCCACCGACACCGCGGTCAGCTGCGGGTGCAGCCGCACGCGCTGCTGGGTGGTCACGGTTCCGGCCGTATCGGCGTAGAACTTGTTCTCACGCACGGTGAGGAGCGAGGCGTCGACATGGTTGACGCCGTTCGCCGCCAGCAGCCGCGCGCTCCACTCCGCGAGCAGCGCGGCCTTCTCCTCGTCGGGCACGGTGAACGGATCGATCTCGTACGACGAGACCCAGGTCCGCTCCGCGTGCACCGGCTCGCCGGCCAGCTCGACGCGCTCATCGGACCCGGCGGCCTTGATGACCTGCGCCGAGAGCTTCGCCATGGCCACCGCCTGGGAGGCGACCCTGGCGGCCGCGTCCAGGGTCAGGTCCACCCCCGACGCGAAACCCCAGGTACCGCCGTGCACGACCCGGACCGCGTATCCGAGGTCGGTGGTGTCGGACGATCCGGCGGGCTTGGCGTCCCTGAGGCTCCAGGACGCGCTGCGCACCCGCTCGAACCGGAAGTCCGCGTGCTCGGCCCCCAGCGCACGCGCGCGTGCCAGCGCGGCGTCGGCCAGGGCCCGTAGCGGAAGAGCCGTGAAGGCTTCGTCGATGGAATGAGGCACGGAGGTCTCCCTGCTGTCGTGGCCTGTCCGCCCGATCATGTCGCGCCCGCGGGCATACGGACCACAGGTTTCGGCCCGGCGCCGGTCCTTTCTGTAGGGACCCGACAGCGACACCCCCGCGCCACTGTCGGTGCCCGCTTGCTCGCGGTGATGGCGGGACCGATAGGTTTTCGATGAAGCCACCTGTCGTGCCGGCTGTTCCGGCGGGTGGTCAGACCGAACGAAAGGGTGATCCGTTGAGCCGCTCGGTTCTCGTCACTGGAGGCAACCGGGGCATCGGCCTCGCCATCGCCCGCGCTTTCGCCGACAACGGCGACAAGGTTGCCATCACATACCGCTCGGGTGAGCCGCCGGCCGTCCTCAAGGAATGGGGCTGCCTCGCCGTCAAGTGCGACATCACCGACTCCGAGCAGGTGGAGCAGGCCTACAAGGAGATCGAGGACGCGCACGGCCCGGTCGAGGTCCTGATCGCCAACGCCGGCATCACCAAGGACACGCTTCTCATGCGCATGTCCGAGGAGGACTTCACCTCGGTCGTCGACACCAACCTCACCGGCACCTTCCGCGTGGTCAAGCGCGCGAACCGCGCCATGCTGCGCGCCAAGAAGGGCCGCGTCGTCCTCATCTCCTCGGTCGTCGGCCTCTATGGTGGTCCCGGCCAGGCCAACTACGCCGCCTCCAAGGCCGCCCTGGTCGGCTTCGCGCGGTCCCTCGCCCGTGAGCTGGGCTCGCGCAACATCACCTTCAACGTCGTCGCGCCCGGCTTCGTCGACACCGACATGACCAAGGTGCTCACCGACGAGCAGCGCGCCACCATCGTGTCGCAGGTGCCGCTCGGCCGGTACGCGCAGCCCGAGGAGGTCGCCGCGACGGTGCGGTTCCTCGCCTCGGACGACGCCTCGTACATCACTGGAGCCGTCATCCCTGTTGACGGCGGACTGGGAATGGGTCACTGATCACCATGAGCGGAATCCTCGAGGGCAAGCGTGTCCTGATCACGGGCGTGCTGATGGAGTCCTCCATCGCCTTCCACGCGGCCAAGCTGGCCCAGGAGCAGGGCGCCGAGATCATCCTCACCGCGTTCCCGCGGCCCACGCTGACCGAGCGCATCGCCAAGAAGCTCCCCAAGCCCACCAAGGTCATCGAGCTCGACGTCACCAACGACGAGCACCTCGGGCGGCTGGCCGACCTCGTCGGTGAGGAGCTCGGCGGACTCGACGGTGTCGTGCACTCCATCGGCTTCGCCCCTCAGGACGCGCTCGGCGGCAACTTCCTCAACACGCCCTTCGAGTCCGTCGCGACCGCGATGCACGTCTCGGCGTACTCCCTGAAGTCGCTGACCACGGCCTGCCTGCCGCTGATGCAGAACGGCGGCTCGGTCGTCGGCCTCACCTTCGACGCCCAGTACGCCTGGCCGCAGTACGACTGGATGGGCCCGGCCAAGGCCGCCCTGGAGGCCACCAGCCGCTATCTCGCCCGCGACCTCGGCAAGCAGAACATCCGCTGCAACCTCATCTCCGCCGGCCCAATCGGCTCCATGGCCGCCAAGTCCATCCCGGGCTTCACCGAGCTGGCCTCGGTCTGGGACCACCGCTCCCCCCTGGAGTGGGACCTCAAGGACCCCGAGCCGGCCGGCAAGGGCATCGTCGCCCTGCTGAGCGACTGGTTCCCGAAGACCACCGGCGAGATCGTCCACGTGGACGGCGGTCTGCACGCCATCGGCGCCTGACCCGCAAGGACACCGTCAGCACGGACCTACGGACTTACCGAGGCCCGCATCCTGTGAGGGGTGCGGGCCTCACCCGTTCGGCCCACCGGCCGGGCCGTCGCCGTACCGGCGGCGCACCCTGGGAGCACGCGTCGGATTACGCGTTCACCGCGCGATTCCCTCCCCAGCCCGGCCGAGGAGGTCCCCTTGTGCGCCTGTCCCGCAGCCTGGCCCCAGTGACCGTGGCCCTCGCCCTTGTGCTGGCCCTGCCCTACGACGCCGTGTGCCACGCGCGCGTGCCGGGCGGTCACAGGCCGGCCCCGGAGCTGTTCGGCGCGTCGTGCCGGACGACCGTCCGCGGCTCCCATGTGGTGGCCTACTGCCACAACCCCTATGTGGACACCGATCGGGTACGGCTGCACATCGAGTGCGCCAAGTGGTGGGACATCGACACCGACGGCTCCCCGGTCGACACCGGGCCGGCGATGACCGTACGGCTCACCGGCCGCTGCTGGCAGGACGTCCGCTCGGTGTGGGTCAGCCACCAGAAGGCGAGCTGAACCTGTCCGGACGGCACAGGTACGGGTAGCTGGCCGCTTCCTTGGCGGCCGAGTCCGCGTCGCCCGCGCGGATCGCGTCGACCAGGCGGGCATGGTCCATGTACGTCTCCGGCGTCAGCTCGGCGCCGACGTCCGCGCGCAGCCAGTCCCGCAGCACCTCGCCCAGGTCGGCGTACATCGCCGTCATCACGTCGTTGTGCGAGGCGGCCACCACGGCCAGGTGGAAGGTCGCGTCCGCCGTCACGAAGGCCTCCGCCTCGCCGGACTCCCAGGCCTGCTCGCGGCGCACCAGAATGGCGTCGAGCTGCCTGAGGTCCTTCTCCGTGCGCCGGGCCGCGGCCAGCCGGGCCGCCGACGACTCCAGCGTGGAGCGCAGCTCGGCGATGTGCCGGGGATCGGCCCCTGCGAACCGGCGGTGCATCACGCCGGCCAGCTCACTGGTCGCCACGACGTACGTGCCGGAGCCCTGGCGGATGTCCAGCAGGCCGTTGTGCGCCAGCGCGCGGACGGCCTCCCGGACGGTGTTGCGAGCCACCCCGAGCTGCTCGACCAGCTCCGGCTCGGTGGGGATGCGTGAGCCGACCGGCCACTCGCCGGAGGCGATCTGGTTCCGCAGCTCGGCGATGACCTGCTCGGACAGCGCCGAGCGGCGCGGGTGGCTCAGAGGCATGACACACCTTCGCACGCGAGGGCCGGGCGGCGGCAGCGGGGTCGCCGTGGTCCTCCGCCCGAGACTGGACAACCAATCATCCCATGATTCTATGATGGGCGCATGGGAGCCGAGGAAACCACCGCGACGACATCCACGACAGCACGCCCGACGGCACCCGGCGGGAGTCCCGTGCGGCGACCGGGTCGTGGGTCACCATGACCACCGTCTGGCCCAGTTCGCGCACCGAGTTGCGCAGGAAGCCCAG